>NZ_JANXMI010000016.1 GCF_025354735.1 Rugamonas sp.
CGATCTGTCAGCGGCGTCAGCAGCGTCAGCAGCGTCAGCGGCGTCAGCGGCGTCAGCAGCGTCAGCAGCGTCAGCGGCGTCAGCGGCGTCAGCAGCGTCAGCGGCGTCAGCAGCGTCAGCAGCGTCAGCGGCGTCAGCAGCGTCAGCGGCGTCAGCAGCGTCAGCAGCGTCAGCGGCGTCAGCGGCGTCAGCAACGTCAGCAGCGTCAGCAACGTCAGCAGCGTCAGCGGCGTCAGCAACGTCAGCAGCGTCAGCGGCGTCAGCAACGTCAGCAGCGTCAGCAGTGTCAGCAGTGTCAGCAACGTCAGCGGCGTCAGCAACGTCAGCAGAGTTTGCAGCATCAGCAAAGTCAGCAAACGTCAGCGGCGTCAGCAAAGTCAGGGGCAGCGTCAGCAAAGTCCGCAGCACTAGCGGCGTCAGCAACGTCAGGAGCGTCAACAGTGTCAGCACCATCAGCGGTGTTAATCCAACAGCGTGACATCAACCTATCAATAGCCACTTTTCAAGAGCTTTAATGGGGCGAAAGGCCCAGCTTCAGAAATCTGTCGCCTTCGGCGCTGATCCAGCAAGCGTAAACCTTTTCGCCAACGTAGCCGCCATAACTATTCTTAGCATTCACCGGAACACCAATAATTCTCGCATTGGTCTTCACTCCGCCAACTTCAATAACGTCAAAGGAACCCCTGAATGGTTTGCCAAAAATCGCGCTGCCTGGATCTTTGAGGGATGCTGAGATAGCTGCCTTGCAGACATCCTCAACTTTCTCCACTTGATGAGGATTCGATTCTGGCGATTGAGTCGTCACCGTATTTGATGCTGGCGACTGAATCATCACCCTGTCAGCAGTCATGCATTTAGTGTCTGAGAACATCACCCCGCCTTCGGGCGTCTTGCATTTGTGATAGTGTTTTGAGCCCAGCCACTGAAACAAATGCCAACACCGATGATGAAAGCAATTTTTTTGTGCATTTTATTTGTCGAGCCTTACATAAATATCGTTCTGACGAAAGCGTCATACCACCTCTCTGACGTTCTGCCATCGGCACCAGCTACCGGGTATAGCTTCAATCGATAGCTTGCGAATGTGGCAGATTATCAGATGCCGTTCCATTTCTGGCAATAAAAGATCGGCCATTCGTCGATGCGTTCACTTTTCCCCTATCCACAGGATGTTGTTACGCCGTGCTCCCTATCAACGGCATGGAGCAGCCTGAGCAGTGTAAGCGGCAACAGTAAAGTCAGCATCAGCATCGTCCGCCGCATCAGCCGAAGCCCTTGTGATACACTTGGTGCCACACCTCTTTTGAACCCGCAACCGGAATCGAATCTATTGACTTCACCTTAGGTTTCAATGGGGTAGCAGACGGCGGAATAAGATTTTCTCTCATTAGAAACAAATCCTGTCCCCGCAACCAAATAAGCAAGCCGTTGATTTTCTTCAGAAAATCAACGGCTTTTGGTTTTTCCGGGTACATAGTTTTATCAGCCGCCTCAGCAGATCAAGTCCCCGCCTCCTTCGTAGCGCTCCGCATTGCCCCATTCTCCCCGCCTTAAGATTGTTTCGACGCTTCGCTTGCCTAACTATACAAACCTGATGCGCGACAAGATCAATTTATTCGCCATCGATGCGCTGGCGAATATGGCCGCGAAAGCTGGCCTGCATGTCGAGATGCAACTGTCACGCGCGGCTTGAGCGCCATGATGCGTCGATGCGACGAAGCAAAAATACAGGCACGGCATAATGCATTCCAAGCTTAAAGAAAACTCCACGCGCCAAATACGAACATCTCAGCCCCTTGCCGCATAATACTGTCATATTCACTACATCAAGGCCCCCATGCGAGCGGAAATTCGGGCGGAAATCACGGCGATTTCTGGGCTGGACTACATCGAGCGGCAACATATCGACCGCGCCATCGCCTGGATCGACTCCGGCGCGCAACTGTGCCGGATAGCGAAACCGGCCACGCCGCCCATCCACCTGGTCGCCTATTTTGTCGTCGTCGATGACGGTCACCTACTGCTGGTCGATCATAAAAACGCGCAGCGATGGCTGCCGACGGGCGGTCATGTCGACGCCGGCGAGCATCCCCGCGTGACGGTCGCGCGCGAACTGGCGGAGGAACTCGGCATCGGCGCGCCGCATGCCATCGGACCGCCCCTGATGTTGACTTGCACCGCGACCGTCGGACTGACGGCCGGCCACACCGATGTATCGCTCTGGTATGTGATCCACGGCAGCCGCGCCCAGACACTCACCTTCGATGACAGCGAATTCCATGAGGTGCGCTGGTTCGCGTTCGACGCCATTCCGCTCGATCGCACGGATCCGCATTTGCCGCGCTTTGTACAAAAGCTGAGGGCCGGCGCCGGCGCTGCCGGATTAGCCGAGAACTAAACGGCCATGGCCCGATTCAACGCAATCGGGCCGGCTTTTCGCTTTGCAGGCCCGGAACAAACTGTCACAATCCTGCTTGCGCGGCACGGCGCTCACGCGCGCCGCCACACCATCGAATCTATCTAGGAGAAATGCGTGAAGGACCAAGCCCACGACCAGCAGCAGGCATCTGCCGCCCTCCCCTCCGATCCCGCGCGCCGCCGCATGTTCCAGGCCGCCACCGCCGTCGGCCTGGCCAGCGCCGTGCCGGGCATGGTCGGCGCGGCCGCCGCCACGACGCGCCAGCCGGTCAAGGGATCGCTGGACGCCAAGCTCAAGGCGCACGTCAAGAACGTGGTCGTGATCTACCTCGAAAACCGCAGCTTCAATAATTTATTCGCCAACTTCCCCGGCACCAGCGCGCCGCTGTCCGAGCTGCCGGCCGCCGCCGCCGCGCAGAAGGACCGCGACGGTTCGGTGCTCGCCACGCTGCCGAAGGTGTGGGGCGGCATGGTGCCGACGCCGCAAAACATCGGCGGCAAACAATATGTGCTGCGCGAAGACCAGATCAAGGATTTGCCGAACGCGCCCTTCAAGCTGTCCGACGCCGACGGCAATCCGCTGCCGGAAGCGGTCATCACGCGCGACCTGTGGCACGTGTTTTACCAGAACCAGATGCAGATCAACGGCGGCAAGAACGACCATTTCGTCGCCTGGGCCAACAGCGGCGGCATGGTGATGGGCCACTACGGCGAAACCAGCAAGAACCTGAACCTGTGGCAGATCGCGCAGCAGTACACCTTGTGCGACAACTTCTTCATGGCCGCTTTCGGCGGCTCGTATCTGAATCACCAGTTCCTGATCTCGGGCCGGGTGCCGGAATACTTCAACGCGGCCGACACGGCGGCCAAGCGCAAGATCGCCGTACTGGAAGACGGCCCGACCGGCACCCGCCTGGCGGTGGCGCCGGACAGCCCGAAATCGGCGCTCGACGGCCATCCCAAATTCGTCAACGACGGCGCCATCACGCCGGACGGCTACGCCGTCAACACGATGGCGCCGCCGTTCCAGCCCAGCTATATCCGCCCCGCCGCCGGCGGCGATCCGCTGCTGGCCGATCCGCATGACGCCAGCACGCTGCCGCCGCAGTCCTATCACACCATCGGCGACCTGCTGTCGGCCAAGCAGGTCAGCTGGGCGTGGTACGGCGGCGCCTGGCAGGCGGCGCTCGACGCCAAGGGCGGCGGCGACAAGCCGAACTTCCAGTACCACCACCAGCCGTTCAACTATTTCCAGCAGTTCGCGCCCGGCACGGCGGCGCGCGCCGCCCACCTGCGCGACGGCGGCGTGGGCGACAGCCCGATCTCGAACCGTTTCCTGGCCGACGTCGTGGCCGGCCAGCTGCCGGCCGTGGCGTTCTACAAGCCGCAGGGCAATCTGAACCTGCACGCCGGCTACTCGGACGTCGAGGCGGGCGACCAGCACGTGGCCAACGTGATCGAGCACCTGAAGAAATCGCCGCAGTGGAAGGACATGGTGGTCGTCATCACCTTCGACGAAAACGGCGGCTGGTGGGACCACGTGGCGCCGCCCAAGGGCGACCGCTGGGGGCCGGGTTCGCGCATTCCGGCCATCGTCGTGTCGCCGTACGCCAAGCGGGGCCAGGTCGACCACAGTTTCTACGACACGACGTCGATCATGCGCTTCATCACGCGCCTGCACGACTTGCCGCTGCTCGAAGGGTTGGCCACGCGCAACGCCGCCTTCGCCGCGCGCGGCGCCATGCCGCCGGGCGACCTGACCGGCACGCTCAGCTTCCGCGCCTGAGCCGCGCCGACGCCGGCCTCGCCGGCTAAAACGGTTTGTGATACACTGCGACCATAATTTACTGAGCCCGACTGCTGCAGCCGGGCTTTTGTTTTGTGCGGCGCATTTTTCAGCGCCGCCTTATTCAAGCGGCCCGCCGCCAGGGCCGCTCCAGTGCGGGCGCCGCCTTTCATCGCGGGCGCTGCGCGCTGGGCATCAGGTTTCAGACATGAGAGATAAAAAAGACAATGCGACGTTCGACCTGCCCGGCTTCAGCCCGGCGGCGCCGCTTGAGCCCGAGCTCAAGCGGCCGCTCGGCACCCGCGTGCGGCGCGCGGCGCTCAAGCAGGTGCAGCTGGAATTGCTGGAAGCGACCGACAACAGCGGCTTGCCGCAGTGGACCCGCGATGAAAACCTGGACCTGACCGGCTTGCCGGTGTGGGCGCCGGCGCAGTAGCGCCACCGGCATCGCCAGCGTCATCAGCGACCCAGCGTCACCCGCATCACCGGCGCCGCATTACGCCTACACCCGCGTCCACCGCACCGGCACAAGCCCGGCACGGTGGCCGCACAGCAACGATATAGTCCTATCCGTCCCACCGACAGCGCCAGCCGGTCCGGCGCACGCCACCCGTGCAGCCTGTTAGACTGTGCTCCATCCCCTCTTTTCCAGCCCACCGCCATGACCCAAGATTCCTTCACCAGCCTGCCGCTGACGCCCGCCTTTTTGGCCAACCTCGACGTGCTCGGCTACAACCAGATGACGACCATCCAGGCCCAGAGCCTGCCGGCCGTGCTGGAGGGTCGCGACCTGATCGCGCAGGCCAAGACCGGCAGCGGCAAGACGGCCGCCTTCGGCATCGGCATCCTGCACAAGATCAATCCGGCCTGGTTCGCCACCCAGGCGCTGGTGCTGTGCCCGACGCGCGAGCTGGCCGACCAGGTGGCCAACGAGCTGCGCCGGCTGGCGCGCGGCATCGGCAACATCAAGGTGCTGGTGCTGACCGGCGGCGCGCCGATGCGCCCGCAGATCGCCTCGCTCGAACACGGCGCCCACATCGTCGTCGGCACGCCGGGCCGTATCCGCGACCACCTGGGCCGCGCCACCGTCGACCTGTCGAAGGTGCAGACCCTGGTGCTCGACGAGGCCGACCGCATGACCGACATGGGCTTTTACGATGAAATCGCCGGCATCGTCAGCGCCTGCCCGGCGCGCCGCCAGACGCTGCTGTTCTCGGCCACCTACCCGGACGATATCCGCCGCGCCACCGCCTCCTTCCTGGTCGATCCGGTCGAAGTGACGGTCCAGGCGCAGCACGACAACAGCAAGATCGAACAGCGCTTCTACGAAGTCGGCTTTGACGGGCGCAACGGCGCCGTCGCCAAGCTGCTGGCCCACTACCGGCCGGTGTCGACGCTGGCCTTCTGCAACACCAAGGTCCACTGCCGCGAGCTGGCCGCCGAACTGCGCGCGCAAGGCTTCTCCGCGCTGGCCCTGTACGGCGAGCTGGAACAGCGCGAGCGCGATGAAATCCTGGTACTGTTCGCCAACCGCAGCTGCTCGGTGCTGGTGGCCACCGACGTCGCCGCGCGCGGCCTCGACATCGCCAACCTGGAAGCGGTCATCAACGTCGACGTGTCCAAGGATACCGAGGTCCACATCCACCGCATCGGCCGCACCGGCCGCGGCGACGAGAAGGGCCTGGCGCTGTCGCTGTGCGCGCCCAATGAAAAGAAGTGGGTCAAGCTGATCGAGGAATACCAGGGCGCGCCGGTCGAATGGCACCCGCTGAGCGAGCTGACGGTGGACGAGCACGCGGTGGCCGAACCGGCGCCGATGGTGACGCTGGTGATCATGGGCGGCAAGAAGGACAAGCTGCGTCCGGGCGACCTGCTGGGCGCGCTGACCGGCGACGCCGGCCTGACCAAGGAACAGGTCGGCAAGATCAATGTGCTCGAATTCATGACCTACGTGGCGCTGGACCGCCGCATCGCCCAGCTCGCCTTCGAGCGCCTGAGCAAGGGCAATCCGCTGGGCGGCGACTTCGGCAACATCAAGGGCCGCAGCTTCAAGATGCGCTTCATCGAGGCGTAAGCGGTCAGTCAAAAAACTCGCGATAAAAAAAGCGGCCGGTGTTCATCCCACCGGTCGCTTTTTTGTATCAAGCGCGGTCACCGATTACATCTTGCGCGGCGCTTCGATCTGCGGCAGCAGCACCGTCAGCACGCCCAGCAGCGGCAGGAACGAGCACAGCTTGTATACATAGGCGATGCCGGCGACGTCGGCGATATGGCCCATGGACGCCGCGCCGATGCCGCTGACGCCGAACATCAGGCCGAAGAACACGCCGGCGATCATGCCGACCTTGCCCGGCACCAGCTCCTGCGCGAACACGACGATGGCGGAAAACGCCGAGGAAATCACGAAGCCGATCACCACCGTCAGCACGCCGGTCCAGAACAGGTCGACGTAGGGCAGCATCAGCGTGAACGGCGCCGCGCCGAGGATGGATATCCAGATCACGCGCTTGCGGCCGACGCGGTCGCCGATCGGGCCGCCGAGGAAGGTGCCGCCGGCCACCGCCGCCAGGAACAGGAATAGATACAGCTGCGCGCTGCCGACCGACAGGCCGAATTTGTCGATCAGGTAAAAGGTGTAGTAGCTGCTCAGGCTCGCCATATAGATATATTTGGAAAACACCAGCAGCGCCAGCACGCCCAGGGCGCCGGCCACGCGGCCGCGCGACAGCGCCGGTCCGGCCGGGGCGGCGGCCTTGCGCGGCAGGCCGGCCAGATGGCCGCGATACCAGTGGCTGACGCGGTACAGCACGGCGATCGCCAGCGCCGACAGCAGGCCGAACCAGGCGATATTGCCCTGGCCCCGGCCGATGATGACGCCGGCCGCCAGCAGCGGCCCGAAGGCCGAGCCGACGTTGCCGCCGACCTGGAACAGCGATTGCGCGAAACCGTAGCGCCCGCCCGAGGCCAGGCGCGCCACGCGCGACGCTTCCGGGTGGAAGGTGGAGGAGCCGACGCCGATCAGGCCGGCCGCGACCAGCAGCGCCGGGAAGCTGCCGACCAGCGCCAGCATCAGCACGCCGGCCAGCGAAAAGCACATGCCCAGCGGCAGCAAAAAGGGCAGCGGGCGGCGGTCGGTGTACAGGCCTATCCACGGCTGCAACAGCGAGGCCGTGCACTGGAACGTCAGCGTGATCAGGCCTACCTGGGTGAAACTGAGGCCGAACTGGGCCTTCAGCATGGGATAGATGGACGGCAGCATCGCCTGCACCAGGTCGTTGAGCAGGTGGACGAAGGCGACGGCGCCCAGGATGTGCAGGATGGCGCCGGCTTGCGGCGTCGGCTCGGCTGCGGGCATGGCGGGCACTGATTGGGGGAAAGTCATGAGAGATGATCCGGTCGGCCGGCGCGCGGAAACGGCGCCGGGAAACCAGTGTAATATGGCCGGATCAGTGGCATCTTCCAATTATCATCGCCAAAGTGACAAACTCCACTCTTCCAGCGGACGCGAACGCGGCCAGGACCGAACCGGTGCTGGCGGCCAAGCCGGCGGCCAGGCGGGCTGCAAAGGCCGCGTCCAAGGCGGCGCCCAGGCGCTCCAGCGACGCGCGCGACTTCCAGCATGTTCCGCGCGTCATCACGGCCATGTCGCGCGACAACGTCTTCGGCGACCGGATCGCGCCGCATAGCCACCCGCGCGCGCAGCTGCTGTACGCGACCGAGGGCGTGATGCGGGTGACGACCGCCTTAGGCGTGTGGATGCTGCCGCCGCGCCGCGCGCTGCTGGTGGCGCCCGGCGTCGTGCACGAACTGCATATGCTGAGCCGCGTGCGCATGCGCACCATCTACATCGAGGCCGAAGCGGCGGCCGCCTTCGGGCCGGGCTGCCGCGTGATCGAGGTCAGCGGCCTGCTGCGCGAGCTGATCCTGGCGCTGCTGGTCGAGCCTATCGAGTACCCGCTACCGGGACGGGGCGAGCATATCGCGATGCTGATTTTATCGGAGCTGGCGGCGGCCGAGACGGTGCCGATCGCCATTCCGTGGCCGCGCGACCGGCGGCTGGTGAACATTTGCGCGGCGATCCTGGCGTCGCCCGGCAGCCGGCGCCGCATCGAGGACTGGGCCGCCGACGCCGGCGCCAGCGCGCGCACGCTGATCCGGCTATTCCCGAAGGAAACCGGGTTGCACTACCGCCAATGGCTGCAACAGGTGCACCTGGCCGACGCCTTCTGCCGCCTGGCCCATGGCGACAGCGTCGGCGCCATCGCCCACGCGCTGGGCTACGCCAGCCCCAGCGCCTTCAGCACCATGTTCCGCCGCCTGCTCGGCAAGACGCCGCAGCATTATCAGAACGAATGGCGCACGCCGCTGCCGCCTGTGTAACTATCAAGATTTGTTAACGAAATATTTTAACAACCTTGCCGACAATTTGATCTGATCGTACGTATCCCCAATCACGGCTGTCGGTGCTATTGTCACGGTTATCACCCAAGACAAAAAAATGATTTTCTGGAACACGACAGCTGACGGAGTTTGCATTGAACTGGCAGGTATCGTGAAATGGAAAATCGCGCGGATCGAAATAACGGTCGCGATCCGGATTCATCAACACCTCATATTCCACGCTCTCCAGCCTCTCGGCGACATGAGTCAAATAACGCGCACCATCGTCGACTTGTTCGAGATACTCGGCCAGTAAAGATCCCCGCGTATCATGGCCATTCACATACAGATGCTTGTCGCGATATTCCACTAGATCGCCAGGCAATCCCACCAAGCGCTTGATATACATTTGTCTGACATCGACCGGATAATCGAAAACGACGATATCACCACGTTGCAATGACGCCGACATCGACCGGCTGCTAATTTTGACACCCATCTTGCTGTAATGTCCGTACCCCCATTTCTGCACGATAACGTTCGAGCCTACGCCAACGGTAGGCAGCATCGATGTGCTAGGCACGCGAAAATGTTCATACAAAAACGTGGTCCCAATAGTCACCGACAACAATACTGCAACGACTAAACCGGTCAACGCCTGCCAGCGCGAATACCAGCGGCGTTGAGCTTTCACTATCGAATTGCTGACTTCCCGATAACAGACGATGACGCCGGCGAACCAAGTTAGCAGTTGCAAAACAACGGATAAAAATGTTGAATTAAAAATGGAGGGCAACGTAAAACCAAGCCCCCCCATCACCACAACCCACAGGAAAAACCAAGCAGCCCAACGCACGCGCTCAAGGTAGAGCAATGCGAGCGGAGCGGAAAATAAACTCAAAATAACGGCGATCCAAGTCTTCGGTTTCCACGACTCCGGAAAAGTGGCCTCACTCATGCGCTGACATTTTTATTGACTACCAGCGACACGCTGGGCGGAAACTGCGGCGCGCGCCGGTGCAGCGTGGCTTGCTCGAAGGCGTAGGCCATGCCGATCAGCGGCGCTTCGCTGTAGGCCGCGCCGACGAAGGACAGGCCGACCGGCAGCCCGTGCACGTGGCCGGCCGGCACCGTGATGTGCGGATAGCCGGCCACCGCCGCCGGCGACGAAAAACTGCCGCCGAAATGGTCGCCGTTGATGAAGTCGGTCAGCCAGGCCGGGCCACCCGTCGGCGCCACCAGCGCGTCGAGCGCGTGCTCGCGCAACACCTGGTCGATGCCCTCCTCGCGCGCATAGCGGTGGTTGTTGGCCAGGGCGTCGCGGTAGACCTGGCTGTCGAGACCGTCCTTGGCCTGGGCCCGCTCCAGGTACTCCTGGCCGAAATACTGCAACTCCGTGCTGCCGTGGCGCTGGTTGAACGCGATCACGTCGGCCATGTTGGCGACCGGCGCGTGCGGCGCGTACTGTTTCAGATAAGCGGCCAGGTCGGCCTTGAATTCATGCAGCAGCACCTCGGTTTCGCTGTCGCCGTACTTGCCGATGTTGGGCAGGTCGGCGTCGATCAGCTCGGCGCCCTGCTCCTTGAGCACCAGCAGCGCCGTTTCGATGACGGCGTCCAGGGCCGGATGGCGGCCGAAGAAATTGCGCGCCACGCCGATGCGCTTGCCGCGCAAGCCTTGCCGGTCGAGCGCGGCGCCGTAGTCGCGCGCCTGGCCGGCGCCGCCCTCGGTGGCCGCGTCGCTGGGGTCGAAGCCGGCCATGGCCGCCAGCATCAGCGCGGCGTCGGCCACGCTGCGCGCCATCGGCCCGGCCGTGTCCTGCGAGTGGGCGATGGGGATGATGCCGCTGCGGCTGACCAGGCCCAGCGTCGGCTTGATGCCGACCAGGCCACAGATCGACGCCGGCGACACGATGGAGCCGTCGGTCTCGGTGCCCACGGCCAGCGTGGCCAAGCCGGCCGCCACCGCCGCGCCCGAGCCCGAGCTCGATCCGCTGCAATTGCGGTCGAGCGCGTAGGGGTTCAGGGTCAGGCCGCCGCGCCCGCTCCAGCCGCTGACGGCATGGGTAGAGCGCATATTGGCCCACTCGCTCAAATTGGTCTTGCCGATGATGATGGCGCCGGCCGCGCGCAGCAGGCGCACCACGTGGGCGTCGCGCGTGGCGCGCACGCCGGCCAGCGCCAGCGAACCGGCCGTCGTGCTCATGCGGTCGGCCGTGGCGATATTATCCTTGAGCAAGACCGGGATGCCGTGCAGGGGGCCGCGCAGCTTTTTGAGGCCGCGTTCGCGGTCCATGTCGAGCGCGATCTTCAGCGCTTCGGGATTGATTTCGATGATGGCGTTCAGGCGCGGACCGGCCTGGTCTATGACCTTGATGCGGGCCAGGTAGAGCGACGTCAAAGCGTGCGAGGTCAGCTTGCCGGCCTGCATCAACTCTTGCTGTTGCAACACGCCGGCGTCCAGTATGCCGCCGTTGCCGAGCTTGGACGACAGCGGCGCGCCCTGCACTCGCGCCGTACCGGCCATCGCGCCCGCCGCCAATCCGATCCCAACGAAATCCCTGCGATCCATGCCATCCTTGTGAGTGGGTTGCCGGCGGTTTCCGCCACCGCGAGCCCGTAGCATAGCAGCGGAAAGGTTTCCTTAGTACAAAAATACTGTCGAAAGTAAAATATTTTTTGATACTTTTGGCAGGGTGCGGCCGCGCCCGAAACGGGGACAGGGAAACCGTGGTCCGCCCCCGTCGACCGGCGCCGGCCGCCCAGCCTTGTTACCAGCCGCCGCCGAGCGCGCGGAAGGTGGCGACGGCGGCGCGGCCGGTGCTGGTCTGGGCGCTGGCGAGCTGGTCGCGCGCGGCCAGCAACTGGCGGTCTTGCTCCAGCACTTCGGTCAGGCTGCTGGCGCCGCCCCGGTAGGCGTCGGCCGAGGAGTCGCGGGCGCGCTGGTCGGCCGCCACTTCATCGATCAATTCGCGCCGCTCGGCGTCGAGCTGGGTGTGCTGGACCAGCGCGTTTTCGACGTCTTCGGTGGCGCGCAACATCGATTGCCGATAGCGCGCCAGCGCTTCGGCGTTGGCGCCCTTGGCGCGCGCCACTTCGGCGTCGACGCGGCCGAAGTCGAACAAACGCCAGCGCACGCCGGCCACGGCGCTCGGCTGGAAGCTGGCGGCCGACGGCGTGCCCGTGCCCAGGCTTTCAAAGCCCAGCAAAGCCGACAGCGAGAACTTCGGATAATACTCGGCCGTGGCGACGCCGATGCGCGCGCTCGACGCGGCCAGCCGGCGTTCGGCGGCGATCACGTCGGGCCGGCGCTTGAGCAGGTCTTGCGGCGACAGGCCGCCGGCCAGCGGCGGAATGGTCGCGTCGGCGCCGTGCCCGTTCGCCTCCGACAACTCGGCCGCATACGTGCCCGGCTGCGCGCCCATCAACACATCGAGCCGGTTCAGCTGGATATCCTGCTCGGCGCGCAGCGGCGGAATGCCGGCCTTCACTTGCGACAAGCGCGCCTGTGCCTGCGCCAGCTCGCGCTCGGTCGACATGCCGGCCGCCAGGCGCAGCTTGACCAGTTCGAGCAAATCGCTGTCGGCCTGGATTTGCTGCCGCGCCAGCGCAATGCGGGTTTGCGCGCCGCGCACACGGAAATAGGCGTCGGCCGCCTCGGCCGCCACCGACACCCGCACGCCGAGCCGGTCGGCCTCGGCCGCCTGCGCTTCGGCCTGGTCGGCTTCGGCGCCGCGATGCAGGCCGCCGGCCAGGTCCACTTCCCAGCTGGCGCCGACGCCGGTGTCGACCAGGGTCGCGTTGCGGTTGTAGCCGGGATGGGCGCTGGCCAGTTCGCCGAGCGGGCTTTCCAGCGACTGATGCTGACGGGCCACGCTGGCGTTGGCCGTGCCCGACGGCAGCAACTGGGCCTGGGCCAGTTTCGACTGCGCGCGGGCCTGGTCGACGCGCGCCATGGCGGCGGCCAGGTCGAGGTTTTGCGCCAGCACGCGTTCGATGATGCGGGTCAGCGCCGGATCGTTGAACTGGGTCCACCAGACGTCGAGCGCCAGCGGCGCGGCGGCCGTGCCGGCATGGACGTAGGCGGCCGGCATGACGGTGGCCGGCTTCACATAATCGGGCCCGACCGCGCAGGCCGCCAGCGCCGCCGCCAGCGTGGCGCCCAGCAAGGCGCGCGTGGTCAAACGCAGCAGCGGCGCGGCCGGCGCGGAAAAATGGAAGGTATTCAGTAAGCGGTTGGTGCGGTTCATGGCGATGTCCTGGTGGGGTGACGCGACGTGGATGGATGCTGCTGCCCGTTTTTAAAAGTTACTTGCATAATGAAAGTAACTCGATTATAGTTACTTTCATCGTGAAAGCAACAAATTTTTATCAGCCCTGAAAACCCCCATCGACTTGTCCACCCCGCGTGGATTCCATCAAGGAGCAGCAAATGACTAGCAACGCGATTACCGAACCGGCCGTCAACGTGGCGCACAAGAACAAGATGAGCGGCAAGGTCCGCGTCATGGCCGTGGTGGCGATCGCGGCCGGCCTGGGCCTGGCCAGCTACGGCTGGCACTGGTGGAACGATGGCCGCTTCATGGAAAACACGGACGACGCCTACGTCGGCGGCGACGTCACCGCCATCAGCGCCAAGGTGCCCGGCTATATCACGTCGGCCGCCGTCCTCGACAACCAGGTGGTGCACGCCGGCGACTTGCTCGTCAAGCTGGACGACCGCGACTACCAGGCCGCGCTGGCCAAGGCCGAGGGCGCCGTCGCCGCGCAGCGCGCGCTGCTGGCCAACCTGGACGCCACCCGCAACCTGCAGCAAGCCGTGATCGCCCAGGCCCGGGCCGGCGTGACGGCGACGGCCGCCGAAACCTCGCGCTCGAAGGACGACGAGACGCGCTACCACGACCTGGCCGCGAAATCGGCCGTGTCGATCCAGAGCGCGCAGCGCGCCGACGCCGACTATAAACAGGCGCAGGCGTACGGCTTGAAGGCGCAGGCCGCCCAGACCGCCACCGAGCGCGAGCTCGACGTCATCGCCACCCGCCGCGACCAGGCCGCCGCCGCCCTGACCCAGGCCATCGCCGAACGCGAACTGGCCAAGATCAACCTCGGCTACACGGAGTTGCGCGCGCCCATCGACGGCACCATCGGCAACCGCCACGCCCGCAACGGTTCCTACGCGGCGGCCGGCGCCCACCTGCTGTCCATCGTGCCGGCGCGCGGCCTGTGGGTCGACGCCAACTTCAAGGAAAGCCAGCTGGCGCAACTGCATCCGGGCCAGCGCGCCATCATCGAGGCCGACGTCTTGCCGGGCCACCAGTTCCACGGCCACGTGACCAGCCTGGCGCCCGCCACCGGCGCCCAATTCAGCGTGCTGCCGCCGGAAAACGCGACCGGCAACTTCACCAAGATCGTCCAGCGGGTGCCGGTGCGCATCGTGCTCGACGACGCCGACGGCACGCTGGGCACGCTGCGTCCCGGCCTGTCGGTGACGGCCGAGGTCGATGGCCGCGACAATAAAACCCCCGCCACCGTGCGCGTCGCCCAGGCCAAATAATCATGGCCACCTCGCTCACCGCTCCAAAGCAGCTGGCGGACTTGATACTGCCGGCCGACATGTCGACGGCGGCCAAGGTGTTCGCCTTCGCCACCATGTGCGTCGGCATGTTCATCGCGCTGATCGACATCCAGATCGTGTCGGCGTCGCTGCGCGAAATCGGCGGCGGCCTGTCGGCCGGCACCGATGAAACCGTCTGGGTGCAGACCAGCTACCTGATCGCCGAAATCATCGTCATTCCGCTGTCGGGCTGGATGTCGCGCGTGCTGTCGACGCGCTGGCTGTTCGCCATCTCGGCGGCCGGCTTCACGCTCACCAGCCTGCTATGCGGCATCGCCTGGAATATCCAGAGCATGATCTTGTTCCGCGGCCTGCAAGGCTTCCTCGGCGGCTCGATGATACCGCTGGTGTTCACGACGGCCTTCACCTTCTTCCAGGGCAAGCAGCGCGTGATCGCCGCCGCCACCATCGGCGCCATCGCCTCGCTGGCGCCGACGCTGGGACCATCGGTCGGCGGCTGGATCACCGATAATTACTCGTGGCACTGGCTGTTCTTCATCAACCTGGTGCCCGGCATCTTCGTCACGCTGGCCGTGCCGGCGCTGGTCAAGATCGACCGCCCCAACTGGAAGCTGCTGCCGGACGCCGACGTCATCGGCATCGTGCTGATGACGGCCTTCCTCGGCTGCCTCGAATACACGCTGGAAGAAGGCCCGCGCCTGGACTGGCTGGGCGACCCGCTGATCCGCAGCACGGCCTGGATCGCCGTCATTTCCGGCCTGCTGTTCGTGTGGCGCAGCATGACCTTCGCCCACCCCATCGTCGACCTGCGGGCGCTGAAAGACCGCAACTTCGCCCTCGGCAGCTTCTTTTCCTTCATGACCGGGGTCGGCATCTTCGCCACGATTTACCTGACGCCGGTGTTCCTCGGCCGGGTCCAGGGTTACAGCGCGCTGCAAATCGGCCTGGCCGTGTTTTCCACCGGCGTGTTCCAGATCATGTCGATCCCGCTGTACGCCTACCTGGCCAACCGGGTCGACCTGCGCTGGCTGATGATGATAGGCCTGGGCTGCTTCGCGCTGTCGATGTACCAGTTTTCGCCGATCACGCACGACTGGAGCGCGGCCGAGCTGTTGCTGCCGCAGGCGTTCCGCGGCATCGGCCAGCAGTTCGCCGTGCCGCCCATCGTGACGCTGACGCTGGGCGCGCTGCCGCCGGAACGGCTGAAGCTGGCGTCCGGCCTGTTCAACCTGATGCGTAATTTGGGCGGCGCCATCGGCATCGCCATCTGTGCCACTATCTTGAACGACCGCACCAATCTGCACTTTTTCCGGCTGGCCGAGCACGTCACCGCCAGCAACGATGCGGCGATGTCGCTGCTGGGCCAGGTCAGCGCCAACTTCAGCGGCTGGTCGGGCGACGCGCTGCAAGGCGACGGCGGCGCGCTCAAGCAGCTGTGGCTGCTGACCCTGCGCGAGGCGCTGACGTTGACGTTCTCCGATATTTTCCTGGTGCTGATGGCCTGCTTCATCGTCACGACGGCGATGGTGCCGCTGATGCGCAAAGTGGCGGCGCCGGCCGCGCCATCGGCCGACGCGCATTGATATGCAGTACCGGCGGGCACGGACGCGGACGCCGGGGTCGGACCCCGTCGAAGGCGCCGTCCCGCCGCGCAGTTTGATTGTTTAGCTTTTACACCCACTGAAAGGATGCATCATGGATATCAAGAATGCCGTCGCCTTCGTCTCCGGCGCCAATCGCGGCCTCGGCCTGGAACTGGTCAAAGCGCTGCTGGCGGGCGGCGCGGCCAAGGTCTACGCCGGCGTGCGCGAACTGGGCAGCATCGACTTGCCGGGCGTGATCCCGGTCAAGTTCGACGTCACCAATCCGGCCGACATCGAAGCGGCCGCCACCCTGTGCGCCGACACCACGCTGCTCATCAACAACGCCGGCATCGCCAGGATGGTCGGCTTCCTGGCCGCCGACAGCGTCGAGGTGACGCGGGAAATCTTCGAGGCCAACGTCTACGGCCCGCTGCGCGCCAGCAAGGCCTTCGCGCCGGTGCTGGGCCGGAACGGCGGCGGCGCCATCGTCAACGTGCTGTCGGTCGCCAGCTGGACCAACTCCGGCATGATGGGGCCGTACGCGATGTCGAAGGCGGCCGCCTGGAGCTTGACCAACGGCTTGCGCAACGACCTCAGCGCCCAGGGCACGCAGGTGCTCGGCGCCCACATGGGTTTCATGGACACCGACATGACGTCCGGCTTCGACGTGTCGAAAGTGAGCCCGCAGGAAGTGGCGCGCCAGATCCTCGACGGCGTGCGGTCCGGCGCCAAGGAGGTGCTGGCCGACGAGATCACGCGCAAGGTGCAGGCCGGCTTGTCGGGCCAGCCGGCCATCTATCTGGCGCCCTTGCAGCGCTGAGCGGCCACAAGCCGCGCGTCAAAGTTGCTATCATAGTGAAAGCATCAAGCAGAGAACAGGAGCAGCACCATGCAACGCAAGAGTTTCAGTAATTTAATGTGCCCGATCGCGCGCGGTCTGGAGCGCGTCGGTGAATGGTGGAGCATCCTCATCCTGCGCGATGCCTTCTACGGCCTGACGCGCTTCGACCAGTTCCAGAAAAGCCTGGACATCGCGCCCAATATGCTGACGCGCCGGCTCAACGCGCTGGTCGAGGAAGGCTTGCTCGAACGCAGCCAGTATTGCGAAAAGCCGCCGCGCTTCGAATATTTGCTGACCGAGCGCGGCCGCGATTTCCGGCCGGTGCTGCTGGCCATGCTAGCCTGGGGCAACAAGCATTTCGCGCCGGAAGGCGAGGCCGTGGTGCTGGTCGACGTCAAGACCGGCCAGCAAGTCAATCCGGTGGTGGTCGACGCCAATACCGGCAAGCTCATCACCGGCGGCGAATACGCGTTCGCGCCCGGCCCGGCCGCCACCGAAGGCTTCCACCGCCGCATGGCGCTGCGCGAGCAGGTTTAATCGTCAACGCCGCAAAAGCAAAATGGCGCCCAGTCAGGGCGCCATTTTTTATGACAGGGCCGCAGCCCTTCCCGCTTTACTTCACGTTGTAGCGGACCGCCGGCTTGACGCGCGACAGGTTCGGACCCATCGCCAGGCGCGCCGCTTCAAAATTGTTCCAGTCGGCCAGCTCGGGCAACGACGGCAACGTCACCACTTCGCCCTGGTCGAAACCGGCCAGCGCCGCGTCGACCAGATCATCGGCCGTCATGACGATTTCAGCCGGCAGGTGCTCGATCGGCGTTCCGGCCAAACCCCAGAACGGCGTCGCTATGGCGCCCGGCAACACGGCCTGCACCTGCACACCCTTGGCGCTCAGCTCCTTGTGCATCGACTGCGTCAGCGCCAGCACGAAGGCCTTGCTGCCGCCGTAGATGCCATTTAACACCTCGGGCGCCACCGCCACCATGGACGAAATATTGATGATGGCGCCGGCGCCCCTGGCCACCAGGCGCGGGGCCACGGCGTGGGTCAAGCGGGTCAGCGCGGTCACGTTGAGCGAAATCATCGCTTCCATGTCGTCGATGTTGGAATCGAGCAGCGGGGCCGTCGCGCCCAGGCCGGCGTTGTTGACCAGCATGGTGATGCTGTCGTCGCTTGCCAGGCGCTGTTCGACGGCGCGCAGGTCGGCCTTCACGTTGAGGTCGGCCTTGATGGTGCTGACCTTGCGGCCGGTGCTGGCGCTCAGGCTGGCGGCCAGCTTGTCGAGGCTGTCGATGCCGCGCGCAACCAGTATCAGGTCGTAGCCGCGGCGGGCCAGGCGGTCCGCGTAAATGGCGCCGATGCCGGTCGATGCGCCAGTGATGAGGGCCGTGCCTTTGGTCGTTGAGGTGCTCATTTTTGCTTCCTTCTTCATGGTTATCGGAGTTGATGCATGTAGTGTAGGCGTGAAGCAAATATCCCAAGAGACGTATTTACCTCGATTCGGGACATTGTAAATGAGCGGGGTCGAACTGCCTTCTCCCATTAGAACTAGTGGCGGGCAGAATGTGTAAGGTCGGTGGCAAGGTCGGCGGCGGCCGCCGCCTTGCCTTGGTGGAGGGTGACGGCCGGCGTGCTCAGCCGCGCTGCGGCGTGACGATGCCCTTCTGCACGGCCGGCCGCGCCATGAAGGCCTGATAGGCGCGCATCACGTTGGGATAGCGCTCCATGCCGACCAGCTCGCCCGCCGCATAAAAGTCGACCAGCGTGCGCAGCCACGGGAAGGTGGCGATGTCGGCGATAGTGTATTGCTCGCCCATGATCCAGCTGCGGCCGCTCAGGCGCTGCTCCAGCACCGCCAGCAGACGCTGGGCCTCGCCGACGTAGCGGTCCAGCGGGCGCTTGTCTTCATACTCCTTGCCGGCGAATTTATGGAAGAAGCCGAGCTGGCCGAACATCGGCCCGACGCCGGCCATCTGGAACATCAGCCACTGTATGGTTTCGTAGCGGCCGGTCGCGTCAGTCGGAATCAGCTGGCCAGTTTTTTCCGCCAGATACAGCAAGATGGCGCCGGACTCGAACAGCGCCAGCGGCTTGCCGTCGGGACCGTCGGGATCGAGGATGGCGGGGATCTTGTTATTGGGATTGAGCGACAGAAACGCCGGCGAGGTCTGGTCGCCGCGATCGAAGCTGACCAGGTGCGCCTCGTAGGGCAGGCCGATTTCCTCCAGCATGGTCGAGATTTTGATGCCGTTCGGCGTGGGCAGCGAATACAGCTGCAAGCGTTCGGGGAAACGGGCCGGCCATTTGGCGGTGATCGGGAAGGCGGACAAATCGTGCATGATGATCCTCGTGGGGGTGTAAGAGATGCTCGTGATTATCGCCGAATCGGGCCCGGCCTGCCGAAGCCGCCGCGCCCTATCCGGGCTCGCGCGGTATGCCGAAGTGCAGGCGGTATTGCTGGGCCGATACGCCGAGGCGGCGCTTGAACACGTCGCGCAGATGCTGGGCGTCACGCAGGCCGCACTGGTAGGCCACCGTCTTCAGCGGCAGCGCGCTGTTTTCCAGCATCACGCGGGCCGCGTCGACGCGCGCGCTCTCGACGAATTCGGCCGGCGTGGCACCGGCGTCGCGCACGAACACCCGCGAGAACGAGCGCGTGCTCATGCCGGCGATGCCGGCCAGCACGGCCACCGACAAGTCTTGCGCCAGATGGCTCAGCACGTGATCCTGCACCTGCGCCACGGCCGATGTCGCTTCCACATACGGTGTCAGGAAAGGGCTGAATTGCGACTGCCCGCCGGCGCGCTGGGTGAAGACGACGAGGCGCTTGGCCACGTTCAGCGCGACTTCGCCGCCGTGGTCTTGCGCCAGCAGGAACAGCGACAGGTCGATGCCGGCCGTCACCCCGGCCGACGTGTAGAGCGCGCCGTCCTGGATGAACAGCCGGTCCGACTCGACCCGCGCCGTCGGGCACAGCGCGCCGAGGGCGGCGGCGTCGTTCCAGTGCGTGGTCACGTGCTTGTGGTCCAGCAGCCCGGCCCGCGCCAGCAGCAAGGCGCCGTTGCAGATCGAGCCATAGCGGCGCGCGCGCTGCGTGGCCGCGCGCAGCCAGACGTTGAGCTCCTCGCCGAAATCCTGGCGCAGCAGCGACGGCCCGCCGGCCACCAGCAGCAGGTCGAGCGCGCCGCTGCTGTCGCTGAAATGGCGCTGGGCCTGGATCTGCAAGCCGTTCGAGCACGCCATCAAGCCCCGTTCGACACCCAGCACCTCGATACGATAATGGTC
The DNA here is from genome assembly GCF_025354735.1 of Rugamonas sp. Classification (GTDB taxonomy): domain Bacteria; phylum Pseudomonadota; class Gammaproteobacteria; order Burkholderiales; family Burkholderiaceae_D; genus Rugamonas. The sequence goes on from NZ_JANXMI010000016.1 coordinate 19,868, forward strand.
TTGCGGCGCCAAAAAACGGTTGGCTTCGGCGAACACATCGAGCGGCCCGCTCACGTCCAGCGATTGCACGCCGGGGAAAGCGAGGAGCGTGACGGTGTTGGTCATGGCGGCGTGGAAAGGTGGCGTGGAAGATAGGGCAAAAAACCGGTGGGGCCGGCAGGCAGCCGGAGGTCCACCGGCAGTGTAACCGATTCCATGCGGTAGCCCTCCCCCGCCGACGCCGCCGGGGCGTTGGCGGCAAACGCCCCTATTCTGGCCGGAAACCACGCCTGAGCGCGCTATCGCCATGCCGGCGCTGTCCCGATAATGACTGCACTCCCCGGCAACCCGGCCGGCTCATCTGAAGGACAGTGAAATGAACACAGCGTTGAATGCGGCCAGCAGCGATATGACAGACGATACGACAGACTATACGGCCGACGATACGACGGCCACGGCGGCGGCGCAGCGGGTCCATCCGGCCGAACGCGTCGGCCCGGCCTTTTCCGTCGACGGCATGTTGCTGGCGCGTCAAAAAACCCGGCGGGCGATACGCGACATCGCCGCCCGCGTCATGCCCGGCATGGTCGAGGAAGACGCGGTCGACATGGCCAAGCAAGTGCTGCTCGATGCCGGCCTGGCGCTGAGCTGGCACCCGACGCGCGTGCGCTTCGGCACTAATACCATCAAGCCGATGAAGCAGGCTTCGGTGGCCGGCGTGATACTGCAAGAAAACGACCTGTTCTTCATCGACATCGCGCCCCGCGTCGAAGCGTGGGAAGGCGACGGCGGCGCCTCCTTCGTGGTTGGCCGCCACGCCGACTATGAGCGCTGCGCACGCGACGCGGAACAGCTGTTCCACGAGCTGCGCGCCATCTGGCAACGCGAACGCCTCAGCGGCAGGGCCTTGTACGCCCGCGCCGACCGCATCGCGCGCACCATGGGCTGGGAATTGAATTTCGATTTGCCGGGACACCGGGTGTCGGACTTCCCGCACGCCACCATCCACACCGGTCCGCTGGCCGATTACGACCTGAGCCCGTCGGCCATGCGCTGGATACTGGAAATCCACCTGCGCGATCCGCAGCGCCGCTACGGCGCCTTTTTTGAAGACATGCTGCTCGACGACGCCGACTACCGTTAAAAACAACAAAGCCCGCACGGGGCGGGCTTGATTCAGAGCGCGAGCGGTGCTCAGGCAGCTTTGTTGCGCTTGCGGCGCGCGATGAAACCGATCAGGCCCAGGCCGCCCAGCAGCATGCCATAGGTTTCCGGTTCCGGCACGGCGGCCGTGAGGGTCACGTTGTCGAGGATGGCGCCCGAATACGAATCGCCCTTGTCAACGCTGAAGAATTTCAGTTTGGCGTCGCCGGCCGACAGCACAGAGCTGCTGGTGAAGAGCTGGCTTTCAAACGTGACGCTGCCGTCCGTCGGCGCCTTGAAGGTGAAGGTCTCGCCCAGGAACTCCACTTTCACCGCGCCCTTGGCGGCGCCAGGATTGAGGGCCAGGTCGAACGTGAGCAGATAGCTGGTATCGACTTGCAGGTTTTTGATTTTTTGCGACAGTTCGCCAGGACCAGGAGTGCCGATCATGTCGATGCTGAAGCCGTCGATCGCGTGGTACATGCTGCCGTTGACGACGTCGACGGAATCCTTGCCGACGGTCCAGTTTTTGATCGCGTCCGAACCGGCATCGACGACGACATAGCCATCGGTCGGCACGCTCAGGTCATTGACCAGCGAGAAAGTGCCATTTTTGACCATGTTGGGCGATGCCGCATGGGCGGCGCCGGCGGCGAAAATGGCAGCGATAGCGGCAATGCGGGCGATACGTGGGCTCATGGCAATTCCTCGTTTTATTGATGGGTTAAGTGATGTGGCAATTTTAATCATCAACTTGGGGAAAATCAATTCATTTTCATTTTTATATTGAAAATAAATTTATAGCAACTTTTATCCACCCCCTGAGCACTGCTTTGAGGGCAAAGAAAAAGGGCCGCATCTCACGATGCGGCCCTTCTAAATTCTGGCTCCCCGACCTGGACTCGAACCAGGGACCTGCGGATTAACAGTCCGTCGCTCTACCAACTGAGCTATCAGGGAAAAGAGGCCGCATTATATACGGCCGCCACGGCACTGTCTAGGCTGCGGCCAAAAAATCCGCCGCGGCCGCCGACAATGTCGCTCCGGGCTTAGAAGCCGCCCTTGAACTGCACGCCCACCTGGCGCGGATCGTTGACGAAACCGGTCAGGTTGTCGAAGTCGATGCCGCCGACGATGCGCTTGGTGTTGGTGATGTTGCGGCTGAAGACAGCCGCTTCATACTTGCCGCCGGCCCAGTTGTAGCCTGCGCGCAAGCCGCCTTCGAGCAACGATTTACCGGTGAACTCGGTCGACTCGTACAGGAAGAAGTTGATCTTGCTGCGGTAAGCCCAGTCGGTCAGCACGAAGAAGTTGCCGTTTTCGGTAGGGATGTTGTAACGCGCGGTGGCGTTGACGATCCACTTAGGCGCTTGCGGCAACGGGTTGCCGTTAATCAAAGGATTGCCCGCGGCGTTGACCGGATTGGTGATCGTGCACTGGCCGCACTTGGCGACGGACAGGGTAGGATCATCGATCTTGGTGAAGTTGTAGCTGCCGCCGGCGGTGACTTTGAAGTCCGGCGTGACGAAGGCTTCGAAGTCGACTTCGGCGCCGTGACCCTGGGTCTTGGCGGCGTTAATCAGCTTGGTCACGTTCGAGGTGCCGCCGACCACGGTCAGCTGCTGGTTCTTGATCGTGTAGTCATACACGCTGAAGGCAACACGGCCGCGGCGGTTCCACAAGTCGGCCTTGATGCCCGCTTCGTAGGACGTGATGGTTTCGGCGGCGGCCACGGTGATCGGCACCGAGCTGTTGGCGGCGGCGATACTCGGCGCGCGGAAACCGGTGGCGATGCGGCTGTACAGGCTGGTGTCCTTGTCGAGCTTGTAGGCTGCGCTGAGGTCCCAGTTGGTCTTGCTCTTGCTCTCTTCGACCGCCTGCGGGCCGACCTGCACCACGTTGACCGCCTGCACCGTGTTGAACTGCTTCTTGTCGTCCGTGTAACGCAGGCCGCCGCGCAACATCAGCGCGTCGGTGGCGGCGTAGCTCAGCGAGCCGAACACGGCTTCAGCCGTATTCTTTTGATGGCTGGCCAGGTGCGAGGTCTGCAACTCGGTGGTGCTGTCGTAGTTGTTGCTGAAGCCGTTGGCGTTTTCGCTGAAGTAGTACACGCCAGCCTGCCAGTTCAGCGGCGTGTCGTATTTCGACTCGGCGCGGAATTCCTGGGTGTACTGGGTCAGGCCGCTCAAGCCGCCGCCGGTCTGGACCTGGAACGGTACCGGATTGGCGCCGGTGGCGGTGGTGCCGCCGTCGATGTCGCCGCGGCTGTAGTAGCCGTCCACGCCTTCGTAACCGGTGATCGAGAACAGCTTGACCGAACCCAGATCCCAGCTCAGACGGGCGTTGGCGCCGTTGGTGCTCAGGTTCTGCATGTTCAGGCCGTTGGTGGCGATCGAGTCGAAGTCGTAGCCGGACGCGAAGTCGTTCGTGCCCTTCTTGATGAGATTGCCGCGGAACAGGCGCGCGCTGCCGGTGGTCTCGCGCGAGTGCACATTGAACAAGGCGTTGAACGTGGTGTTCGGCTGGTACAGGAACTGGACGCGCTCGGCTTCCTCGTTATAGCCCTCGTAGGCATCCTTCTGGCCGGTGGCGATGTTGCTGACGAAGTTGTCGCGGTGCTGGCGCAGCATGGACACGCGCATCGCCCACTCGTCCGACAGCGGCACGTTGACGGCGCCGTCGAAGTTGTCGGTGCCGTGGGTGGCGGTCGAGACGTTGTAATAGCCTTCGGTCTTGCCCAGCTTCGGCTTTTCCGATTCGAACTTGACGACGCCGGCCGGGGTGTTGCGGCCGAACAGCGTGCCCTGTGGGCCGCGCAGCACTTCCACGTCGGCCAGATCGAAGATCGGGAAACCTTTCAGTATCGGGTTTTCCTGCACGATATCGTCATAGATCAGCGACACGGGCTGCGAAGCGAAGGTGCTGAAGTCGGTATTGCCGTAGCCGCGGATGTAGAAGCGCGGGAAGGTACGGCCGTTCGACGATTCGATGTTCAAGCTCGGCACGCGCCCGGCCAGTTCGCGGATGTCGCCGCCGCCGGAGGTGATGACGTCGAGCACTTCGTCTTTCAGCATGCTGACGGCCACCGGCACGTCGCGGATGTTTTCCGTGCGGCGCTGGGCCGTCACGGTCACCGTTTCCAGCTGGGGCGTGGCGGGAGCGGCTGGCGCTTGCTGTGCCATCGCGGAACCCATAGGCAGCATTGCGCTCAACGCCAACAGGCGCTTGTGCATCTTGGACAATTTCATTATGTATTTCCCGATTTAAGTAAAAAACTTGCAAAGAGTTATCAACAGTTGTCTCCTGTTTTCTCTTTTGTCCGCTCTTATAGTTACGCGCGCAATCTGTGGAGCACGGCGAAACCGGCGGGCTGGCCCTTCCAACCGAAAGAGCTTGCCTGCCGTCTTGTCATACCGTCAATAGGATCTTTGAGGGCACGCGGCGGCACGTTCGGGGCGCATCGTGGGGATGTCTATAGTGAACGTGCCAGTTTTGCAGAAAGGCGGTATTCTCTTTCATTGATAATAGGTATAGCAAGTCAAATATATCTAGTTCGCTTGAAATACAACAAAGTATGGCGAAATGTAAAAAACATGAATTTTATTCAATCGGCCGACCGCCCTCCCCGCCGCCCGGACATGTAACTTGCCCGTAATCAAACACGACCACTTGCTTCGGTGACAGCATGCTGTGTTTAGACCAGCGGAGCGGCGCGGTGGAAAAGCTACTGATGCATTACCAGATCGAACTGGCCCTGCTGCGCCACTACGGCCACGGTTTCAATCAACGTTTCCCCGGCCTGGCCGACCAGCTGTTGATGGGTGAAAACGAGTGCAAGGACCCGCAAGTGGAGCGACTGATCCAGTCGACGGCACTGATGGCGGCGCGGATCTCGAAGCGGCTCGACGACGACTACCCCCTGTTCACCGAGTCGCTGCTGGAAATGCTGTACCCGCATTACCTGCGTCCGCTGCCATCGTGCTCGATCATCGTGCTGGACTTGCCGAAGTCGGCCACGCCATTGCCGGCCCAGCCGCAAACGATACGCCGCGGCGCCCTCCTGAAATCGACGGCGGTGCGCGGCGTGAGCTGCCTGTTCCGCACCACCAGCGACATCGTGATCGCACCGGTGAGCGTGGCCGGCGTGCGTTTCGATAGCCACATCACGGCGCCGGCCGGCATCCGCCTGCCCATGGACGCCACCTCCCGCCTGAGCATCGCCATCGACGGCGTCGGCACCGCCGCCATCGACGCAATGGGCCTGACGTCGCGGCGCCTGTTCATCAACGGCGATCCCATGCTGTGCGCGGCCGTGCGCGATGCCCTGTTCACGCGCGCCGGCGCCGCCTACGTCAGCTTCGCCGGCGACGATGCCTGGCGGCCACTGCGCCACGTGCCCGTCGCCGCCGTCGGCTTCGCGGAAGACCAGGCGCTGATTCCCTTTCCCGCCCGCTCGCAGCCGGCTTATCGCCTGCTGACCGAATACTTCGCCTTCCCCGACAAATTCAATTTCATCGACCTCGACTGGACGGAAATCAGCCGGTCCATGCCGCCCGGCTGCCGCAGCTGCACGCTGCATCTGGCGCTGGAGAATATGCATGGCGCCTCGGCGATGGCGCGGGCGCTGGGCAAGATATCGGCCCAGAATCTGCTGCTGCACTGCGCGCCCGTCGTCAACCTGTTCGCGCGCCCGTCGGCGCCGGTCAGCATCCGGCACACGGCGCCGGACTATGCCCTGCTGGCCGACGCGGCTTGCCCTGCCGCTTACGAAATCTACGGCATCGAGTCGGCCACGCTCATCACCGACGTCGCGCGCCAGGACGGCGTCGAAGCCGTGCTGCCGTTTTACAGCATGCGCCACGGCGATCCCGCTGCGGCGGGCCGCTACTGGGTGATGCGGCGCGACGACGTGGTCGCCGAACTGAGCCCCGGCCACGAAATGCGGATCGCGCTGGTCGACACCGAGCTCACGCCCGTCGACCTGTCCACGCAAACGCTGTCGGTGGAGCTGCTGTGCAGCAACCGCGACCTGCCGACGGCGCTCAGCTACGGCCAGCCCGAGGGCGACTTGACGATGGACGGGCTAAGCCATCACGCGCCCGTACGCCTGCTGCGCAAGCCCAGCCCTCCCTACCGTTTCGCGTCGGGCAACGGCGCCCACTGGCGGCTGATCGCGCATCTGAGCTTGAACCACCGCGACTTGAGCAGCTTCGGCCTGGACGAATTGCGCAAGACGCTGACGCTGTACGATCTGCCGCGCTCGGCCATCAGCCAACGCCAGATCCGGGGCATGGTCAGCCTCGACTATAAAGTGCTGATGGCGTGGATACCCGGCAAGCCCAGCGCCGCCTTAATGCCCGGCATTGAAATCCGCCTGGCGCTCGACGAGGATGCCTTTATCGGCAGCAGCATCGTCCTGTTCAGCCAAATACTCGACCATTTTTTCGGCTTGCACGCCCAGATCAATGTCTTCACGCAATTGCTGGCCGTATCGAGCCGCACCGGAGAGGAGCTCATGCGATGCCCACGACGCAGCGGGGAAACGCTCCTGGAATAATCGGGCAGCTGCTGGACGCACCGTACCGCTTCGACTTCGTGCAGGCGGTGCGGCTGCTCGAACGGTGGATGGTGCGGCACGGCGTGCCGCGCTCGTCCGCGCTGACCGACTATTTACAGTTTCAGAACAGCACGTCGCTGAACTTTCCCGCCAGCGAGATCGAGGCGCTCTCGCCCGACGTCGATGCCGGCGCGGCGGTGCGGACGCAGGCGCAGCTGTCGGCGGCGCTGGCGGCCGGGCAGTTGCAGCGCATCCGTATCACGCCGGCCTTCATCGGCTTTCTGGGTAACCAGGGCGCCATGCCCAACCACTACAGCGAGCGCATCGCCGCGCGCGAACGCGACCACGGCGACCAGGGGCCGCGCGCCTTCATCGACCTGTTCTCCAATCGCATGGTGGCCCTGTTTTACCTCGCCTGGCGCAAGCACAGGCTGGAATTGACGCGCGACGACGGCAACGATGGCCTGCTGCCCCTGCTGCTGGCACTGTCCGGTGGCGGCGGCGGCGGCACCATGCCGGACGCCGTCGCCGCCTATTACGCCGCCGCGTTTCGCCAGCGGCCGGTGACGGCGGCGGCCATGCAACGCGTACTCAGCGAGTACTTCGCCATTCCGGTCACGGTGATACCGAACCTGGGACGCTGGCATCTGCTGGCGCCGGACCAGAGCACCCGGCTGGGCAAACAAAACAACCGGCTCGGCGCCGGCTTCACGCTCGGTCCCCGTCTGTGGCGCCGCGACCTGAAAGTGGGCATACGCCTCGGGCCGCTGAACCGCGCGCAGCACGACCATTTCCTCAAGGACGCGGCCGGCGCGGCGGCGTTGAAAAGCATGTTGTCGATGTTTGAAACGCCGACCTTGCAGTACGAGGTGCAACTGGTGCTGCGCGGCGCCGAGATGCGCGCCCCCACGCTGGACGCGGCCGCCGGCCTGCGGCTGGGCATGAATTGCGTGCTCTCGACCCGGCCGGCCACTGCGGACTGGGGCGAAACGCGCTACCTGATCCAGATCGCATGATCCAGCAATAACGCCGGTGCCGCGCCATGCTTTTGCGCTGGCGCAAAACGGCGCTCCACGCGTCATCTACAGTTTCCGCTGGCATTCATCCGACAACGGACCATCATCGTGACTCTGCTCCAGGGCGCCGGCGCCCTCCTCTCCGTCTACGACAAGGAAGCGCAAGGCCGGCGCCTACTGCGCATGGAATACCCGCGCGGCGACGGGCCCGACAGCATCATGCTGGTCAACGCCATCGTGGCCGACGAAGCCATGTCGCGCGATTTCGAGATCGACGTCGAGGTGCTGTCGGACGACGCGGGCATCGCGCTCGATGACGTCACCGGCAAGATGGTCACGGTCACGCTGGTGCGCGACGACGGCACGCTGCGCTATTTCAACGGCTACGTGTTCGCCTTCCACCTCGTCAAGACCGACGGCGGCTTCGCCTATTACCACATGGAACTGCGGCCGTGGCTGGCCTTCCTGCGGCTGCGCCGCGATTGCCGCGCGTTCCACCTCCTGAGCCTGACCGAGCTGTGCGATGCGATCTTCGTCAACTACCTGGGACGCGACTACCAGTACCGGCTGCTGCACGAAGCGCCCCGGCTGACGCTGGCGATCCAGTACAACGAGAGCGACCACAACCACCTGCACCGGCGCCTGGAAGCGGCCGGGATGGTGTACTGGTACGAACACCGCATCGACGGCCACACGCTGTTCATCAGCGACGACAGCAGCCGCCGCACCGCCATCGACGGCGCCGGCGACATGCCCTACCAGAGCGCGGCGGGCGCGCGGGAAGACGACGGCATCGACCGCTGGGAAGCGATGCGGCGCATCGGCTCGGGCAAGGTGACCCTGAACAGCTACAACTTCAAATATGCCCGCGCCGGACTGGTCGAGCGACCCACGCTCAACCATCAGGGCAAGGTGGCGCCGTACGAGGTCTACGAGGACACCGGCACCTATGGTTTCAGCAACGACGACGACGGCGCAGCCATGGCGGCGCGCCGCATGGAAGCCATCGATGCGGCCGGCCAGGACTACGCCGCCAGCGGCAACCACCGCGCGGTGCAGCCGGGCCGCACCTTCACCATGAGCGGCCACTTCAGCGGCGGCTACCGCATGGACGCCGACGGCGCGCCGCAGCCCGACCGCGCCGGGCGCGACTACCTGATCCTGTCGGCGCGCCACACCGCCAGCAACAACTACCAGAACGGACGCGGCGCCGAATCGAGCTACCGCAACAGTTTCACCTGCCTGCGCAACACCATCCGCTGGCGGCCGAAAATCGGCTTCCACAGCACCGACGTCCGCATCTACGGCGTACAAACGGCGCTCGTCGTCGGTCCCCGCAACGAGGAAATCTACACCGACCAGTTCGGCCGCGTGTGTCTGCAGTTCTGGTGGGACCGGGTCGGCGAGTTCAACGAAAAGAGTTCGCCCTGGGTCCGCGTCGCGACGAACTGGGCCGGAAGCGGCTACGGCCAGATCTGCCTGCCGCGCATCGGCCAGGAAGTGACGGTGCAATTTCTCAACGGTTGCTGCGACCGGCCGGTCGTGACGGGCAGCCTGTTCAATTCCGCCAACATGCCGCCGTGGGACTTGCCGGACCATCGCAGCCAGAGCGGCGTCGTGACGCGCTCGACCCGCAACGGCACGCCGGACAACGCCAACGTGTTGCGCTTCGAAGATCTCAAGGGCAAGGAAGAGGTGTGGCTGCACGCGGAAAAAGACCAGCGTATCGAGGTCGAGCACGACGAATCGCACACGGTCGGCAACGACCGCGGCAAGACCGTCGGGCACGACGAAACGATCCAGGTCGCGCACGACCGCACCGAGACGGTGGGCAACGACGAAAAAATCACCATCCACAACAATCGAACGGAGCAAGTGGGCCACGACGAACAGATCGATATCGGCCATGAGCGCAGCGAGCACGTCGGGGCAAACGAGCAGGTGGTGATCGACGGTAACCGCAGCGAGCTGGTCTTGCTGGCCAAAGAGGAATCTATATTGATGGGCAAGTCGCTCTTCGTCGGGGCCGCCTATCAAACCACGGTCATCGGTGCGATGAATACCAGCGTCGGCATGGCCCAGGTGGAAGAAATCGGCATGGCCAAGACGGTCATCGTCGGCCAGGAAAGCTCGCTGACGGCGGAAGTGGAACACAAGATCACCGTGGGCGCTTCCGTGATCACCATCACGCCGACGCGCATCACGCTGCTGGCCGACGAAATCCTGATCCAGGGCAGGCAAAAAGTCGAAGTGCACGGCGATGACATCGACCACAATCCGGGATGACCATGGCCGACACCGACCCAAAACCGGCCCGGCCGCCGCATCCGGCGGCGCCCTCCTCCCGCCCTGCCGTGCCCGGCATCCTGTTTGACAATCGAAGTCCTTACGACGCGCTTCAATTCGACACCATTGATCAGCACAGCGCGGCCTTCCATGTTTTCGTCGCAAAAATCGGCTATGACATGGGGGCCAGCGATGCCGGCGGGGTGGCGACGCTGGCCGCGACGGCAGCGCCGATCAAGCTGAACGTGGTCGATAAGCACCTTGATGACAATCCGGCGGCCAGCGTGCTGGAGGAAAGCGATCTGGCCCCGTTCAAGCCGCGCTGCGACGTCATCGTCAACGCGGTCGCCTATGCGCCGAAGATGGCCGCGATCAGGGAGTTTCCGGTGCGTCTGATGGTCGACCGGTCCATTGCGACGCCCACATCTGAGCCAGGAAGTCGCGCAGTGCTGATTCATAAGACATTAATGGTGTGCGGCGAGCGCGGCTTCAAGCGCAAAGCCGCTCTCACCCGGATGTTGCAGTGGCCGCTCAATCTCCTCACGCTCGGCATGGTCCGTCCCGCCGCATGGCGGCTGACCAAGCCCAAGCCCTTGAAGCAATTGCCTCTGCGTTATGAATATGCCGGCGGCGGTCAATGTCAAATCCTCCACACCGATGCGGCGGCGAAACGTGTGCCCGACCGTGAGCGCTTGCCCGGCAGCGGCATTGCGGCGGACCCGACCGCACACCCCATCGCGCACGAAGCCTGCCAAAGCAATCCGCTGGGCCGTGGTTTTGCACGCAACTGGTACTTGAAGGCGGCACGCAGCGTGCGCGTGGCGGCGCCACAGATCACCTACGTCGCACAGCCATCGTCGGCGCGCCAGTTCCGAGCCTGCGCGCAAGGCGGCGCTGAGCCGGCACCGGCCGGCATGGGGGCGGTCGGCCGGGCTTGGCTGCCGCGTCGCGCGCTGATCGGTCACATCGAAGAAAAGTCGGACTGGATTCCCGACGACGTGCCGCAATTGCCTGCCAATTTTGATTATGGGTATTGGAATTGCGCGCCGGTCGACCAGCAATGTCCGTACTTGCAAGGTGAGGAGCGCTTCATCTTAATCAATCTGTGCCGGTCTGACCATCCGGCCTGTCGCATCGATCGGCGCGGCAACACCGTGCTGCAATTTTCGCTGCTGCGCCAGGCCATGGTCATCCTGGCGGGAAACGAGCAGCAGCAACTGATAGTGCTGCCGCTGGTGATCGATACCGTCACCATCAGCCCCGAAACGCGCCGCGTCGACATTGTATGGCGGGGTTATCTGGACGCGGACGCCGTGCTGACGTCGTCACGCCTGATGCACATTACTGAACCGGCGCAGCTGGAACGCCTCGCTCTGCTGGTTCAACTTCAGGAGGCGAGACATTCGGCCAGGCAAACCGATACGCCGCCCGCACCGGTCCAGAAATGAGCTGCCATGGCCGATGAAACCGCCACCAAGTCGCCGCGCTTTTATTGCGTCAGCCTGACTCCCGACATCTGCAAGACACCGATCGGCCCGGCCACGCCGCCCATCCCCTACTCGGTCATGGGCGAGTTTGCCGATGCGACGGACGTGTCGCCCAACGTCAAGTCGCGCAGCGAGCCGGTTATCCTGCACCAGCGCAGCACCATTCCCACCGTCAAAGGCGATGAAGCGGGCACCGCCGGCGGCGTCAAGAGCGGCACCTACGGCAAATGCGTCGAAACGAAAACGGCGAGCGCGACCTTGCGCGCCAACGGCAACGCCACGGTGCAGGTGGGTTGCGAAGTGTGGATGAACAACCGCAACACCATCGGGAAAATTTACGAGAGGGGCGGCGTGCCGCAGCGTCCCCGCTTGCAACAAATCGGTCCCGCCCCCCGGCCCGCAAGCTGATGAGGCCATTCCAGCCTCATCTGCCCGCACCGGCAATGCGGCTACCGCCCTGCCGGACATTGCCGCCACCTTTATTTTGACCGGGGAACTAGCCGGCCAGATAGAAGAACTTGCACAAACGGCACTGTTCACGTCATTGCAACGTGAGCTTGAGGACCGGCCCCAACCCGGAAAAAAATCGGACCGTCCCGCACCATCACCGCCGCCCGACAAACCGCGCGGCGGCAAGACCAAGCCATTCAGCACCGAGGCGAAATCGGACAAGCCGAGCGACAGCTGCCCAAGGAGTTCGGCGCCCGGCGGCAATCCCGTCTCGGGCAGCAAACCGATTCACTTCGGCACCGGCGAGGAGGTGCTGCACCAGACCGATTTCGTGCTCGACGGCCCGCATCCCATCGCCTGGACGCGGTGTTACCGGTCCGGCTCGGAACACGCGGACTGGAGCGTGCTTGGCGCGCGCTGGTCGTCGCCGTTCACGGCCAGCCTGCTGCTGACGGATGGCGGCATCATCTACATCGACGACAGCGGGCGCGCCATCCGCCTGCCGCCGCTGGCTGCGGCCGGACCATCGCTCGCCAACCGCAAGGAAGGCTTCGCGCTCGCCCGAATACAGGCCGATGAATTCATCCTGACGTGGCGCGATGGCAGCACCGACCTCTTCACGCTGGATGCGAGCGGCGCCGACAGCTGGCTGCCACACGGCCACGACGGCGTCAACGCCATGCTCGTCCCCGGCAGCGTCCAGCGCGCCCAGCGCTACACCTTGCGCCGCGCCGCCGGCCGCGACGGGCGCGGCATCACCATCGAACGCCACGACGCGGCGGCGCCCGGCGCCTTGCTGCTGCGGGTGCGCCACGACGACGGCCGCACCCTGGAAGCGATGCGCATCGACCAGCCCGCCGGCACGCAACAGAGCGGCGCGCGCATCGGCCGCGTCGACGAAGTGCGGGACGACGGCACGCGGATCTGCCGCGTGCGCTACGACTACGCGGCCGAAACGGTCCCGCCCCCGGCCGGGGCAGTCGCGCCACCGGAATCCGGTTCAGCCGCGCCGGACGACTTCGCCCAACTGCCGCCACGCTTCAACCTGATCCGCCAGACCAACATCGCCGGCGCCGCCCGCCGCTACGCCTATCGCCACCATCTGCTGCTGTCCTGCTCCACTTACGGCGGGTTCACGGCGACGCTGACCTGGATCAGCCTGGCCGCGCTGCGGGAACGCTGGCGCGGCAGCCCGCTCGGCGACGACGAATTGCGTGAGCGTTACCCGATCACGCCGGCCAACAGCTACCAGGCCCGCGCCACCGGCAGCGTCGGCGAAGACGGCTCCGACGCCCTGCACATCGACTATATCGACAACGACACCAGCCGCGTCACCGACGCCCTCGGCGGTGTGCTGGAATACACCTTCGACGGCAACTGGCTGGCCGTCGACGTGCGCCGCGTCGCCCCTGGCGCCCGCGCGACCTCGCTGGGCCGGCGCCGCTGGGACCGCGACGGCATGTTGCTCGACGAAATAGACGGCGCCGGCCGCGCCACCCGCTACACCCACGACGCGGCCGGCAACGTGACCAGCAGCACGGACGCGCTGGGCCGCCGCGCCACCATCGCCTACGACGCGCACCAACAGGCGAGCGTCCTCACCGACGCGGCCGGCGCCACCACGCGCCTGAGCTACGACGCGGCCGGGCGCCTCGCCGCCCATACCGACGCGCTGGGCCACACCACCCGCCACCGCTACGACGCGCTCGGCAGGCTCATCGAAACGCAGGACGCCAAAGGCGGCGTCACGCGGCTGGAATACAACCCGTCCGGGCAGTTGATCGCCTACACCGATTGCTCCGGGCAGCGCAGCCGCTACCGCTACGACCAGGACGACCGCGTCAGCGCCGCCATCGACTTCCACCACCACGAAACGCGCTACGACTACGACGTGCAAGGGCGGCTGCTATACGAACCCGATACGTTTGTACCGTTGGCAAGAATCGAGTCGGCGGGCGGCCACCACGCAATGACGGGCCACGACGAAACCGATGCCGGCTCTAACGCCGCCCGCCCCAACATCGCCGTCTATCTCGCGAATGTGCAGCAATGGGATTTACCGAGTAAGCGCGGACAAGTTCGGGAGCAGGACGCCAAAGCGGCTACCGATGACGCAGCTGCGTGGCGTCGCCGTAAAGACGAGGCGGACGAAGAAGCCAAGACCGACCGGATCGCCCACTTCAATTGCGACCACCTCGGCACCCCGCGCGAGCTGTTCAACAGCCAGGGTGAGATCGTCTGGTCAGGCCGCTTCAAGGCGTGGGGAGCACGGAACACCGCCAGCGCCTATGGTCGGCATTACGGCGCCGCAGTCCCCGAATTCGAACAACCGCTCCGTTTCCAGGGACAATTTGAAGACCGCGAAACGGGCCTGCATTACAACCGGTACCGCTACTATGACTCGGACACTGCTCGATACGTGCAATCCGATCCCATTGGCCTAGCTGGCGGGATTAATACCTACATCTACGGCGACGCCAATCCCGTTAGCAAGATTGATCCGCTCGGGTTGGCAACTTTCATGTGTACTCGAAATTTAAATAACGTTCCATTTAGGTTTGGACCGCTTTTCCATCAATACATCTGCGTTCCCGATGGCAAAGGCGGGCAGACTTGTGGCGGCCTTGGTCCCTCAGGACGTATGTTTGATAGTCCTGGCGTTATGGGTACCTCTAGAAACCTATCCTGCCGTTCGCAGGTTCGGTAAAATTCTGGCATCAGCCCGCGACCAATGAATACCACAATGATGAAGCCCCGGATCAGCCTGTTTG
>NZ_JANXMI010000021.1 GCF_025354735.1 Rugamonas sp.
GATCTGCTGGAGGGATTTCTCCACGGCATAGTATGGGGAGTGATGCACCATCAGGTCGAAGCGCTCGGCCGCCCTGAGCACGAAGGGCATGCGCTGCTTGATGTCTGATAAATCAGCATAGAGGCTGTTATCGAAAGCAACGGTGCGCCCGTCATCAATGCGTTGGCACCGGCTAGCCAGCGTCAATTCGATGGCTTCGGCGACGCCCGATCCCAAGCCGGTGACGTAGGCTGCCTGGTTGGCGCGCAGCAGCGCCTTAAAGTGCGGGTCATCGTACATCGTCGGTAGCAGGATGTTGACTTGTTCGTGCCAAGCCAGCAATCTGACGCTCGCTGTAATATCACCTTTCTCTATGGCCTCGAATGCCTGCAAGATTTGCGGACGGTCCATGCCGAAACGCAGCGTCTCCTGGCCCACCGGCCACAGCACCGGCCGCTTTAGGGATCCATAAATTTTCTTCCGGGAGCCGATGCAGGTTTTAAGCTCCGCCAACCCCCGCTTCTTGTAAAACGCATGCAGCGGGAACACATCGAGGAACAAGGTCGTATTGCCCAGCGCCAGCTTCTCGTACACGTATCGGTATTGTTGCTGCGCCACTGACAGCGTCCCATCGGCAACGATGGCTGTCGCTTCGACGGAGGGACTGGCCAGCCAAATTATCGGATCGACTTCAATTTCCCGCAGCACGGCGGTTCCATGCTGAATTTGCCTTATGGTTGCGGCCGCATGCAGCAGGCCGCAACCGACCTGCTTGGAGGCGAAGGCGGCCAACCCCGCCCACTGGAATCGCGGGTCAAACAGCCATAGCCGGGCATAGGCGGCATTGATGGCGCGGTTGCGGCCCCTGGGATCCGCGATCAGAATGCCGCCCGGCGCGACGATGTCCTCGGCCTCTTTCTGGTATGAAAACCAGATGTCTTCGCACGTCAGTATCGGCACCGTGATTTTTTGGATCTTGCGCCCGTTCTCTTCGACGACGATGCTCTTGCACTCGTAGATGGGCTTGGTATTTCGGTGCAGTTTCAGTTCGTCGCACTCGTGGTCTTTGAAACATTGCGTCATGAGAGCCTCCGGAGCGTGGATGCGTACAAAATCGTTTGCGCGTCCTTGCCAGCGGCGTTCCACGGTTTCCGGCACGACGATCAACGAGATCGTTGAGGATATTCTTTGCGCATAGTCCCGGCCTTGATTGACGCCAAGCCAGAGGCAATGGTCGAAGAAAGACCGGGTGCTCTTTAGGTTGGCGTCGATGTCGATAAAATAACTTTTTGCCGAATGTAAAACACAATGCTGTAACAATGTGTAATTGTTGTAATCGCCACATTTGGCCTGAATTACGTTCCGGACGCTCTGATACAATACTGGGCTTTGACGGCGGGACCGAGCGCGGTTTGCGGCCAGCCTGTGACACACACGTTTTGAAATGAACATCATGCAAACAACGAAAAAAGCAGTTATCACGGGTATCACCGGCCAGGACGGCGCCTATCTGGCCGAACTGTTGCTCGAAAAAGGTTATGAAGTCACCGGCACCTTCCGCCGCACCAGCTCGGTCAATTTCTGGCGCATGGAAGAGCTGGGCATTCAGTCGCACCCGAACTTGAAGCTGGTCGAATTCGACCTGACCGACCTCAGCTCCACCATCCGCCTGATACAGACGGCGCAGCCGGACGAAGTCTATAACCTGGCCGCGCAAAGCTTCGTCGGCGTCTCGTTCGAGCAGCCGCTGACGACCGCTGAAATCACCGGCCTGGGCGCCGTCAACCTGCTCGAAGCGATCCGCATCGTCAATCCGAAGATCCGCTTTTACCAGGCGTCGACGTCGGAAATGTTCGGCAAGGTGCAAGCCATACCGCAAGTGGAAGAGACCCCGTTCTACCCGCGCAGCCCGTACGGCGTGGCCAAGCTGTATGCCCACTGGATGACCGTGAACTACCGCGAATCGTATGGCATCTTCGGTTGCTCCGGCATTTTGTTCAACCACGAGTCGCCGCTGCGCGGCCGCGAATTCGTCACCCGCAAGATCACCGACTCGGTCGCCAAGATCAAGCTGGGCAAGCTCGACGTGCTGGAACTGGGCAATATGGACGCCAAGCGCGACTGGGGTTACGCCAAGGAATACGTCGAAGGCATGTGGCGCATTTTGCAAGCTGAAAAACCGGACACCTATGTGCTGGCCACCAACCGCACCGAGACCGTGCGTGACTTCGTGACCATGGCCTTCAAGGCGATCGACGTGGCCATCGAGTGGCAGGGCGTGGCCGACAATGAAATCGGCGTCTGCAAGCAAACCGGCAAGACGCTGGTGCGCGTGAGCCCGAAATTCTACCGTCCGGCCGAAGTCGAACTGTTGATCGGCAATCCGGCCAAGGCGCTGACGGAACTGGGCTGGAAGCCCAAGACCACGCTCGAAGAACTGTGCCTGATGATGGTCGAGGCCGACCTGCGCCGCAACGAAGCCGGTTTTTCGTTCTAAGGTGATGCCATGAGCGCTACTGCTGTTGCATCGGTGTTGCAAGCGATGTCGCCGGCCCGCGAGGGTGAGGGCAAGCGGGCGCTCATCACCGGCCTGGCCGGCTTCACCGGCCACTATGTCGAGCAGGAGTTGCGCGCGGCCGGCTACCAGATCTTCGGTACCTCCACACCCGGCCACGCGGTGGACGGGAAGGACGAGGGCATTTACGCCGTCGACCTGACCGACCGCGACGCCGTCGCCGCCATGGTGCGGGCGGTGCGGCCGGACGTGGTGGCCCACCTGGCCGGCATCGCCTTCGTCGGCCATGCCGACGTCGAACAGATTTATAAAGTCAACGTCGTCGGCACCCGCAATCTGCTCGAAGCGCTGGCCGCGCTGGAGCGCAAACCGGCGGCCGTGCTGCTGGCGTCGAGCGCCAACATCTACGGCAACACCGACGTCGAAGTCATCGGCGAAGAGGTGCGCGCCGCGCCGGCCAACGACTACGCCGTCAGCAAACTGTCGATGGAGTACATGGCGCGGCTGTGGAACGACAAGCTGCCCATCATCGTCACGCGGCCGTTCAACTACACCGGCGTCGGCCAGCACGAGAATTTCCTGCTGCCGAAAATCGTCTCGCACTTCCGCCGCGCCGATCCCAAAATCGAGCTGGGCAACCTGCATGTGGCGCGCGATTTTTCCGACGTGCGCATGGTCGCGGCCAGCTACCGCGCGCTGCTGGCGGCGCCGTCGGCGGCCGGCCAGACCTTCAACATCTGCTCCGGCGTGGCCTACACGCTGGGACAGGCGCTCGACATGATGGCCGACATCGCCGGCTACCGCATCGACGTGCGCGTCAACCCGGCTTTCGTGCGCGCCAATGAAGTGGCGCGCCTGGTCGGCGACAACCGCCGCCTGGCCGCCATTGTCGGCGCCATCGAACCGCTGCCGCTGGCCGAGACCCTGCGCTGGATGTATCTGGCGTGAGCGCCGCGCGCATCGGCCTGTCGACCACCACGATAGAACCCAGCCTGACCGGCGGCCGCCTCGATGGCATCGGCGTCTACAGCCGCGCGCTGCTCGAGCACCTGCCGGCGGCCGGCTGCGCCGTCGTCCCGTATTCCTTCGCCCGGCCCGGCCGCGGCGCCGGCTTGAGCGTCGGCCGGCCGATGGCGCACTCCTTCCCCGTCGCCACGCTGATCGACCTGGCCACGCCGGCCGCCGTGCGCGCCGCGCTGCCGGTCGACCTGTTCCACGCCACCGACTACCGCGTGATCCGCCTGGCCTGCCCGGTGGTGGCGACGCTGCACGACGCGCTGCCGATCTCGCATCCCGAGTGGTGCAATCCGCGCCTGCGCGGCTTGAAGAACTGGCTGCAAACGAAAGCGGCGCGCAAGGCCGACCATGTGATCGCCCACACCGAATATTCGATCGCGGAACTGGTGCAGTGCTTCGGCGTCGATGAGCGCCGCATCAGCGTGGTGCCGGCCGGCGTCGACGAGGCCTGGCTGGAGCGGCCGGCCGAAGCGGATATCGCCGCCACGCTGGCCGCGCACGGACTGCGGCCCGGTTATTACCTGTTCGTCGGCACGCTGCAACCGCGCAAGAACGGCGAGCGCCTGCTGGCCGCCTATCTGGCGCTGCCGCCGGTGGTGCGGGCCGCGCGCCAGCTGGTGATCGTCGGCGCGGCCGGCGCCCGCAGCGACACGCTGATCGCGCAAATGAAGGCGGCGATCCAGAACGGCGAAAACATCGTCTGGCTCAGCGCCCTGACCGACACCGAACAGCTGCGCCGCGTCTATGCGGCGGCCGGCGTGTTCGTGTTCCCGTCGCTGTACGAGGGCTTCGGCATCCCCGTCGTCGAGGCCTTCGCCTCCGGCGTGCCGGTGATCGCCTCGAACACCACCTCGCTGCCGGAAGTGACCCAGGGCGCCGCCGTCGACGTCGACCCGCTGTCCGTGCCCGAATTGAGCGCGGCCATGCTGGCGCTGGTGCGCGAGGACGCGCTGCGGGCCCGCTGCATCGCCGCCGGCCAGCGCCGCGCGCTGCAACTGACCTGGTCTGAAACGGCGCGCAAGACGGCCGCCGTTTATCATACCGTTCTCTCCTCCTGACGCGGCCCGCCATGGCCGCCGGACCTATACCCCCTATGCGCGTTCTTCACTTTTACAAGACCTACTACCCCGACTCCTGGGGCGGGATCGAGCAGGTCATCCGCCAGCTGTGCGTCGGCACCGGCCAGCTCGGCGTGAGCAATGAAGTGCTCACGCTCACGCGCGACCTGGCCGGCCCGTCCGAGATCGAATACGAAGGCCACCTGGTGCACCGCGTGAAGCTCGATTTCGAAGTGGCGTCGACCGGTTTTTCCTTCGCCGCGATCCGCAAGCTGGCGCGCCTGGCGCGTAAGGCCGACGTGATCCACTATCATTTTCCGTGGCCGTTCATGGACCTGGCGCACTTCATGGCGCGGGTTAAAAAGCCCAGCGTGGTGACCTACCACTCGGACATCGTGCGCCAGAAAAACCTGCTGCGCGTGTACACGCCACTCAAGCGCCGCTTCCTGCGCAGCGTCACCGCCATCGTCGCCACCTCGCCCAATTACATGGAGTCGTCGCCGGTGCTCAAGCGCTTCCGCGCCAAGACCCGCACCATCACCTTCGGCCTCGATAGGGCCGGCTATCCGCCGGCCGGCGCCGCCGTGCTGGAAAAGTGGCGCGCGCTGTGCGGCGAGCGCTTCTTCCTGTTCATCGGCGTGCTGCGCTATTACAAGGGGCTGCACATCCTGCTCGACGCGATGGCCGATGTCGATTATCCGGTGGTGATCGTCGGCGCCGGGCCGATCGAGATGGAGCTCAAGGCCCACGCCGAGCGGCTGGGATTGACGCATGTGATGTTCGTCGGCGCGCTCGGCGAGGAAGACAAGATCGCGCTGCTGCAGCTGTGCTATGCGATGGTGTTCCCCTCGCATCTGCGCTCGGAGGCTTTCGGCATATCGCTGCTGGAGGGCGCGATGTTCGGCAAGCCGATGATTTCGAGCGAGATCGGCACCGGCACCACGTATATCAATATCGACCAGGATACGGGGCTGGTGGTGCCGCCCAGCGATCCGGCCGCCTTCGGCGCCGCCATGCGCACGCTGTGGGATCAGCCGGAGCTGGCGCGGCAAATGGGCCGCCGCGCCGAAGCGCGTTATTGGGAGTTGTTCACGGCGCGGCAGATGGCGACCAGTTATGTGGCGCTGTATCGGGAGCTGGCCGGGCGCTGAGGGGACGGTTGGGGAATCGGGGACATACCCCGGTGTCGGCGTCGGCCGCCGGCCTCACTTCTCGCCCCAGCGCTCCTTGATCTCGATGATCGCGGGCAGCTGCTGCAAGAATAAATCGACCAGCGCGGCGTCGAAGTGCTTGCCGCGCTGCTGTTCCAGATACTCCAATGCCTGTTCCACCGGCCACGCGGCCTTGTACGGCCGCGCCGACGTCAGCGCGTCGAACACGTCGGCGATGGCGACGATGCGGCCGACCAGCGGGATCGCTTCGCCCGCCAGCCCGTTCGGATAGCCGCTGCCGTCCCACTTCTCGTGGTGCGTCATGGCGACGTCGTGCGCCATCGCCAGCATGCCGTGCGCGTGGCGGCCGATGATGTCGCCGCCGATGCTGGCGTGGCTTTGCATGACTTTCCATTCGTCGGCGTCGAGCGCGCCCGGTTTGCGCAGGATGACGTCGGGGATGCCGATCTTGCCGACGTCGTGCATCGGCGCCGCGTGCAGCAGGTCGTCGGCGTCGGCCACGCGCAGGCCGGCGGCCAGCGCCAGCACGCGCGCATAGTGGCTCATGCGGATCACGTGCAGGCCGGTTTCGTTGTCCTTGTATTCGGCCGCCAGGCCGAGGCGCTGGACGATCTGCAAGCGGGTCTGCACCAGTTCCTCGACCCGCACCAGCGACAGGTGGGTGCGCACGCGCGCGCGCACGATGGCGGGGCTGAGCGGCTTGGTGATGTAGTCGACGGCGCCGGCCTCGAAGCCGACCACTTCGTCGCTGGCGTCGGTCAGCGCGGTGACGAAGATGACGGGGATGGAGGCGGTCGCGCCATCGGCCTTGAGGGTGCGGCACACTTCGTAACCCGTCATACCGGGCATCATCACGTCGAGCAGGATCAGGTCGGGCCGTTCCTGGCGCGCCAGTTCGAGCGCGCGCGCGCCGTCCTTGGCGTAGGCCAGGCGGTAGTGGTCTTGCAGGATCTGGCGCAGCAGTTGCAGGTTGCCGGCCTCGTCGTCGACGGCGAGGATCAGGGGCAGGGCGGCGATGGTGGTGGTGCTCATGTCGGTTCCGGATCAAGTTGGCGCAGCAGCGCCTGTAGCCTGGTTTGCGCCAGCGGGAAATCGAAGTCGGACAGGGCGCGGTGCAGCGGCGCCAGCCCGGCTTGCGCGGCGTCGCCGCCGAGACTGGCCTCCAGCCGCGTCAGCGCGGCGTCGTCGAGGGCGCCGCGTTGCAGCGATTGTAGCAGCGCCGCGCCGGCCGCGTGGACCTGGGTTGGATCGGCCGCGCGGTTTTGCGGCAGCACCGGCGCGGCCAGTTGCGCGCATTCGTGGCGCACTTCGTTCAGGGCCGCCGCCAGTTCGACCGCCAGCTGGCGCAGGGCGTCGTCGAGCGCCGGATCGCAGTCCTTGCCGCCGCCGCTATTCGGACCAACGCCACCATCGCCGGCATCGCCACCATGATGGGCGGCGTGCTTCGCGTTCTGGCTGTGCGGATCGCGCCGCTCGAACCCCAGGGCGGCCAGACGCTCGATGCGCGCCAGGGTGGCTGACAGTTGCTCCAGTCCGACGTTGGCGGCGACGCCGCGCATCTTGTGGCTGTACTGGCGCAGATCGTCGAATTTGGCGTCGGCGGCCAGTTGCAGCATCACCTGCTGCGCCCCGCTGTGGTCTTCGGCGAATCGGCATAGCGCCTGTAGGTAAGGCTGTTCTTCATCGGACCAGCGGCGCAGGCCGGCTTTGCGATTGAGCACCCGCAGGCGCGGCGCTGCGTCCGCCGTCGGCGTCGCTGCCGGCGCTGGCGCGGCGGCGCGCGCCGAGCGAGGCAGGGCGGCGGCATAGGCCTCGGCGCCGGCACCGGCATCGGCACCAGCACCGGCGTCGCCGGCGGCCGCGCCCACCGCTTGCTCCGCCGGCGGCGCCAGCCCCAGCACGCGCGCGATTTCATGCGACAACTCGTCCCAGTCGACCGGCTTGCTGGCGAAACCGTCCATGCCGGCGGCGCCGCTCGCTTCGCGGTGCGCGTCGAGCACGCTGGCCGTCATGGCCAGCACCGGCACCGGCGCGCGGCCGTCGGCCTGCTCGGCGGCGCGCAGCGCGCGCGTGGCGTCGAGGCCGTCCATGACCGGCATCTGCACGTCCATCAAGATCAGGTCGAAGCGCGTCGACAGCGCCAGTTGCAGCGCCTGGGCGCCGTCGGCCGCCGTTTGCAGGGTGTGGCCGCGCTTGGACAGCAGCAGCGACAGCAGTTCCAGGTTTTGCGGCACGTCGTCGGCGGCCAGGATGTGCAGCGGCGGCAGCGGGTGGGCGCCGCGCTCGCGCTGTTCGGCCGGCGCGTGGCGCGCCGGCACCAGCGGCAGGCGCACGTGGAAGGTGGTGCCGGCGCCGGGCGCGCTGTCGGCCGTGATGGTGCCGCCCATCAGCGTCACCAGCTGCTTGCCGATGGTGGTGCCCAGGCCGGTGCCGCCGTAGCGCCGCGTCATCGTGGCGTCGGCCTGGGTGAATGGGTCGAAGATCGCTTCCAGGCGGTCGGGCGCGATGCCGATGCCGCTGTCGCGCACCAGCAGGTGCAGCTGGCCGGCGTCGACGCGGGCGCGCAGGCTGACGCCGCCGGCGGCCGTGAACTTGATGGCGTTGTCGAGCAGGTTGGTGAGCACCTGGCGCATGCGCAGCGCGTCGCCGTGCAGCTGCTGGGGCAGGGCCGCGTCGTACTCGATGTCGAGCGCCAGTCCCTTGCCGCGGGCGTTGGCGCTGAAGGTCGACGACAGTTCGTCGATCAGGGCCAGCAGGTTGTAGTCGGCCGTTTCCAGGTCCATGGCGCCCTTGTCGAGCTTGGCAGTATCGAGAATTTCATTGAGCAGGCGCAGCAGCGAGCGGCCTTCCTTGCGCACGGTGTTCAGGTGGCGCTGCTGGTCGGCGTCGAGCGGGGTGTCGAGCAGCACGTCGGTGAAGCCGAGGATGGCGTTCATCGGCGTGCGGATTTCGTGGCTCATATTGGCCACGAAGCTGGCGCGCGCGGCGGCGGCCTGCTCGGCCTTTTCCTTGGCCAGGCGCAGCGCCTGTTCCATCTGGCGCCGCTCGCTGATGTCGATGATGACGCCGTCTATCCAGCACGGCGCGCCGTCGGCGTCGGGCGTGACGGCGCCGTGTTCCCAGACCCAGCGGGTGCCGCCGTCGGCATGCTGCAAGCGGTATTCAACCTGGTAGGGCTGGTGCTGGGCGATGGCGGCGTCGACGGCGGCGTCGACGCGGGCGCGGTCGGCCGCCACGATCAACCGGTGCAGCGAGCGGCGCGCATCCGGCGGCAGGAAGTCGGCCGCCGGATGGCCGGCCACCAGTTCCACGCCGTCGCTGATGAATTGCACCGGGCGCTCGTTTTCGCTGCCGCAGCGGAAAGCGATGCCGGGCAGGTTGCCGATCAGCGAACGGAATTGCTGTTCGCTGTCGCGCAGCGCCTTGAGGATGGCGCGCCGTTCGCTGATGTCGGTGACGAACAGCACGTACAGGTCGCGTTCGCCGAGCTTGGCGTGGCCCAGCGCGCGCCGGATCGGCAGTTCGCTGCCGTTCTTGCGCACGGCCGTCACTTCGCTGCCGCGCCCGATGACGCTGGCGTCGCCGCTGCGCAGGAAGTGCAGCAGGCCGTCGCGGCCCGAGCGCTCGGCATCGGCCATCAGCAGCACGATGTTGCGGCCGATGATTTCATCGCGGCGCCAGCCGAAGATGCGCTCGGCCGACTGGTTGAATTCATGGATGGTGCCGTCGCCGTCGATGGTGACGACGCCATCGACGGTGGTGGTGAGCAGGGCGCGCATCCAGTTTTCGCTTTCGCTGAGCTGCTGGAACAGGACGCGGTAACGCAGCAGGCCGTTGGCCGACAGCACCAGCACGGTGAAGACGACGGTGATGAGCGAGATCGCCAGCGCCAAGAATTCGCTGCCCGGGCCGGGCGCGCTGCCCGCCGGCAGCTGGCCGATGAAGCGCGCCGCCGCCATGCCCGTGTAATGCATGCCGGCGATGGCGCAGCCCATGACGGTGGCGCTGATGAGGCCCAGTAGCTGCGGCCCGACGTGGCGCTCCAGGCCGCGGATGCCGAAGCGCACCCACAGCGCCAGCGTGGCCAGCACGACGGCGACCAGGATGGACAGGGCGAAGCGCAGCGGGTCGTAGTGCAGCACCAGGTCGAGGCGCATGGCGGCCATGCCGGCGTAGTGCATGGCGCCGATGCCGGAGCCGACCAGCACGCCGCCGCTGACGAGCGACCAGCCGCCGACGCGGCGGCGGCCGATGATGGACAGCGCGACGGCCGAGGCGGCCAGGCTGGGCAGGATGGACAGCAGCGTCACGCCGGGATCGTAGTCGACCTTGGTGCACAGGCGGAAGGCCAGCATGCCGATGAAGTGCATGGCCCAGACGCCGCAGCCGAGGGCCAGGCTGCCGCTGAGCAGGGCGACGCTGCGCAGCGTGCGGCTGCGGTTGTCGGCGGCCTGGCCGGCGATCTGCAAGCCCATCCACGACGAAAAGATGGCGACCAGGAGGGACAGCACCACCAGCGGCGCGCTGTAGCTGCCGTAGTTGAGCAGCGCCGGCGCGGCCGGCGGCGCGAACAGTTGCAGCAGTGTGGCCATGTTCATGGTGACCCTTGTGATGTTGTGGCATGGCGCGAGAACGCCGGTCCAGATTATCACATTTCAATAGGGAAATAACAGCGGCAAAACGCAAGGCGGGGACGAAAAGCGCAGAACGATGTTGCGGCAATGACGAAAAAATACGCCATATAATCAAACACTTGTATTTGTTATGTGATGTTTGGACAAATCATGACGTTTTTCGTATATGGCGGGCTGCCAGCGACAGCGGCGTCATCCGGATCAGGATCCGCGGGCCATCCAGGGCGAAGCCGGGACGTTTGATGCCTGTCGCGCCCAAAAGAAAAGCCCGCCACCTTTCGGTCGCGGGCTTTTGCATTGCGGTGCCCAGCGAGGGCGCCGCCCATCATTACGCCTTGTTTTTGCGGCGGCGCGCAGCGAAGCCAAGCAGACCCAGGCCGGCCAGCAGCATGGCGTAGGTCTCTGGTTTCGGGACAGGGAGAAGTTGCAGGGTGCTGGTGGTGTAGCCGATAAAATTGTGGTTGTTGGCCGAGTAGATCATCTTGACGTTACCGTCTGTAAAATTTATATCAAAGGAGTCAACAATCGTCCAGCCATTACGCGGGATAAAAGGTGAAGGAATGGCGCTGATCGAAAATTTACCTTGGTCAGGGGCAGACGCGGTTAAACGTACACTCCAGTAATCAAAATCTTCAAGGTTGAAATTGACAATCTTAAACGATGTAAATGGCGCGTCCAAAGAGGGTGCGGACAAAATAAATGTTCCGCTAGCCGCATGTATTGGGACCGTGCCAGGGTTGGTATAGTCAACGTCAAAAGAGTCGATGTCGAACGTGAATTTATAGTCCACTGCCTGGGCTGCTGCAGTGCAAGTGAACATCAGGGCGACTACCAGCATGGCCAATTTTTTAAACATATTATTTCCTATTTAAACAGCCGCGCAGAGTAGCACATTTGCAACTAAAGATTCAAATGAATAATTTTTTGTTCCGAGCCGTTGAGCTTGGCCGTGCCGGTTCGTCAGGAGCCGTTAATGCGCGGCATCGGACGCGGACGGTTCCTTCAGCTCGATCACTTCGACGTGACCGCTGACGCCGTTGCGGTGCAGGCCTTCGCGGATGGAGGTGCGGATCAGCTTTTCCATCCTGGCGGCGATCAGGTGGATGTCCATCGCCATCGGGTCGAATTGCGGGATGCCGACCTTGTCCTCCTTGAAGACGCGCATGTGGCTGAGCACTTGCAGCGTCACCGGGTCGAGTTCCCATACAGCGAGGTAGCTATAGGGGGCGGCGAAGGTGTTGTCGCCGTCGGCCACGTAAGTGCGGACGGCGCCGATATTGCCTCCCTCGCGCGAGAAGAAGCCCTGATTGCAGTTGGCCGGGTTGGCCTGGCACAGCGGTTCGACGAATACGCCCATGCCCTCCAGCCGGGTGGCCATGTCGTTCTTGTCGAGCGCGCGATAGGCCGGCGTGACGACGAGGATGTGGTGCCAGCCACGGCGTTCCTGCGCCATGGTTTTCAGCTGGACCACGACAGCGTCGATGCCGCCCTGTTCGCGCTGATCCAGGCCGACGTGCTCGAGGTTCGGCGCCGGCATCGACAGGAAGACGCGCTTGCTGGCCGGATCGATGCCGGCGACGGTCTGGTCGAGGTCTTGCAGCACCAGGCGGTTGAGCAGGTCGCCGGCGACGGCGAGGTGCGTGCGGCGATAGGGTTCCGCATGGCTGCCGACGTTCGGCACTTCCGAGACGATGTTGAACTGCCCGCCCATCGCCGCCACCAGGGCGTAGGTTTGAGGCGGCGCGGCGGCCGGCGTCTCGGTGGCGCCGGCCGGGCCGGACAGGGACAGCAAGAGCGCGATGAGGGACCAGTGCTTGGGCATGGAGAGCTCCAGAACGATGCTTGGGTTGGACGGCGAAAATGATGCGACCGTCCAGTGTACGCTGGGCGCCATCTGCTGTGCATCTGGCAAAAGTAGGGAGTCCAGCGACAAAAAAACCCGCGATCCTGACAGGATGGCGGGTTCATCAATTGCTACAACGGTGCGGCTTGCGATATGGATTGAATATCGATTCGATATAAATCGTTTATATCGTATGCGTAATAAGGTGGTGCCCGAGGCCGGACTTGAACCGGCACGCCTTGCGGCGGCGGATTTTGAGTCCGCTACGTCTACCAATTCCATCACTCGGGCAACGCGCAAGCATTATCCCTGATTTGGCGCGATCCGGCAACCCTGCATGCGCTTAGTCGCAAAGAACGGCTGTTTCGCTGTCCGGTCAGGGCTTTTGCCGGCCGCCGCCGCTTAATGGGGCGCGGCGGGCTCGCCGTCCTCGTCGAGATAGCCCTGCTTGCCCATGCGCTCGCACAGATGCTCCATGGCGTCCTGCTTGTCGCTGCCGGCCGATGGCAGGTAGAGCGCGTTGAGCGTCGCTTCCGAGACCTTTTTGATGTTCGCCGAGCAGGTATAGCTGACGATGTAGGACAGCTCGTCGGCGCAATAGGAAGTGATGATGCAGTGCACGTGCGGGTAGCCCGTCTTGGTCAGTTCCTGCCCCTTGTGATATTTGAAATTGAGTCTGGAAGTCATGTAATCCCCTGGTGTGGTCGCGTTCATGGCCGCCGGCGATGGCGGACATGGACAGTCTGCGCCATCGCGCAGATGCCGTCTGTGCGCTCGCGCGCGCTGGGGAATTTTCCTACTGTCGAGATGCCCGCTGTGTCAACGCGGATGTGAGTGTTCACTTCGATTGTTCTCGACCAGCCGGCTTGCCGTTTGGCGCCGATTTTCGGCGTTTTATACCCGTTTATTTACCGCCCGTCGCTTTGCCCGGATTTTGTAGGGAGGCGCTGCTAATCTGCACCTGTCCCCGCTGAAAAACAACGACACAGCGCGGCCCGGAACCCAGTTTCAGCCCTCAACCTTTTTGGAGTCTTACCATGAAAACCACCGCCTACACCATCGCCGCCGCCATCGCCCTGTTCAGCGCTGCGAGCGCCTACGCCGCACCGCAATCGACCATCGAAGGCCCCGGCGACAGCGTGCAGGTGAACACGGCCCGTCCGCACTATCACATGCTGTCGAGCGAGTTCAAGGACATGGCCGGCACCTATGAACTGGAAACCGGCCACCGCATCACCTTCAGCCAGCAGAACCACCGCTTCTACGCCACCGTCGATAATGAAGCGCCGGCCGAAATGATGGCCACCGCGCCCAACAACTTCGCCACGGCCAATGGCGTGCAAGTGAAGTTCAGCGCCGACGACGCCAGCGTCGGTATCACCAACTACGAGCGCCTGCCGATGTCGGTGGCCGTGGCCGCGACCGGCCGCGTCATCACCGCCGGCCGCTAAGCACGCCGGTGCGGCCCGCGCCCCGAACAACATTGCGCGCCGCGGTCAGCCCCGATTGGCGGGCTGGGCGGCGCGCTGTTGTTCCAGCAGCGCGAAGATGGCATCCTTGGACAGCACGTAGCGGTCCAGCAGCACGTCCTTCAATGCCTCGATCTGGCCCTTGTAGTCGGCGATGGCGCGCAGCGTGTAGCTGTAGAGCTCGTCCGACTTGGCTTGCACCTGCGTCAGCGTGTGCTCGCCGCTGGTCTCGTTCTTGAACTGGCTGTAGTCCAGCTTCGAGCGCGAATACATCGACAGTTTATTGACCATCAGGTCCAGCAGCGCGGTCGCCTTCTCGATGTCGTTCTG
Source organism: Rugamonas sp. (assembly GCF_025354735.1). Classification (GTDB taxonomy): domain Bacteria; phylum Pseudomonadota; class Gammaproteobacteria; order Burkholderiales; family Burkholderiaceae_D; genus Rugamonas. Next base: position 14,018 of record NZ_JANXMI010000021.1, read on the forward strand.
GCTGCCGACGGAAATGCCGCGCGCGCCGTAAAACAATTCCTCGGCCGCCACGCCGCCGTACAGCTGGATGACGTCGCGCTCCATTTCTTCGAGCGTGCGCAGCGACACGTCGTCGCCGGCCGACAGCACATAGCCGAGCGCGCCCAGCTTGGACACCGATTCGGTGCTGATCTTGAGCAGCGGCGAGCGCGCCTTCACTTCCGCCAGCGACAGCCCCTGGCGCAGCCACGGATCGATCTGCATGAAAAAATGGCCCAGCTCGTGCAGCGCGATGCGCTCGCGCTGGCGGGTTTTTTCGGCCGTCGTGGCGCGGTCGGTCAGGCCGATGGTGGCGCGCTCGAAGGCGCGGAACATCAGCTCGGTATCGATGATGGTGTGTTCCTGGATGGCGATCATGCTGGCGCGCTCGACCACCGTTTCCAGCAGCGCCGGGCTGAGGTTGGCCGTCATCTCGGCCACCTGGTTCAAGTCCAGCCGGTCCCAGGCGACGCAGCCGTCGGCCTTGCGCGCCAGGAAGCTGCGCAGCAGGGCGCCGCGCTCGGCCTTGTTGGGCAGCCGGAAATTGATCTTGACGGAAAAGCGCCGCAGCATGGCCTCGTCCATCGCCGTCGAGGCGTCGTCGAAGTTGGAGGCGACCACCCAGATGACGCCGGCGCCGGCGGTCTTGGCGACGCCGTCGAGCAGGCCGAGCAGCGTGTTGGCCGTGTCGTCTTCCCACTTCTTGTCGCCGCGGCCGCGCGGCATGAACAGGGTCTGCGCCTCGTCGAGGAAGATGATGCAGTTGCCGCGCGCGCAAGCCTTGCGGTACAGCGTGTGCAGCGCCTTGGAGCCGCCGCCGATATAGCCCGATTCGAGCGCCGAGCCGGAGGCCTGGATCAGCGGAATGTTGAGGCGCTTGGCCAGGTAGCCGGCCAGCTTGGTCTTGCCGGTGCCGGCCGGACCGGTCAGCATGACGTTGAAGGGCCGGTCGATATTGTGCGACTGATAGACGCTGCGGTTGCGTATCATGTCTTCCAGGTGCAGCACTTCCTGCTTGATGTCGTCCATGCCGATCAAGTCGTCCATGCTGCCCTTGAGCTGGTCCGGCATCAGCACCGTGGCCGTCACGCCCATGCCGGGGATGCCGAATTTCAGCACGAACAGGGTCAGGCCGATCAGCAGGAAATCGAAGGCGTGGCGCTTGGCGAAGGCGGCGCTGTCGCTGAGCGCGCCTTCGCCCTCGTCTTGCAGCGCGGCCTTGTGCGAGGCGAGGAAATCGTCGCGCGCGATGGCGTAGGGGATGCCGTTGCGCAGCAGCACTTCGCGTTCCAGGCTCAGGTGCGAGGTGCTGGGCACTTTGACCACGTGCAGCTGGGGCGCGTCCTTGAACTTGAAGATGTAGCGCGGCGCGTCCGACAGCGGGCGCGCCACCAGCAGGTATTCAAGGCGGGCGCGCTGGCCGGCCAGCGCCGTGATTTCGGAAATATCCTGCGAGCGCAGCAGCGGGCTGCGGTCTTGCGCGACGTCGGCGCTCCAGCCTATCAGGCCGGCGGTCAGCGCGACCAGCAGCAGCAGGACGATACGGACGTAAATATTCTTCAGTGCGATCTGGAGTTTGTAGAAATTGAACATGGCCGGATACTCAACGCGAGTGGACGATGGTGCTAGAAATAGACGGGCTGGGGCGCGGGTCTGGGGCGCAGCAGCGGACGCCGCCGGGGTCGGCGCGCGAGGCGGGGCGTGCCGGTGGGGAGGATGGCGATGTTGCCACGGATTGCAATTTTGTTGCTGCCAAGTTGATCGTTGCTGCTGCCGAGTTGCCTGCGCTGGGCGGCAATCTTGTCAAATATGTGCTCTAGGGCAATTCGCCCTAATTGAACTATAGCGGGCGCGGCGGGTTTTGTCTCGCTTGCGGCGAAAAAAAAATCGCGTGCGCAACAGCGGTTCGCGCCAGGTCCGGCGGCGGGCAGGGGTTTATTGCTTGGGCGCAGTCCAGTGCTCGTATTTGCGTTCCAGCTTGACCACGGTGCCGTCGCGCTTCATGTCGGCCAGCGCCGCGTTGAGGCGCTCGACCAGCGCGTCGGGCACGGCGGGGTTGCAGGCCAGGTAGACGCCGACCTTGTTGAACACCAGCAGCGGGACGATCTTGTCGGACCAGTCCTGGTGACTGATGCCGGTGCTCTCGCGCCACATCGCCACGGCCCACAGGTCGATGCGGTTGAGCAGCAACTTTTGCGGATTGACCATGTCGTTCATGGCCGGGTCGACGTGGAAGCCGCGCGTGCGCAGGTATTCATCGCGGGCGTCGCCGTTGTAGGTGCCGATGCGCAGATTGCGCGCGTCTTCCAGGTTGCGCAGCGGGAAGCTGTGGTCGGCGCGGCCGAGGAACACCCAGTCCGCCTCGTCGATCGGGCCCACCCATTTGAACAGGCGGTCGCGGTCCGGCGTGCGCGAGGTCGAGTAGACGCAGGCATAGTTCTGGTTCAGCGCCATGGTGTAAGCGCGCTTCCACGGCAGTATTTCGATGGAGTAATCGGTGCCGGTGCGCACCATCATTTCCTGGATTTTTTCCGTCTCGCGGCCGGTGAGGACATTGTTTTCCAACATCGCGGCCGGCGGCGACTGCTCGGTCATGATGTGCAGCGGAGCGGCCTGGGTGGCGCCGGCCAGCAACAGTGTGCAGGCCAGCAGGGGCCAGCGGGCCGTGGGTCCAATCTTGCCGTGTCGCTTGCCCATGCACCCCCCTCGCGAGATGACGGCCGAGCCGTCGGCCACCGTGGCTTCTAGCATAGCAGCATTGGGAAGCGGGCGGCAACACCAACGCGATGGCGGACGGACGGGGTGGGGCGACGGCCTGGCCGGCGCTTATTCGGTGCGGCGGTACAGGCGGAAGCGTTCTTCGCGGTCGGACGGGCGCCGGCCTTCCCACAGCAACTGCCATTGCTTGCCGCGATATTCGGGCGCGATGACGGGGCCGCCGCGCTGGTGCACGCTGTCCTGCAACAGCAGCACGGGGCAGCGTCCGCCTTCGACACCGGTGAACGGCAGGTGGCCGAAGTAGGCGAACGAGGCGCGCTGGGCCGGGCCGACGTTGGTTTCGATGCAGCTGGCGTCGGCCGGCAGTTTCAGGGCGATCTGCTGGGCCACGCTGGCGTAGCTGGCGCTGTAGTTCAGCTCCGGCAGGAACAGCGTCATCAGCAAAATCCAGATCAAGATCAGGCCGCCCGAGGACAGCACGACGGCGCGCCACAGCACGGCCGGCTGGCGCGAAATGCGCCAGTGCACCAGCGCGATCCAGCCGGCCGTGGCGGCGGCGGCCACCAGCAGCGCGCCCACGCCCAGTTCCGGCTTGAAGCCGGGCACCAGCTTCAGCGCGTTTTTGGCGGCCTGGGCCGGCCAGCCGGTCAGCGTGGCGGCCCAGAACACCCACAAGATGCCGGCCAGCAGGGTCAGTGCCATCACCGAGAACCAGTCGATGGCGTTGATGGCGCCGCGCTTCATCGTCAGCAGGCCGAAGGCGGCCATGATGGACAGCGGTGGCAGCAGCACCAGCAGCTGGCCTTTTTCCGGCGCCGGGTGGAACAGCGCCAGCAGCGCGCCCATGATGACGAAGGTCAGCGGCACGACGATGTGCAGCACGTGGTGCTGGCGCCGCCACGCGTACACGGCCCAGCCGGCGAAGGGCCAGGCCGGCCAGAAGAACCAGATGCCGACGCGGAAGAAGAAGAACAGCGACAGCCGGCCCGGCCAGTCCATCTGGGTCTGGTTCCAGGCCAGCCAGCCGTTCAGCGGGGTCTGGTGATATGGTTGCAGCAGTTGCACCGGCACCAGCCAGGCGGCCGTGATGGCGGCGCCGATCGCCAGCGCCAGCAGCAGGTCGCGCACGGTGCGCGCCGTCGGCAGCGCCAGGAAGCGGGCGCACAGCAGCAGCGCCAGCGTCAGGAACACGGGCGTGACCCAGCCGCGCGTCAGGGTCAGCAGGCCCAGCGACAGGCCGGTCAGCGCCGCGTTGCGCAGCGAGGGCAGTTCGACGTAGCGGATGGCGCGGTAGACCACCAGCGCCATCATCGACACTTGCAGCATTTCGGACGTGGTTTCGTGGCTGTGGACCAGCAGGCCCAGGCAGCCGAGGTAGATCAGCACGGCGGCGTCGGCCAGGGTGCGGCCGAAATCCTTGGGCTCGGGCTGGCCGCCGAAGGCCAGCCGCAGCGGTTGCGCGTCCGGCCGGCGGCCCAGGTTGAAGGTGGCGTACCAGACCGACAGCACGCCGGCCAGGAAGATCAGCACGGTGGCCACGCGGGCGCCGAGCACGTCGCCCAGCAGCGGCCCGGTGAGCTTGATGCCGAGCGCGCCCAGCCAGAACGCCAGCGGGCCCTCGTCGGGCATGGACAGGCCGGCGATGTTGGGCCACAGCCAGTCTTGCCAGGTGCCGTGGGCCATGGTCCACATGATGCCGAAGCTGGCGGCGTCGTCGTTCTTCCACGGTTCGCGGCCGATCAGGCCGGGCAGGATGTAGAGCAAGCCTAAGGCGAACAAGGCCCAGCGTGGCAGCGCGAGCGTGGCGGCGGCGGGGAGACGGACTGGCTTCATCGAGGACCGGGCTAAAAAGAGGTAGACGGGAGTATGACGGATAAGCGCGCCGCTAACAAAACGCGAAACAAAAAAAGGCAGCCGCGGCTGCCTTTTTCTTGAGCGGCAAAGTAAATCTGCTGCTTAGCCTGCTGCGACCGAGGTCTTGGAACCGACGGTGCCGAACTTCTGGCGGAATTTCTCGACGCGACCGGCGGTGTCGACGATCTTGTGCTTGCCGGTGAAGAAGGGGTGCGACTCAGCCGACACCTCGATCTTGACCAACGGGTATTCTTTACCGTTGTGTTCGATTTTTTCGCGGGTCTGGATGGTCGAACGGGTGACGAATTTGAAATCGCACGACAGGTCGTGGAACACAACTTCGCGGTAATCTGGATGGATAGCGGTCTTCATGGGATGCCTTGGTTTAGTTTGGTAGCCAAACAGCACTTCGTCGGTCGTCTTGCTTCTTGACCCGATTGCCGATCACTTGCCAGGGTTTTAAATAGAACCGTAGATTTTACAACACTACGGCGCCCGGCGCAATGGCGGCGCGTCACCACACAGGGCGTCGACACAGTGTGTTACCACGATGTCATTGCCTGGTCATAAATGTTTGCAAAGATGCGGCAGCCCCCAGTGCCTTGCCGTCGCGGTCCTCCATCCGTACGCAGCGCGCCTGGCCATCTCGCGCGGACCGCGCCCCACCGTATTTAAGGACAGTTATGACACCGAGCATGAAGTATGCCCCCCTGACGAAAGCGCTGGCGTTGACCGCGATCGCGGCCGCCGCACTGAGCGCCTGCGGCGGCAGCGACAGCACGCCGCCCCTGGTCAAGATGAGCGGCATGCTCGTCGCCACCGGCTTCAAACCGGGCAGCGCCACCGAACCGACCTTCGTCGCCGGCTACTACCAGGGTGCGCAAGTGTGTATCGATGCCAACAACAACGGCCATTGCGACGCCAGCGAAAACCCGGTCACCACCGACGCCAAGGGCGCGTTCACACTGTCGGCCGTCGCCGCCGGCCCGCTGCTGGCCGACATCGGCACCAGCGCCGTCAACACCGCCACCGGCGCCAAAGTGGCCAGCCGCCTGGTGCTGCGCGCGGTGCAAGCCCAGGTCGTCGAGCAGGGCGCGGCCGTCGTCATCAGCCCGCTGTCGAGCGACGTGGCGCGCGCCATGGAAGCGAACGGCAGCGACTATCCGACCGAAAAAGCCAACCTGGCCACGCGCCTGGGCGTGGCGGCCACGGCCGTGCTGGGCGACGTCAACACCGTCAGCGACGCCTCGGCCAAGAGCGCCATGCTGTTCGAATCGAATGCGCTGGCCAACCGCTACACTTACGCGATCACCAAGCTCGACCGCGGCGACCTGTATCCGGACGCGCTGGCCGTGGCCGGTGGCGATCCGCGCCTGAAGGGCCAGGCCGGCGTCACCGCCGCCACCGCCGCCACCGCCGCCGACACCCGTCCGGCCATCACCTTCCTGCAATCGCAGCAGGCGGCCTTCAACGTCGAAGGCATCCCGCGCTACGACCACGTGTTCATCGTGATGCTGGAAAACAAGGCCACCTCGTCCATCCTGAACTCGCCGTTCGCGCCTAAGATCAATGGCTATCTGCAAGCGGGCAACCAGCTGACCAGCTACTACGCCACCGGCAATCCAAGCGAGCCGAACTACACCGCCATCGGCGGCGCCGACGACTTCGGCATCACCGACGACAGTCAGTGGAATTGCGACGCGACCGGCGCCAATGCGGTGCAGGACCTGCCCGTGCCCGACAAGACCCAGCCGGGCCTCGCGAGCTCGCCCTTCGCCGCGAGCTGCACGCAGGCGGCCGCCGTCAACCACAACATCACGGGCAAGCCGAACC
>NZ_JANXMI010000060.1 GCF_025354735.1 Rugamonas sp.
TCGATGGCGGCGTTCAGCGACAGGATGTTGGTCTGGTCGGCGACCTTGGTGATCGTCACCAGCACGCTGTTGATGTTCGACGCCTTCTCGGACAGCGCGGCCAGCTTGGCGTTGATCGAGTCGGTGGCCGAGACCATGTGCCGCATGGTGCCGTCCATGCGCTGGAGGTTGCTTTGCGCCTCGGCGGTGGCGCTGGTGGTGTAGTCGGCGACGGCGGTGGCGTCCTCCATGGCCTTGAGCAGCTGCGTGGTATTGGCCGAAATCTCGCGGGTGGTGCTGAGGATTTCCACGCTGGTCTGGGCCTGTTCGATGCCGGTCGCCTCCTGCTGCCGGGCCGACGCGGCGATCTCGGTGGCCGCCGTCGTCACCTGGATGCCGGCCTTTTGCACGTCGCTCACCAGGCTGCGCAAATTATCGAACATGCGCGCCAGGCCGGCGCCCAGCTGGCCGATGGCGTCGCCGCCGGTGATGGACACGTGGCCGGTCAGGTCGCCCGACGCGGCCTTCGACACCACCGCCAGCAGCGCGTCGACTTTCAGTTTGAGCGCGCCGGTGGCGGCCAGCTCCTGGGCCAGATTGTCCTGCATGGCCTGGGCCATGCGATTGAATTCGATGGCGACCTGGCCCAGTTCATCGCGCGACAGCACGTCGACGCGCGCGTCGTGGCGGCCGGCGGCGATCTTGCCGGCCGTGTCGGTGAGCTGGTTGAGCGGCAGCAGCAGGGCGCGCGACAGCAGGTAGCCGATCAGCGCGGCCAGCACCACGCAGGTGATGCCGCCGGCCGTCAGCACCAGCATCATCATGCGGCGCAGTTCCCGCAGCTCGGTCGAGCGGATCGCCAGCAGGCGGTTTTCCTCGCTGCCGATGTCGGCGATCTGGCGCCGGATTTCGGCCATGGTCTTGGAGCCGTTGACGATGTCGGCCACCGTCGCCGCCTGCATCGACATGCCGACGGTCTGGTTCAACAGCCGGCGCTTCTCGACCAGCGGATGGATCACGCGATTGATCCATTCGTCGACCAGGGGGCGCAGTGTGGCCAGCCGTTGCTGTTGCGAGGCGTTGTCGATGGTGAGGTGGGCCACCTGGTCGAGATGGAGGTAGGCCGCCGCCTCCTGTTGCGGCATCGGCGCGGCGATGCTCTCGTCGCCGGTCAGCATGAAGCCGCGGTTGGCGGTCTGGATTTGCAGCAGCGCGTTTTCGATGTGGTCCACTTCCAGCAGCACTTCCAGTGTGTGCCGGTCCCACCGGTTGGCGTTCGAGAGTTTGCCGAAATTGATGTAGGCCAGCGCGAGCAGCAACAGGATGATGGCGACGATGAGGCCAAATCCGGTCGCCAGTTTATTCTTGATGCGCAGGTCTTTGATCATGAGGTCTCCGAAGCATGGCGTGCGTACCGGAGCAATGTATCACCTTGTCGCGCGCCGCGCGAGAGGCGGCTGTCGTTTTTTCGGCGCAAAAAAAGGCCGCTCGAAAGCGGCCCTTTAACCACGGGGCGCAGCTGGCGCGGCCCCGGTTCCTGCATGACTTGCTAGTTACTGGCCGCGCTTTTGGCGCGCGATCGCCGCGATGCGCATGCGCAGCGCATTGAGCTTGATGAAGCCGCCGGCGTCGGCCTGGTTGTAGGCGCCGCCGTCTTCGTCGAAGGTGGCGATGTTCATATCAAATAGGGAGTCGGTCTTGGAGTCGCGCGACACCACGGACACACTGCCCTTGTACAGTTTGACGCGCACCCAGCCATTGACGCTCGCCTGCGTGTGGTCGATCAGCGTTTGCAGCGCGACGCGCTCCGGCGCCCACCAGTAGCCGTTGTAGATCATCGAGGCGTAGCGCGGCATCAGGTCGTCCTTCAAGTGCGCCACTTCGCGGTCCAGCGTGATCGATTCGATGGCGCGGTGGGCCTTGAGCATGATGGCGCCGCCCGGGGTTTCGTAGCAGCCGCGCGACTTCATGCCGACGTAGCGGTTCTCGACCAGGTCCAGACGGCCGATGCCATGCTTGCCGCCCAGGCGGTTGAGTTCCGTCAGCACGGTGGCGGCCGACATGCGCACGCCGTTCAGGGCCACGATGTCGCCGCGCTCGTATTCGATGTCCAGGTACTCGGCTTCGTTCGGCGCCGCTTCCGGACTGACGGTCCAGCGCCACATCGATTCCTCGGCTTCGGCGCTCGGGTTTTCCAGGTGCCGGCCTTCGAAGGAGATGTGCAGCAGGTTGGCGTCCATCGAATACGGCGCGCCGCCGTTCTTGTGCTTCATGTCGATGTCGATGCCGGCGTCCTGCGCGTACTGCAGCAGTTTTTCGCGCGACAGCAAATCCCACTCGCGCCACGGCGCGATGATCTTCACGTCCGGTTTCAGCGCGTAGGCGCCCAGCTCGAAGCGCACCTGGTCGTTGCCCTTGCCGGTGGCGCCGTGCGAGATGGCGTCGGCGCCGGTGGCGTTGGCGATCTCGATCAGGCGCTTGGCGATCAGCGGCCGCGCGATCGAGGTGCCGAGCAGGTATTCGCCCTCGTAGACGGTGTTGGCGCGGAACATGGGGAAGACGAAGTCGCGCACGAATTCTTCGCGCACGTCGTCGATGTAGATGTTTTCCGGCTTGATGCCGAACTTGATGGCTTTGGCGCGCGCCGGTTCCAGCTCCTCGCCCTGGCCCAGGTCGGCCGTGAAGGTGACGATTTCGCACTGGTAGTTATCCTGCAGCCACTTGAGGATAACGGAGGTATCGAGGCCGCCCGAGTAGGCCAGGACTACTTTTTTAATGTCGCTCATGCTCATTCCATTCTTCTGTAAAAAGTCGATTCTTGATGCGGGGTTTTAGGCTTCGGCGTCGGCTTCGACACGGCCGATCAGCAGGTATTCGATCAGCGCCTTTTGCACGTGCAGGCGGTTTTCCGCTTCCTCCCACACCACCGATTGCGGTCCGTCGATCACCTCGGCGGCCACTTCCTCGCCGCGGTGGGCCGGCAGGCAGTGCATGAACAGCGCGTCGGGCGCGGCGCGCGCCATTTTCGCGCCGTCGACGATCCAGCCGTCGAAGGCGGCGATGCGGGCCGCGTTTTCTTCTTCGTAGCCCATGCTGGTCCAGACGTCGGTGTTGACCAGGTGGGCGCCGGCGCAGGCGTCGGACGGGTTGGCGAAGAAGGTGTAGCGGTCGGTCGACACCAGCGACATGTCCATGTCGTAGCCCTTCGGCGTCGACACGTGGACGTGGAAGCCGAACACCTCGGCCGCCTGCAGCCACGAGTAGAGCATGTTGTTGGCGTCGCCGATCCAGGCCACGGTCTTGCCGGCGATGGGGCCGCGGTGTTCGTAGTAGGTGAAGATGTCGGCGAACACCTGGCAGGGATGGTG
>NZ_JANXMI010000098.1 GCF_025354735.1 Rugamonas sp.
GCCCCCAGATCGCCCAGTTTGTTCCTTGCCTTGCCATTTCCCACGCGTCGCCGGATCGGCCGTTACAACCGCCGACATTGGGCAAGCGCCCTGCTCACCGCTTTACGCCGTCAAAATCGAGTTATTAGAGCTCACCTTAAGTTTAACGCTCATGATTTGGCCGATGGCCGGTGATGTAGAGTTGGCGATTCGGTGCGAAGGAATTGCAGAGCTCGTGGTGCTCTTAAATCTCTTAGGTAGTTCCGGTGCGAGAGTGGTAACCGGAAAGGATGGTAAATTTATCGAGTTCGCGGCGGCCAATCTATTCGCTGGGCGTTATGACATTAGCCGACCGGTTCCTTATGGCTTCCGACTCCGTCTGGAGCCTAGCTGCCAGTTGACGGCATTTAGCTATGACGTGTGACGGCCAGCAGCAGACATTCGTTTTCCGAGCTTAACCATATGCGAATTCAAATGAGCACGCTTCCAAAAATACTGGGTTACGCGCTGTGTGTGTGTTAGCTGGGACAATGAACGTACTTGCTGTGGCGCTGGGTGGGATTTATGCTGTCTCCGTAGTTATGTGGTTGCATGCGCCTATGGTGAAGGTGTTGATACTCACGGTTCCTGCTGTACTTCTAGTGCTAGGATGTGCTTGGCTCTTGAATAAACTAAGGCTAAAACTTAGAACGTGATAGAGAGATGAATACCGCAAGACCGCGACCGGCCATAAGCTGATAAGCATAGGAAACTGCCCGTTGCGCCGTGAGCAGATTGGCAAGGCGCATTGCGCAAGATTAGCATTTCTAATAATATTTTAATTTTTTTGAAAAAATAAATATCGAGATATAAATATGGGCCTGCCTACTGACAATTTCTATAACCGTTACGTCCACGACGGTGCGATAAAAGATGAGTCGCCGCAGAGCGCAATATCCAGGTACTTCAAATTAGCATTCCGCATTGGAGATAAGATTCTTGATATTGGTTCTGGTTCTGGTCGGGACCTTACAATATTATTAGAAAATGGCTTCGACGCTTATGGAGTTGAACCAAACGATTCGATTCGGAAATTTTCTTTAACAAATCATCCTGGTCTGGCTGATCGGCTACATGGTGGTTCTCTACCCATAATTGATGTACCATTTGTTGAGAAATTCGATGGACTCGTTTGTAGCGCTGTATTGATGCATATTTATCAAGATGAGTTCTTGGCGGCGTGTATGTCGATGCGTAGAATACTGAAGCCGAATGGGAGAATACTTTTATCAGTGCCACTGATGCGGCCTGAATTACTCAAAGGTGTTCGTGACAAAGACGGGAGGTTTTTTAAAAATCACTCCACGACATATATAAGCGCTATTTTGGCGTCTCTTGGATTTTTCAAAATAGAATTGAGCAACACATCAATAATGGAATTTCCTGATGTTACTTGGACTATTTTATTGTTCGAATTATCCAGCGAATAATGCATGAGAAAATTGCTATGGCCGCTTTGGGGCACCAGCGGCCGAGCCGGCCGACGGTGGGCGTTGATGACCAAAATCTAATAGCAAGGGAAGGAAATAAGCATGACCATTGGGAAAAAGCCTGACGCCGCGCGGCTGGATAAAATTGTGGCCGACGCACGGCGCGCAGCCGACCAGCGCGAGCTAGGCTATCGCGAGCGCTCGCTGAAAATGTATCCGTGGATATGTGGGCGCTGTATGCGCGAATTCACGCATGCCAATGTGTCGCAACTGACAGTGCACCATCGTGACCACAATCACGACAACAATCCGCCTGATGGAAGCAACTGGGAATTGCTGTGCCTTTACTGCCACGATAACGAACACTCGCGTTATCTTGAGGCCGACCGGGGACATAGTCTGAAATCGGCCGAGGTCGCGCCGGCAACGCACAATCCGTTTGCCTCATTGGCCGGCCTGATAAAAAAGAAAGAATAAAATTAGGGTAGTGCCGACGGCGTGAATAGGTACAATCGGCCATATACGGACATTCAGAGGTGAAAATCGCTCAGGTCTACTTGTCACTGGTTGCCTTGCGGCCGGCCTTTTCACTTTTCTACACGAGAGAGCTTTCCTTGAAAATATTCCGAAACTCTATTTGGTTCGTAGTGCTCTGCATGAGTCCTCTGTGCCACGCCCAGCAAACCTGGCGTGCGCTTGACTCCGAAAATACGCTCGTGATTGATACCACCAAAGGCCGCTTGATAATCGAATTGCGACCGGAGATGGCACCTAAAGCCGTTGAGCGCGTGAAACTACTGGCGCGCGAGAAAGTCTATGACGGCTTGCAATTCCATCGCGTAATCGCGCACTTCGTCGCACAGACCGGAAATCCAGATAATAAAGATAATGGCAAGTCGGCCCATCCCAATCTGGCGCCGGAGATGACTTTCAAGCATCAGAGCAAGGCCACGGTAGCTTGGGCTATCAAGTCCAGCGACACGGTCAGTGGTTTCATCGGTAGCGTGCCGTTTCAATCCTTACCCTTTTCTGCGGAGCAGCAAACCTCGCTTGCCTGGGGCGCGCACTGCGCAGGCGCCATGGCGATGGGGCGTGACAAGCCTTTGGACTCGGCGAATAGCGAATTTTATTTCGTGCTCGACGCGGCCCGCGACATGGACCATGAATACACCGTGGTAGGACGTGTGGTGGTCGGAATGGACGCTCTAAAGGCGCTAAAACTGGGCGAACCTCCTGCCAGCCCCGACTTCATGCGAACGGTGCGCTTGCTCTCGGAGCTGCCTGCGGCCGAGCGGCCCAAGGTAAGCGTTATGGCCGGCAAAGCGTTAAGCACTTTAATTGAAAAGGTTCGGCGGAAGAAAGGCGCGGATTTCAGCATCTGCGACATCTCGGTGCCTGCTAAGATTGACTAAAGGCCGGCACAGCCAGTCGGCCGAACTCATGTGGTGTTTAGTTGCGCGCGTCAACGTCCGCTTTGGGGCGGAAGCGGTCATTGATATTGCAGCCGCTGCGACATTAAATTCCAATGAGTAAGCTTTGGTGTAACGCAGTGCGAAATGACTTATCGGTCTGATCGCCGCTATAAATTGCTCGGTTGATAAAATGTCGAATAGGTGGAGGCGTCTGTGAAACGCACGTGGATTATCATCGGCGTTGCTGATGTCGCTCGTAGCTTCAAGTGGTATCAGTCGCTGTTCGGGCAATCGGCAACGAGTCCTGCTCACGATTACTTCGGGCAGATTGTGGACGCCGACGGTACGGTCTTGCTGTGCCTTCACCAGTGGGGCCGCCACGGACATCCGACACTGACCAGTCCCGACCACGCTCAGCCTGGCAATGGTTTGCTCTTGTTCTTTCGGGTGGATGACTTCGATGAGGCGCTGCTGAGGGCGCGCGTCCTGGTCGATGGACTGGAGGAGGAGCCGCATTTGAACCCCGACACGGGAACGCGCGAATTCGCGCTCCGTGATCTCGATGGGTATTACGTGATGGTCAGTGCGCTCGGGACCGCTTGACCGCCATCGCGGCGGCTCAAGTTTCGCAGTACGAAAAAAATGGCCACCGGATCGCTCCGGTGGCCATTTTTAATGCATGCTATCGCTGCGGCTGTCGATTAACGATCGCCGTAGGTGCGACGGGCGCCGTCGGTGCTGCGCGGGTTGCTGCCTTTGTAGCCGCTGCCCGTGCCGCCTTCGCGCGGTGCGCCCGGCTTGCTGAACGTGCGCTGGCCTGGCTTGGCCGCCGCGCTGCGGTTGTCGCCCGGCTTCCAGCCGCCTGGACGCGAGGTCGAGCGGGCCGCCGATGCCGTTTTCTTCGGCTCGAAACCTTCGACGACGTTGACCGGAATGAGCTGCTTGGTGAAGCGTTCGATGCGCTTGACGTTCATGCCTTCAGCATGGTTCACCAGCGAGATCGCCAGGCCGTTGCGGCCGGCGCGGCCGGTGCGGCCGATGCGGTGGACGTAATCTTCCGGGAACTTCGGCAGGTCGTAGTTGAACACGTGGGTGATGGTCGGTACGTCGATGCCGCGGGCGGCGACGTCGGTGGCGACCAGCACTTTGACCTGGCCGCGGCGCATGCCGTCGAGCGTGCGGTTGCGCGCGCCCTGGTGCATGTCGCCGTGCAGGGCGGCGGCCGAGAAGCCGGCGATGTTCAGGCGGTCGGCGATGGTGTCGGCGTCACGCTTGGTGGCGGTGAACACGACTGCCTGATCCATCGTCTCGTCGCGCAGGATGTGATCGAGCAGGCGATTCTTGTGCGACAGGTCGTCGACGAAGTGAACGCGCT
>NZ_JANXMI010000133.1 GCF_025354735.1 Rugamonas sp.
AGTTCGCGCAATCGTTCGCGCGCAGCACCCGCAACGCCTGGAGCGATTTATTTGTGCGCCGTCCCGGCGACAAGCAATTCAAGCTGGCCCGCCATCTGCGCCGGGAATTGGCCGAACAAGAAACGAGGGCGGCACAGATAAGCGTCCCGGTGACGCGATCGGATGGCGTCGGCGAGATGTTGGCGGCGCTCTTGACGCATGCCCGCGCTATCGCCATACCCGGCACGCCCGCCACACCTGCCACGCTCGCCACGCCGGCCGTCGATCCGCCGCCCGCCACGCCCACCACGACCGCCCTCGAGCCGCCGCCCGCGCCATGTCGGGACAGCACACCCATGCCCTGCTGGGATTTGCCCGAGCGCCGGCAATTCCGCTACCGGCTTGAAGACGTCGCTTTTGACTGAGACCGGCGAGCGGCATCCTTGGCTAAGCATCGGCCGCCAAGGATCAAACCGAAGACGTCAAAACGGCGCGTCAAGATGGGGGGCGTCAAGACGGGGCGTCAGGCCGCGACCTTGCGGCCGTTGCTGGCGGCCCATTTGTACAGGCCGCTGACCAGCGCCACGCCCAGCACCAGCGCCACCACCATGGTCTGCGGCTCCGTCAGTCTGTTGGCGATGGCCAGCGGTTCGCCCTTCTTGGTGGCCACGATGAGGCCGGCCAGCACGACGTTGAACAAGCTCTCGCCGACGATGAAGCCGGACATAATCAGCACGCCCATGCGCTTGGCCACTTCGCCGTAGGACTTGCGTTCGACGGAGCGGTCGAACAGGTAGCCGGCGACGGCGCCGATGACGACCGGCGCCGTGACGGCGCTCGGCAAATAAATCGCCAGGCCCACGCCCAGCGGCGGCAGGCTGTATTTACCCTTGCTGCTTTTCTTGAGCACGAAATCGACCGCCACCAGCGCCAGGCCGATCAGCGCGCCGTAGCCGAGCAGCGCCCACGGCAGGTCGCCGCCGATGACGCCCTTGGCCAGCGTGGCGATCAGCGTGGCCTGCGGCGCGTCGAGCGGCGTGGCGGAAATCGCGTTCAGGTTGGGGGCGCCGGCGAAGCCGTAGGCGCTGTTGAGCAGTTCCAGCACCGGCGGCACCACGGCCGAACCGGCGAACACGCCGACCAGCAAGCCGATCTGCTGCTTCCACGGCGTGGCGTCGACCAGCTGGCCGGTTTTCAAGTCTTGCAGATTGTCGTTGCCGATGACAGCCACGGCCAGCACGACGGTGGTGACGAACAGCGCGAAGGCCACCAGCGCGTGGGCCACGTCCGGGCCGATCAAATGGCGGCCGACGGCGCCCACGCTGAGCGCCGCGCCCAAAATCGTCAAGATGGCGATGCCCGACACCGGCGAGTTGGACGAGCCGATCAGGCCGGCCATGTAACCGCAGACGGCGGCGGCGAACATGCCGGCGATGAGGATGTAGGCGATGCCGACGGCCACCAGCGGCACGGCGACGCTGGCGAGCACGCCGTCCTGCAGGAAGGCGGCCAGCAGCCAGCCGGCCGGCACCATCGAAATCAGGGTCACTAGGCCGACGATGAACACCGGCAGGTCCTGGTCGGCGCGCGGGATGACGGCGCCGTCGACCTTGGAACGGCGCGCCGTCTCCATGGCCGACTTCAGGCCGCCGATGACCGGCTTGGCCAGGCCGGCCAGGGTGACGATGGCGGCCGCGCCGATCACGCCGGCGCCCATCATGCGTACCTG
Organism: Rugamonas sp.; assembly: GCF_025354735.1. GTDB lineage: Bacteria > Pseudomonadota > Gammaproteobacteria > Burkholderiales > Burkholderiaceae_D > Rugamonas. The sequence continues at coordinate 1,709 of NZ_JANXMI010000133.1, forward strand.
GCCGGACCAGATTTTCAGCGCGTGCCCGGTGGCCGACAGCGCCGCGGCCGGCTGCATGGACGTCATCACCGGCACCAGCACGCCCCAGGCGATGACGAGGCCGGCCAGCATGGCGATGCCGACCGTGATGCCCATCAGGTGGCCGGCGCCGATCAGGGCCAGCGAGCTCGACGCGCCGATGCCGGTGGCGCCGCCGGCGCCGGTGCGGAAGTAGATCGACATTTCGCCGGCCATCAGCTTGACGGCGCTGCCGGCCGCGTACAGGCAGGAGGCGACGGCGCCCCAGACCACGGCCCACAGGCCGGCCTTGCCCTCGGCCGCGCCCGAGCGCGAGGCCATGCCGACCTTCAGCACCTCGGCCGCCGCCACGCCTTCCGGATAGGGCAGGTCGGACTGCGACACCAGCGCGCGCCGCAGCGGCATGGTGTACATCACGCCGAGCACGCCGCCGATGGCGCAGGCGCCGAAGGTGGGCCAGAACGGCACGTGGACCCACCAGCCTATCATCAGCAGGCCGGGCAGCACGAAGATCACCGAGGCCAGCGTGCCGGCGGCCGAGGCGATGGTCTGGACGATGTTGTTTTCCTGGATGGTGGCGTCCTGGAAGGCGCTCAGCAGCGCCATCGAGATCACGGCCGCCGGGATCGACGTGGCGAAGGTCAGGCCGACCTTCAGGCCCAGATAAACCTGGGCCGCCGTGAACACCAGCGTAATGAGGATGCCGAGGATGACACCGCGCACGGTGATTTCCTTCGGATTGGACGGTGCTGCAATACTCATCTCCGGAACTCCGCTAAGTAGGTGGGAATGTTATCGATAGGGTAAAAAAAGTGCTTCATCATAGCCGAAGGCGCGCCAAATCCACAGGGCGGCGCGGTGTCGACGGCCAGAAAGCGGCCGGCGCTGTGGTGCAACGGGTAAAATAGCGGATTGCGTGAACGATTTTCGAGGGTAGAGCATGGCGATTCAATGGTATCCGGGGCATATGAACGCCGCCAAGAAGAAGGCGGCCGAGCAGATGGAGAACACCGATCTGGTGATCGAGGTGGTCGACGCGCGCCTGCCCGAGGCCAGCTGCAATCCGATGGTGGAGGAGTTGCGCCTGTTCCGCCAGCGTCCCTGCCTGAAGATCCTCAACAAGACCGACCTGGCCGATCCCGTGGCGACGGCGGCCTGGGTGGCCTATTACAACGCCCAGGAAGGCGTGACGGCCTACGCGATGACGACCAAGAAGGCGGCCGAAGTGGCGCGCATCCCCGACCTGGCCAAGTCGCTGGCGCCGCACCGCGGCGTGCCGACCAAGCCGCTGCGCATCATGATCATGGGCATACCGAACGTCGGCAAGTCGACGCTGATGAACGCGCTGCTGAAAAAGCGCGTGGCCAAGGTGGGCGACGAGCCGGCCGTGACCAAGCAGCAGCAAAAACTCTACCTCGGCAAGAACACCATCCTGGTCGACACGCCCGGCATGCTGTGGCCGAAGATCGCGCTGCCCAGCGACGGCCTGATGCTGGCCGCCAGCCACGCCATCGGCGCCAACGCGCTGATCGAGGAGGAAGTGGCCGTGTTCCTGGCCGACGAGCTGCTCAAGCGCTACCCGGCGCTGTTGACGACGCGCTACGGTTTCAAGGATATCGCGGCGATGGACGGCATCGCCGTCGTCGAGGGCGTGGCGGCCAAGCGCGGCTTCCGGCAAAAGGGCGGCGAGCTCGATTTCGAGAAGGCGTCGCACACCTTCCTCGGCGACTACCGCAGCGGCGTGTTGGGACGCATCTCGCTCGAGACGCCCGAAACGCGCGGCGTGCTGCTGGCCGAACACGCCACCGAAATGGCGGCCAAGGCCGAAAAAGCGGCCGCGCTGGCCGCCGAAAAAGCCAAGGCCGCCGCCAACGGCAAGCGCGGCACCTGAGGCGCCGCTAGCGTATGACGGGGGCGGCTCAGCCAAGAAACTACTCCGCGCCCGTCGCATCCATCCTGAAACTCGACACCGCCAGCGCGCCGAAGAAGCGATCCTCGTGATACGGCACCGCCGCCGCGTCGCCCTCGGCCGCGCCCAGCGCCACCATCAAGGGCAGCAAATGCTCCTCGCGCGGATGGGCCATGCGCGCCGCCGGCGCCGATTCCCACTCCAGCAGCCGCGCCGTGCGCGCGGCCGGCGCCAGCGCCATCGTCTCGCGCAGCCATGCGTCGAATTGATGCGAGGCGGCCGCGCCGGTGGCGTTGAACGCGCGCAGATTGTGATAACTGAGCCCGCTGCCGATAATCAGCACGCCCTCCTCGCGCAGCGGCGCCAGCGCGCGGCCGGCGCCGAGGTGGACGGCCGGATCGAGTCCCTGCCTGAGCGACAGCTGCACGATGGGCACGTCGGCCCGCGGATAAATCGGCTGCATCGCGCTGAAGGTGCCGTGGTCGTAGCCGCGCTGCGGATCGAGGCCGGCCGGGTGGCCGGCGCCGTCGAGCAGCGCCTTGACGCGCGCCGCCACCTCGGGCGAGCCGGGCGCCGGATACTGGATCTCGTACGTGTGCGCCGGGAAGCCGGAATAATCGTAGATCATCGGCGGCCGCGCGCCGGACGAAATCAGAAAGTCGCGGCCCTCCCAGTGCGCCGTCACCACCAGCACGGCCTTGGGCGTGACGACGACCTGGCGTGGAATGTCGGCCAGCGCGGCGGCCAGGGCGTCGTAGCCGCCACCGGTCGATGCGCGCATCCACGGCCACGGGCCGCCGCCGTGGGACAGAAAATAAGTGGGCAGTGTGGTGCTGGACATGATCGCGCTCCTGAGATGGTTGAGTTACCCTGGCTGCCACTATAGGGACAGGCGGGCGCCGGATCAATCCCGCAAAGCGAGATACAGCGTTGCCCATTTGTGGATGATGGGTCGGCGAGGGCCGGCGCCGCGCCGCCGCCACGGCCGATGGCGCGCCGGGCGGCCGGTTATAATGCCGGGGTTTGGTGCCCGCGCGCGTGACCACGTGCGCAGTTAAACGGGAAACACAGGTCCGCTCTTGCCCGAGCGCGGTCCAGGTGTGCTGCCCCCGCAACGGTAATACAAGGCTGACCGCATCGCGGCCGGCAGGCCGGATCGAAAGCCGCCGCGCGTTGCGCGGCAAGGCGGTCCGGCTGATCTTGCGAGCCCGGATACCGGCCAGACAGGTGGATGCAGGGCGCCCGCGATCGGCATGAACCGGCACCAGCCGGCATTGTCGGCATTATCGGCACGACGATGGCGATGCGGCGCGCCGCTTCCGTACACTTCCAGTCTGCGGGGACGCGGACGGATGCTCTTTTCGAAAACGACAGTCCATGACCCACCCCGCCTTCCGCCGCGCCGCCCCGCGCATGTCCTTCCGCGCGTCCCTCAGCCGGTCCATGCCGGCCGCCACCCCGCTGGCGCTGGCCGCCGCCATCGCGGCCTGCCACGGCGCGCCCGCGCTGGCCCAATCGGCCGCCGCCGAGATGCCGTCCATCGTCGTCACCGGCGCCCGCTTCGACAGCGACCCGGCGCTGACGCCGATCGGCGCCACCATCATCACGGCCGACCAGATCCGCCGCGCCGGCGCCGGCGACGTCAACGCCGCGATCCGCAAGATCGGCGGCGTCTACGGCCGCCAGAGCCTCGACGGCGGCCCGGACTTTAGCCTCGACCTGCGCGGCTTCGGCACCAACAGCAGCCAGAACATGGTGGTGGTGCTCGACGGCGTGCGCCTGTCCGACAACGAGCTGGCCAACGCCACGCTGTCGACCATCCCCATCGACAGCGTCGACCACATCGAAATCACGCGCGGCGGCAGCAGCGTGCTGTATGGCGAAGGCGCCACCGGCGGCATCATCAACATCGTCAGCAAGCGGCCGGACCGGCAGTCCGGCCGCGGCACCGTCTACGTCGAGGCGGGCCAGCTGGGCCAGCGCGAAGGCCGCGCCTCCGCCGCCCGGACCTGGGACGGCCTGGCCGTCGACGCCACCGTCGACGCCCTCCACACCGACAACTACCGCGACAACAACGCATTCAAACAGTACAACTTCAGCGGCGGCGCGCAGTGGTTTTCAAAAGAAGGCCGGGCCGGCGTGCGCGTCGAAACGGCGCGCCAGGACCAGCGCCTCGCCGGCGCGCTCACCGAGGCGCAGTACCAGGCCGACCCGCGCCAGACGCTGACGCCGGACGATTTCGGCTCCCTCAACACCAGCCGCGTCACCGGCTTCGTCGAGCGCCACATCGGCAGCGTCGACGTGGCGGCCGAACTGTCGCAGCGCGACAAGACGGCGCGCGCCAGCTATTTCTTCGGCGGCGTCGCCTCGCCGTCGCAATACAACAGCAAGCAGACCCAGTTCTCGCCGCGGCTGCGCCAGACCAGCGACATCGGCGGCATGCTCAACGAAGTCGTCGCCGGCATCGACCTGCAACGCTGGGAGCGCGAAACCGTGGCCTCGTTCTCGCAGGCCGACGCCACCCAGCATTCCAAGGCCCTGTATGCGCGCGACGAAATCCGCTTCGACGCCGCCCACAACGGCCGCCTGAGCGCCGGCGTGCGGCGCGAAATCTTCGACAAGGATTCCTTCGACCCGGCGCCGTCTTCGACCGCCACCTATCACATCAACCAGGCCCTGAACGCGTGGGACCTGCAGGCGAGCTACGCGCCGCTGTCCCGGCTCGACGTCTACGCCAAGGCCGGCCAGAGCTACCGGCTGCCGAACGCCGACGAAAACGGCTACACGCCGCAAGCGAACGTGCCGCTGGCGCCGCAGGTGTCGCATGACGTGGAACTGGGCGCCAGCTACGGCGACGTCGCGCAAAAAATCACGGCGCGGGTGTTCCGCCACCAGCTGCACAACGAGATTTTCTACGACCCGACGGCCAACGGCGGCTACGGCGCCAACACCAATCTGGACCCGACCAAGCGCCAGGGCTTCGAGCTCGACGCCGACCTGCGCGTGGCGGCCAACTGGAACGTCAGCGGCCACTATCAGCATGTGCAGGCGACGTTCACGCAAGGCCCGAACGCCGGCCGCGAGCTGGTGCTGGTGCCGAAGAACGTGCTGACGGCGCGCCTGAGCTGGACCCCGGCCGACGGCCAGAGCGCCGACATCGGCGCGCAGTGGGCCGACCGTCAGCGCTACGGCAGCGATTTCGACAACAGCTGCGCCGGCCAGATGCCGTCCTTCACCACCTTCGACGGACGCTATGCGCGCAAGTTCGGCCAATGGGAGCTGGCGCTGATCGGCTTGAACCTGGCCGACAAGCAGTACTTCTCCGAAGCGTATGCCTGCAAGGGCGGCATCTACCCGAGCAACGGACGCCAGATGAAAGTCTCGGCCCGTTACGACTTCTAAGATGGGCGCCGGCCACCGCACCCCGATACTGCGCCCGGCGTCGGCGCTGGCATTGACGCCGGCGCTGGCGTTGACGCTGGTGCTGGCGCTGGCCAGCGCCGCCGGTCGCGCCGCCGTCACCGTGCGCGACGACGCCGGCAACAGCGTCACGCTGGCGCAGCCGGCCCGGCGCGTGATCTCGATGGCGCCGCACATCACCGAGCTGCTGTTCGCCGCCGGTGGCGGCGCCCGCGTGGTCGGCGCGATGAATTTCAGCGACTACCCGGAGGCGGCCAAGCGCCTGCCGCTGGTCGGCAGCGACGCCCAGATTGACATGGAGCGGGTGCTGGCGCTCAAGCCCGATCTGCTGGTGGTCTGGAAAAGCGGGAACACCGCGCGCCAGCTTGAGCAGCTCAAGACGCTGAATATCCCGATCTTCTACAGCGAACCGCAACGGCTCGATGACATCGCCACCAGCGTGACGCGCCTCGGCCAGTTGCTCGGCACCGACGCCGCCGCCCAAACGGCGGCGGCCGACTACCGCCGCAAGCTCGCCGCGCTGTCGGCGCGATACGCACACCGCCCGCAGCTAAGGGTGTTCTATCAAATCTGGAGCCAGCCGCTGTACACGCTCAATGGCGACCATATCGTCAGCGCCGCGATCAGCCTGTGCGGCGGCCAGAATATTTTCGCCGGCCTGAAGGTGGTCGCGCCGCAGGTCGGCATTGAGGCGGTGCTGGCCGAAAATCCGGAAGCGATCATCGGCGGCGAATCGCACGAACCGTCCGACCCCGGCGTTTTTTTGTGGCGGCGGTATCCCAGCCTGCTGGCGGTCCAGCGCGGCGATCTGTTCGCGCTCGGCGGCGACGCGCTCAGCCGCGCCACGCCGCGCATGGCCGACGGCATCGCCCAGCTGTGCGAAAAACTGGAAACGGCGCGCCAGCACCGGCGCTGAACGCGGCGCCGCGCCGGCGTTTTTTTGTGCATGCCTCAGCTATCTTCGATGCCCGGGTCGCCGTGCAGGCGCTCGAGCCGGCCTTGAAGTTGACTTAAAGCGAACTTAAAGCGAACTTAAAGCGGCCATGATGCGCGCCCGATTGCGCGTCGCGGGCCGGCCATTCGTCGTTTTTTGCGCGGCGCTCCCAAAACGGCGCTGAAAAAGTGTTAATCTCGCGGCATTTACCGCTCACCCACTCATCTTGAAGAAGGATTGTTATGCGCTTCCTGCGTCTTTTGCTTGCCTCCGTCGCCTTCGTCGCCACCGCCGGCGCGGCCCATGCCGCTGATCTGAAGAACGGTGTCGACTACATGACCCTCGACACGCCGGTACGCGCCGACACGGGCAAGAAAGTCGAAATCGTCGAAGTCTTCATGTATCACTGCCCGCACTGCAACGCGCTCGATCCGCTGCTCGACGACTGGGTCAAGAAGCAGGGCGACAAGATCGTGTTCCACCGCCTGCACATGGCCGGCAGCCCGACCGACGCGCAGGCGCACGCCTTTTACACGCTCGAAGCGATGGGCAAGCTGGGCGAGCTGCATCAGAAGATTTTCCACGCCATCCACGTCGACCACAACCGCCTGAACACGGACGAGGGCCTGCAAGAGTTCATCGTCAAGAACGGCGTCGATAAAGCGAAGTACCAGGAATTTTTCAACTCCTTCGCGGTCCAGACCAAGATGAAGCGCTCGATCCAATTGGTCAATGCGTATAAACTCGATAGTGCGCCGAGCATCGTCATCGACGGCCATTACACGACGTCGCCGGGTCAGACCGGCCACGGCACGATGACGGAAGTGCCGTCGCAGCAAGCCATGTTCCAGGTGATGGATATGCTGCTGGCAAAAACGTTGCAGGAAAAAAACGCTAGTACGGGAGGCAAGAAATAAAATGAGCAAGCATGAAAACGAAGTCGAACAAGGCGTGATGAAGATCTATAGCGGATCCGAGCCGGACATCGACACGCTGTACGAGTACAGCTACATCAACCAGATCGCGTGGACCGTGCTGGCGCTGGCGCTGGGCATGATCGTGTGGATGTCGATCGCGCTATCGAACGCCGAGAACCAGCGCAACGCGCTGATGACCAAGGCTTGCGCCGACCCGGTTTTCAAAGGCGAGATCGATAACAAATGCCTGCGCGTGGTGCACACGCGCGACCACTGGTGGCAGCATGTCGGCTACGCGCTGACGCACGTCACGCCGGAGTAACCCTGTTGGCCGTGCCGTCGTACAAAGCGCCCGTCATTACGGGCGCTTTGCTTTGGCGCGCCGCGATCAGGGGCGATGGCTGGCCGATGCCGATGCCAGCGTGGATGCCGATGTGGATACAGATGCAGATGCCGGTGCCGGTGCCGATGACGCGGCCGGCCTTGCCGCCGGGGCGGGCGCCAGCGCGTTCACGATGCTGATCGTGCAGGTGGTGCCGGCCACCAGTTCCTGCCCTGGCGGCAGCCCGTCGATATGGATGCGCACCGGCACCCGCTGCGCCAGGCGCACCCAGTTGAAGGTCGGGTTGACGTCGGCCAGCAGCTCGCGGCCGGTGCTGGCGTCGCGGTCGGTGATGCCGTGGGCGATGCTTTCGATATGGCCGCGCAGCAGCGCCTCGCCGCTCAGCAGGCGCATTTCGACCGGCGCGTTCAATTTCAGCAGCGGCAGCTTGGTCTCCTCGAAATAGCCGACCACATAGTACGAATCGCGGTCGATGACGGCCAGCTTGGCCACGCCGACGGCGGCGAAGTCGCCCGCGTACACATTCAGGTTGGTGACGTAGCCGCTCACCGGCGCCCGCACCACGGTGCGCTCCAGATTGAGCTTGGCCATGTCGACCGCCGCCAGCGCCGCCTTGTACTGCGCGGACGCCGTGCCGACCGCGAATTCGGCCGTCTCGCGGCTCTCGGCCGAGACGATGGAGTCGTCCAGGCCGGCGCGGCGGCCGGCTTCCTTGGCGCGCCGTCCCTGTTCCACTTTTTGCGACGCCAGCAGCGCCTCGGCCTGGGCCAGCGCCGTCACGTAGCGCGCCGTGTCGACCGTGAACAGCGGCTCGCCTTTGCGCACCAGTTGATTGTCGTGCACCGCCACCGAGGTGACGGTGCCGGCAATGTCGGCGCTGATGGTGATGACGTCGGCCTTGACGCGGCCGTCGCGGGTCCACGCCGATTCCATGTAGTGGTCCCAGGCGTTGCGGCCGACCCACAGGGCGGCGCCCAGCAGCAGCACGGTGATGAGGAGGCGGAAGAGCTTGGAGGCAGCGTTCACGGTAGATTTCCAAAGAGAGATGAATTATTTTTATTCGGGTTTTTATTTGTACAGCGCGCCGATCAGCGCGCCGAAAATACACACCAGCAAACACAGTCGCACCAGCGCCGGATGCCACACGCGGCGGTACACGCCGAGCTGTCCGAGCACCCAATCGAGCGCGCCTTGCAGCGCCAGGGCCAGCAGGAACAGCGGCAGGATGGCCGGTATCAAAACTCCAAAGAGGGCGATTTCACGCGGCACGGTGTGGTTCTCCTGATGGTTGCTGCAGCTCGTCCTGCAACGAGGTGTAGATGGAATGCAGATCGGTCAGCGTGGCGCGCCAGCGCCGGGCGCCCTCGGACGCGGACGTGGGCTCGGCTGCGGACGCGGGCGCTTCCTGCGCCGCGCGCAGGGCGATGCGCACCGGGATGCCGGCGTCGAGGATGGCCGCGATCACGGCGGCGCCGTCGGCGCGCGAGCGGGTGCGGAAGTAGGCGGCTAGCCGCGTCACGCACAGCGCCAGCGCGTCGCGCAGCGGGCCCGGTTGCGCCGCGGCGATCTGCGCGCGCAGGTCGATCACCGAGTGGCCCAGTTCCAGCAGGGTCAAGCCCTGGCGCACGACGACGCGCGTGTCGGCGCCCGGCGCCGGCCCAGCCGCCGCGTTGAGCTGGCTGAGCAGGTCGCGCACGCGGTTGTCGAAGCGGTACTTGAGGCGGTGCAGGGAGGCGTCGCACGTGTCCAGCGCCTCGCGCCACAGGGCTCGCGCCACGTGGTCCTTCTGGCCCATGGTGTGCCGCGGCAGCACCACGGTGAAGATCACGTAGGCGACGGCGACGCCGATCACGAGGCCGAAGCAGGTGTTCATGAAGGCGGTGGCGTCGTAACGCATCTGGTTCAGCGGCGCCACCACCTGCGCCAGGTAGAGCGACAGGCCGACGCCGATGCCGGCCGTTTTCGGCGCGCCATTGAGATAGCTGGCCAGGGCGAAGACGGGCAGCGTCGCCAGCACCAGCATCGGATAGCCGCTGGCGCGTATCACCAGCAGGTATTCGGTGGCCAGCGCCAGCGGCCAGCCGATGACGAAGCCGATCAGCACACTGCGTATCATCGCCGTCGGCTTGGGCGACGACGAGGCGAGGGCGCAAAACACCACCATCATCACCAGCGCGATATTAAAGTAGGGCCACTCCAGCCAGTACCACAGCGTGCCGCCGACCAGCACGGCGGTGGCCGCGCGGGCGCCGGCGGCCACCACCAGCGCGGGCGGCGTCTTCGGGCTGTAGGCCACCGGGTCGCTCGTTTCGAGGCGCTTTTGCTGCGTCAGGCCGAGGTAGATTGCGCCGAAGGCCGCCATGTCGCGCGCGTAGCGTTCGAGCAGTTCGATGGCGGTTTCAAAGTCGATGCGCTGGGCGCGGTCGGTGCCGGCCAGCGACTGCTTGGCCAGGCCGATCCGGGCCAGCAGCTGTGCGCGCACCGGATCCATGTTTTGCGGCGTCAAAGGTTGTTTGAGCGCGGCGGCCAGCAGCGCGTGCATGGGCGCGATCAGGGCCGGCAGCGGCGAGCCGGGATCGGCGCCCAGCCGGTGCGTGAGGCGGTGCAGCGTGTAGAAGGTGGTCAGGGCGGCCATGAAGGCGGCGTTGAAGGCGTGCAGCTGGCGGGTCTGGCGGCCGGTGTGGGCGGCTTCGAAAAACGCGGCGGCGCGGCCCGATTCGAGCGCCGCGATGTCGGCCGCGAAGCGCAGGTGGTTGAGTTCCGTTTCGGCCGGCGTCAAACGCTGTTCCAGCACCTGCTGGCAGAAGCTGACGAAGCCGTCGTAGCGGGCCTGCACGGTGCGCATCACCTGGTTCGACTGGTGGCGCGGGAAGACGGCGTCGTGCACCACGGCCGAGACGATGATGCCCAGGCCGACTTCGGTGGTGCGCGTGACGGCCAGCGCGAACGTGGCCAGCGGGTGCTCGAAGGAGGGGAAGGTAATCATGCAGGCCGTGTAGCCGGCCAGCACGAAGCTGTACGATTGCTGGTTGCGGTGCAGCGCCGAGCCGCAGGTGCACAGGCCTATCCACAGCGCAAGGCCACAGAACAGCAGCGGCACGTTTTGCGGGAACAGCGCCATCAAAATCAGCGCGACGCCGCAGCCGACGACGGTGCCGAGCAAACGGTAAAAGGCTTTTTCCAGCACCATGCCGCTGCTGGGCAGGGCCAGGATGAGGGTGGTGGTCATCGCCGTGTTGGGCGAATCGAGGCCGAGGCGGAACGCCAGCCACAGCGCGATGAAGGTGCCAGCATGGCCTTGGCGACGTAGAGCCAGCGTTCGCCCTCGGTGGCCGCCCAGTCCCGCCATTGCCGCGCCATCCAGTGCGCGGCGCGGGCGCCCGGCGACGGCGTGGCGGCGGAAGCGGAGGCGGACGTGGGCTCTGGGGTCATGGTCTGGTGTGGGCGCCGGAGCCGGTGCGCCGCGCCGGCATGGCCGATGCGGCCACGCCGGCGCGGCGCGAGGGGCCGCTCAGGTATTGGTTTCGAAATTGTCCAGCTGGCGTTTGAACAGGTTTTCCAGCTGCCTCACGTCTTCCTGGCTGTAGCCGTCGTAGGCGCGGGTGGTGCTGGTCCATACTTCGGGCAGCACCTGGGCGATCAGCGCGCGGCCGCTGTCGGTCAGCGTAATCATCACGCAGCGGCGGTCGCCGGGACGGGTGCCGCGCACGATCAAGCCTTGTGATTCGAGGTCGTTGCACACGCGCGTCAGGTTGGCCGGCTTTTCCATGCACGCCTCGCCCAGCGTGGAGGCGGTCGAGGTTTCGTCTTCGGAGCCGTACAGCACGGCCAGCACCATGTAGCTGGCGTCGACCAGGTCGTATTTGCGCAGCGCCGCGTTGCTCAGGTCTTTCATGCGCTTCTGGATGTGGTAAGTCATGCGCAATAAACGCATCAACTCCTCGGGGAAGTCGGGCACCCGCGAGTGGATCGTTTTCAGTCGCTTCCTGGTCGCGTCGAAACTGCTCATTGCCTGCCCTCTGCCTGGTCGAAAGGCTTGATTGTACTATCTTCGTGTGGCGGCAAATCGAGTTTGATGCCGCCGCCCAGCGCGGCCATCAGGGTGGCGAAATTATCGAGCTGGCGGCTGCTGATCTGCGCCACCTGCTGCTGTTCGTTGAGCAGCGCGAGCTGGGTGCTGATCTCGTTGAGGGAGTCGGTCATGCCGGCGCGGTAAGCCTTTTCGGCCAGCGCGTGGGCCCGCTGCGCCGAGGCCAGCGCGTTCTGCGTCAGGCGGTCCTGCTCGCGCGTGGAGGCGATGCGCACCACCGCGTTGGCCACTTCCGACAGCGCCTGCACGACGGTGGCGTTGTACTGTTCGACGGCGCCGTCGTAGACGGCGGTCTGGCCGCCCAACTGGCTGCGCAAACGGCCGCCGTCGAAGATCGGTAGGCTGATGGCCGGCTCGAC
>NZ_JANXMI010000137.1 GCF_025354735.1 Rugamonas sp.
GCAAGCTGCTCGACGAGTTGCAGGACACCACGGCGTCGGTGTATTTCCTGCCCGATATCTACGTCTTCGACCTGATGCAGGCGCGCTTCGACAACGTCGGCGGCATGCCGGTGATCGCCATCTGCGAAAGTCCGTTCACGGGCTTCAACAGCATGGTCAAGCGCGCCAGCGACATCGTGCTCGGCCTGCTGATCCAGATCATGCTGATGCCGCTGATGCTGCTCATCGCGCTGGCGGTCAAGCTGACCTCGCCGGGGCCGGTGATTTTCCGCCAGCGCCGCTACGGCCTGTACGGCGAGGAAATCGTGGTCTACAAATTCCGCACCATGAACGTGGTCGAGGATGGCGACCATGTGGTGCAGGCGACCAAGAACGATAGCCGGATGACGTCCATCGGCGGCTTCCTGCGCGTCACCTCGCTCGACGAGTTGCCCCAGTTCATCAACGTGCTGCAAGGGCGCATGAGCATCGTCGGGCCGCGACCCCACGCGGTGGCGCACAACGAGCAGTATCGCAAGTTGATTAAGGGCTATATGTTGCGCCATAAGGTCAAGCCCGGCATTACCGGCTGGGCCCAGGTGAACGGCCTGCGCGGCGAGACCGAGACGCTGGACAAGATGGAGGCGCGCATTTCCTACGACCTCGACTATCTGCGCAACTGGTCGCTGTGGCTCGATGTGTGGATCATCATGCGCACGATACGGGTGGTACTGGCGCGTCATAACGCTCACTAGACAAGCGATATAAAGCTAAGGTAGGGTAAGTGTGGTGGCAGGTTTTTTGCAGGCATTTTGTTTTATTACTTCATCAACATATTTATGTTATTGACAATTGCAATTGCAGAGGCCATACTGCTAGCGCCGTGAAAACCGGCTCGGTGGTGGGATGCGCCTGCATGGACGAATATATAAAAAGGATCTTATTTTGAATCAATTCGATATCGCAGCACCGGGACTGCAAGGTGGCAATGGCATGGGTAAGAACAACGGCAATGGCCGGCGCGCGACGCGCCTGGCCGGCTGGGTGTTGGTGTTGGTGGCCGCGACGGCGCTGAGCGCCTGCGGCAGCAAGGACAAGAAGCCGGGCCAGGCCCTGGCCAGCGTGAACGGCAACGACATCACCGTGTTGCAACTGAATGAAGAATTGCAGCGCGCCAACGTGCCGCAGGCCCAGCACGACGCCGCCAGCAAGCAGTTGCTCGAATCGCTGGTCGACCGCCAGCTGGCGCTCGACGAGGCCGGCAAGCAAAAGCTCGACCGCGACCCGGTCGTGGTGCAAGCCATCGAGCGCGCCAAGGCCCTCATCATCGCCCAGGCGTATATGCAAAAGCGCGTCGGCGCCACCGCGCGCCCGACCAAGGCCGAGGTCAGCGACTATTTCGACAAGCACCCTGAATTTTTCATCCACAACAAGCGCTTCGAAATGCGCGAGCTGACGCTGGCGACCAAGGATTTGACGCCCGAGCTGAGCGCCGCCATGGACGGCTTCAAGTCGCTCGACGACGTCGCCGCCTGGCTCGACGCGCACAAGGTCGTGTTCGGCCGCGCCGCGCTGGCACGGGCCAGCGCCGAGCTGCCGCCGGAAATGGCCAGCAAGCTGCAAGCCATGCCCAAGGGCCAGATCTTCATCGTGCGCGAAGGCGAACGCAGCCTCATCATGAACCTGGTCGATATCAAGGACAGTCCGGTGGCCCTGGCCACGGCCGCGCCGCAGATCGAGCAATTCCTATACAACAAAAAGACCAAGGACGCGGCGGCGGCCGAACTGGCCCGTTTGCGCGGCGCCGCCAAGATCGTGTACTACTCGCCGACGACGGGCGCGGCCACGCCGGCCGCGCCGGCCGCCGCCGCCAGCGCCGCCTCCACCAGCGTCAACGACCGCGGCGTGGCGGGATTGAAGTAACCGATGCACTGTCTTCAACAGCTTGCTGTCAATATTACTATCAATAAATAAAGGTTAGATCAATCATGAAACGATTCGTACTGTGGGCGCTGGCCACCCTGATGGCGCTGACGCTGTCGAACGCGATGGCGGCCGATGTGCAGCTGGGCGCGGGCGACGTCATCAAGGTGACCGTCTATAACAATCCCGACCTGGCGCTGGAAACCCGTATTTCCGAATCGGGTTCGATCACCTTTCCGCTGATCGGCGCCGTCAAGGTCGGCGGCATGGGCGTGTCCGAGGCCGAGAAGAAATTGAGCGGCCTGCTGCAAAGCGGCGGCTTCGTGCGCCAGGCCCAGGTCAACATCATCGTCACCGTGCAGCAGAGCCAGCAGGCTTCCGTGCTGGGCCAGGTGAACCGTCCCGGCCGCTATCCGGTGGACGGCAAGCGCAGCGTGCTGGAAGTGCTGGCCCTGGCCGGCGGCGTCAGCGCCGAGGGCGGCGACGCCCTGGTGCTGCTGCGCAAGCACGACGGCAAGACCACGCGCGAAGTCATCGACCTGCTCGACATGGTGCGCGCCGGCGACCTGCAACACGATGTCGACCTGCAGGCCGACGACGTCATCTACGTCGAACGCGCGCCGCGCTTCTACATCTATGGCGAAGTGCAACGTCCCGGCCCGGTGCGGCTGGAACGCGACATGACGATCTTGCAGGCGCTGTCGGCCGGCGGCGGCTTGACGCCGCGCGGCACCGAGCGCGGCATCCGTATCAAACGCCGCGACGCCAGCGGCAAAATCGAAATCATCAGCGCCAAGCAAGACGACGTGGTGCGCATGGACGACGTCGTCTACGTCCAGGAAAGCCTGTTTTAATCGCGCCGGCGGCGCCGCCGCTGGCGGCCCGCCGTTTGTTCCATCATTGCCGTGATATGAAAGCCCGACCATGAATTTTTCCCAGTTCCTCTTGATACTGCGCGCACGCAAGAAAGTCATTTTGCTGACGCTGTTCATCACCGTGCTGACGACGGTCGTCATCAGCCTGATTTTGCCGAAGACTTATAAAGCGACCTCGTCGGTACTGCTCAATTACAAGGGCGTCGACCCGCTGACGGGCTTGACCATGCCGGGCCAGTTGTTGCCCGGCTATATGGCGACCCAGATCGACATTATCACCAGCAAGAACGTGGCCCTGCGCGTCGTCGATTCCCTGCACCTGGCCAACAGCCCGGCCGTGATCGCCGAATTCAATGAAGCGACGGAAGGCAAGGGCACCGTGCGCGACTGGCTGGCCGGCCTGCTGCTGAAAAAGCTCGATATCGAACCGGCGCGCGAAAGCAGCGTCGTCGAAATCAGCTTCAAGGGCAGCGATCCGCAATTCGCGGCCGCCGTCGCCAACGCCTTCGCCGATGAATACCAGAAGGTCAGCATCCAGCTGCGCGTCGAACCGCTGAAAAAAGCCTCCGGCTATTTCAATGAACAGACCAAGCTGCTGCGCGACGCCGCCGAAACGGCCCAGAGCCGGCTCTCGAAATACCAGCAGGAACACGGCATCGTCAGCGTCGACAACCGCCTCGACGTCGAATCGAATCGCCTCAACGACCTGTCGACCCAGCTGGTGATGGCGCAGGGCGCCGTGGCCGAAGCCAATTCGCGTCAGCACATGGCCATCAACGGCGAGTCCGGCGAGTCCCCGGACGTCGTCGCCAATCCGCTGATC
Organism: Rugamonas sp.; assembly: GCF_025354735.1. Lineage (GTDB taxonomy): Bacteria > Pseudomonadota > Gammaproteobacteria > Burkholderiales > Burkholderiaceae_D > Rugamonas. Next base: position 3,601 of record NZ_JANXMI010000137.1, read on the forward strand.
CAGAACCTGCGCGCCTCGCTCAGCGCCTCGGAATCGAAACTGGCCGAAGTGAGCCAGCGCCTCGACAAAAACCACCCGCAATACCTGAGCGCCAAGGCCGAGGTCGAGAAAATGCGCGCCGAGCTGGAGCGCCAGGTGCGCGCCACGTCGAACAGCGTGCGCAACAACGCCTCCATCCTGCAACAGCGTGAAGCGTCGGTGCGCAGCGCGCTCGAGCAGCAAAAGAACAAGGTGCTGGAACTGAACCGCACCCGCGACGAAATGGGCGCCCTGCAAAAAGACGTGGAAAGCGCCCAGCGCGCCTTCGACACCGTCTCGCAGCGCCTGTCGCAGACCTCGATCGAAGGCCAGGCCGACCAGTCCGACATTTCGGTGCTGAACCCGGCCACGCCGCCGATCGACCCGAGTTCGCCCAAGCTGGTCTTGAACACGGTGCTGTCGATCTTCCTCGGCACCCTGCTGGGCCTGGGCTTCGGCTTGCTGGCCGAGATGCTGAACCGCCGCATCCGTTCCGACACCGACCTGGCGCAGGCGCTCGGTGCGCCGGTGCTGGGCGTGATCGACTGGAACGCGTCGACGCGTCGCCAGAGCGGCTTCAAAAAGCTCTTTTCCTCTAATCGCTTACGCTTGAACTAACCGATGGACATCACCATGAACCCTTCCGCGCTTTCCACTTCCACGCCGTCGTTTCCCGCGCGCGGGGACTCCAGTATCGGCGGACTCTTGCTCGAGTCGGGGAAAATCACGCCCGAGAACGCCGAGCGCGTCTTGCGCATGCAAAAAGAACTGGGCATACGTTTCGGCGAAGCGGCGCAGCGCCTGGGCCTGATCACCGAAGCCGACATCCAGCACGTGCTGGCGCGCCAGTTCGACTATCCCTACCTGCTCAAGGGCGAGTCGCAGTATTCGCCGCTGCTGGTGGCCGCCTACGAGCCGTTCAGCCCGCAGGTCGAGATCTTGCGCGCCGTGCGCAGCCAGCTGATGCTGCGCTGGTTCGCCAGCCACAAGTCGCTGGTCGTGGCCGGCATCAATCCCGGCGACGGCGTCAGCACCTTCGTCGCCAACCTGGCCGTGGTGTTCTCCCAGCTCGGTGAAAACACCCTGCTGGTCGACGCCAACCTGCGCAATCCGTCGCAGCACACCATCTTCAACAGCCCGTCGCGCCAGGGCTTGTCGGATGCGCTGGCCGGACGCGCCGAACTGGACACGACGAGCAACAAGATCGGCGCCTTCGTGTCGCTGTCGCTGCTCAACGCCGGCACGCTGCCGCCCAACCCGCAAGAGTTGCTGAGCCGTCCATCGTTCCGCGCGATGACCGAGCAGATCGAAGCGCGCCACGACGTCGTGCTGTACGACGTGCCGCCGTTCTCGGCCGGCGCCGACGCGCTGGCCATCGCCTCGCGCGTGGGCGGCGTCCTGCTGGTGGCGCGCAAGAACGAAACGCTGGTGTCGGACATCGATGCGATGACCGAACAGTTGACCCACAGTGGCGCCAAGGTGGTCGGCGCGGTCATGGTCGATTTTTGATGAAGATCCAGGACGGCCTGAGCGGGTTGAGCGAGGCCTCTGTGGCGCGCACGTCGCCGCCATGGTGGACCCACTGGTGGCCCATCGCGGCCGGCATGGCGCTGCTGTATCTGCCGTCGCTGTACGACCTGTTCCGCGGCGCCTGGTCGACCGAGGAACAGGCCCACGGACCCATCATCCTGGCCATGTCGCTGTGGCTGCTGAGCCGCCAGTGGCAGCTCATGCTGACGCGCAGCGAAGGCCAGCCCGGTTCGCGCGCCGGCTGGCTGCTGCTGCTGGTGGGCAGCCTGTTCTACATCGTCGGACGATCGCAGCAAATCCTGTCCTTCGAAATCTTTTCCTTCCTGTGGATCAGCGCCGCCGTGCTGCTGGTCAAACGCGGCGCCGGCGCCCTCAAGACCCACTGGTTCGCCTTCTTCTTCATGCTGTTCATGATACCGCTGCCCGGCGAGCTGGTCAGCATACTGACGCTGCCGATGAAGCTGGCCGTCTCCTATGTGACGGAACAACTGCTATACGCCTTCGACTATCCCATCGCCCGCAGCGGCGTGATCTTGCAGATCGGCCAATACCAGCTGCTGGTGGCCGACGCCTGCGCCGGCCTGCAGACGCTGCTGACGCTGGAAGCGCTGGGCCTGCTGTACCTGAATGTGGTGCGCACCACGCTGGTGTTCCGCAACGTGCTGCTGGGCCTGCTGATCATTCCGATTTCCTTCACCGCCAACGTGATCCGCGTGATCGTGCTGGTACTGATTACCTATTACTTCGGCGACGCCGCCGGCCAGGGCTTCCTGCACGGCTTCGCCGGCATGGTCCTGTTCGTCAGCGCGCTGTCCCTGATCCTGGCCCTGGACACGCTGTTGCAATGGTTCGCCAAGAAACGCCAGGCCGCGGCCCTGCCCAAGGAGGCGCTATGAACCGCTCCACCGTCGCCAGCATCGTGCTGGGTTTGTCCATGGTCGTCACCAGCGCCGTCACGCAGGCGCTCAAGCCGACCCACAAGATGGCCGACCAAAAAGGCCGCTTCGACCTCGAAACCATGATCCCGCTGCGCTTTGGCGACTGGACCGAGGACAACAGCATCGTGCCGCTCAAGGTCGACCCCAGCACCCAGGCCCGCCTCAACATGATTTACAACCAGACCCTGTCGCGCACTTATATCGACAGCAAGGGCGAGCGCATCATGCTGTCGATCGCCTATGGCGGCGACCAGAGCGACAACATGGCCGTGCACCGGCCGGAGCTGTGCTACGTGGCCCAGGGTTTCAATGTGACGAGCAACAACGTCGGCGCCTTGCCGACCGCCTTCGGCACGCTGCCGGTGCGGCGGCTGGTGGCGGTGCAGGGCGCGCGCAACGAACCGATCACCTACTGGATCACGGTGGGCGACCGGGCCATCAATCCTGGCATGAGCCAGCGCTTGCAGCAGCTGCGTTACGGCTTCACCGGCAACGTGCCCGACGGCATGCTGGTGCGCGTCTCGTCCATCGACAACGAAGCGGCCGGCGCCTACCAGTTGCAGCAGCATTTTATCGCCGACATGTTGGCCGGCGTGAGCAAGGATGGCCGGGCCAGGCTGATCGGTTCGATGCCCTTATAAACGGTCGCGTACAAGTGGGCTGCGGGACGGAGGCATGCCATCCGGCCCGGTGGCGACGGGCGGCGGCGTCCGCGCGGGCAGCTCGATATTTCTGGGATGTAGCGACTAGGCATGATTAAAAATACCGGTTTTATGGCGGCCTCGACGGCGGTGCGCCTGCTCTCGTCCATGGTCTTGTTCATCGCGCTGGCGCGCTTGTACGGACCGGAGGAGTTCGGGCGTTTTTTCTATAACTTCACGCTGTCGACGCTGTTCCTGTTGCTGCTCGATTATGGCTTCGCCCCGCAGATGTTGCGCGAAATCGGCCGCGACCCGGCCGACGTCGGCCGCATCATGGGCCGGGTGCTGTACGCGCGCCTGCTGTTGTTGCTGCCGATGCTCGGGCTGAGCGCGCTGTATTTCGTGGCATGGCCGCAGCGCCTGCCCGACCTGCCCATCTTCGGCCTGCTGTTCCTGTCGGCCATACTGGCTTCCTTCGGCGAGTTCTTCCTGGTCGCCTTTCGCGGCGTCGGCAAGTTTCACGAAGAAACCAAGATCGCCACCGCCAGCTCGGTGCTGCACTTCGCTTTGCTGTGCGGCATGGCCAGCCTCGGTTGCAGCCTGTTGACGCTGGCCGCCGGTTTCGTCGTCTCGCGCCTGGTCGGCATGGTCTGGTCGTGGCGCGCGCTGCGCCGGCGCGTCGCGCCCATCGCGCTGCGCGGCCACACGCCGTCCAGCGGCCTGGCCACGCTGCGCACCAGCTTCGCCTACGCGGTCGACGCCGGCTTCGGCAGTTTTTTCCAGCAAGTCGACACCCTGATCATCAACCACTACCTGGGTCCGGCCAGCGTCGGCGTGTACCAGGCCGGCATGCGTTTTTTACAGGGCGCCATGCAGTTTTCGCCGGTGCTGGCCAACGTCTACCTGCCGGCCATCGCCGGCCAGTTGAACCAGCGCGAACAGCTCGCCAAGATCGCCGGCAAGCTCAATTTCCAGATGCTGGGCCTCGGCGTGGCCGGCTGGTGCGGCTTCGCGCTGCTGGGCGGCCCCGTGACGGCGGTGCTGTATGGCGTCAAATACCAGGCGCTCACGCCGCTGTGGCCCTATATCGGCCTGCTGATGCTGCTGCGCTACGTGGCCGCCTCGCAAGGTGTGCTGCTGACGGCCACCGGATCGCAGAGCATACGGGTGTGGGCCCAGATCGTGGCGCTGGCCGTGCTGCTGGGCAGCGCGCCGGCCCTGATCGCCCACTTCGGCCTGAGCGGCATGCTGATGTCGCTGTCGCTGACGGCCATGGCCTTGTTGCTGCTGTACACGGCGACTTTGTTGTTGAGAAACATCCCGACCGGCTTCAGCCCTGGCAGCGGCGCGCTGGCCGGCTGCGTGCTGGCGGCGGCCTTATTTTTATTGAAGACTTAAAACATGCTACTTATCGGCTTACTTTGGCACTCGACGACCTCGGATAACCTCGGCGTCGGTGCGTTGACGGAATCGCAGATCGCCATCATCCGCCAGGCGGCCGCGCGGGCCGGCGTGGCCGTGCGCTTCCGCGTGTTCGGCACCGACGGCAGCAAGAATTACTTCGCCGGCGATGGCGCCATCGAACGCGGCGTGCCGATTTCGATCAAGCGCACGCTGGCCGGCATTTCGCCGTTCCCGCGCCAGATCGGCGAGTGCGACGTCGTGTTCGACATCGGCGAAGGCGACAGCTTCACCGACATCTACGGCACCCGCCGCCTGCGCATGCTGACCTTCGGCAAGCTGGTGGCGCTGTTCCGCCGCCGCCCGCTGATCCTCAGCCCGCAAACCATAGGCCCGTTCGAGCGCCGCGGCAGCCGCCTGCTGGCCAACGCCGTGATGCGCCGTTGCAGCCGCATCTTCGCGCGCGACGGCCTGTCCTTCGACTACCTGCGCGAGAACGGCCTGAGCGCCAAGGCCGACCAGGTGGTTGACGTCGCCTTCCGCCTGCCGTTCCAGCGCCCGCCGAAAACGCCGGGCCCGCTGGCCGTCGGCATCAACGTGTCCGGCCTGCTGTTCAACGGCGGCTACACGGGCGCCAACGAGCTGGGCCTGAGCGTCGACTACCCAGCGTTGATCCACCAGTTGATCCAGACCCTGCTGGCGCGCGGCGATTGCACGGTGTGGCTGGTGCCCCACGTGCTGGCCGATTCGCTGCCGGTGGAGGACGATTACCGCGTCTCGCAGCAATTGCAGGAGCAATATCCGGCCCTGCGCCTGGCGCCGCGTTTCGGCTCGCCGGGCGAAGCCAAGTCCTTCATTTCCGGCATGGACTTTTTCACGGGCGCCCGCATGCACGCCTGCATCGCCGCCTTTTCCAGCGGCGTGCCGGTGGTGCCGCTGGCCTACAGCCGCAAGTTCAACGGCCTGTTCGCCGCGCTCGACTACGTCCACTACGGCGACTGCAAGGCCGCCGACACGCAAACCATCCACGATCTGGTGATACGCTCGCTCGACCAGCGCGACGCGCTCAAGCTGGCCGTCGACCGCGGCAATGTGATCGCGGACGCCAAGCTGGTCCGGTATGAGGATTTTGTTGAACAAACGCTGAGGACCTTAAGTGGACAAAATGGACAAGCTGCCCTTGCTTGAGCAAATCAGCGCCGACGGCCTGTGCGCCGGCTGCGGCCTGTGCGCCTCGGTCAGCGCCGGCAGCGCCCGCATGGCGCTCGACGGCGCCGGCTATCTGCGCCCGACGCTGCTGCAACCGCTCACGCGCGCGCAAGAGCGCCTGGTCGAGCAGGTCTGCCCCGGCATAGGCCTGGCCCACGCGCCCAGCGATGTCGCCTACGATGCGCTGTGGGGGCCGCTGCGCGCCGTGCGCGTCGGCCATGCCGAGGACGCCCAGTTGCGCCACGCCGGCTCCTCGGGCGGCGTGCTGTCGGCGCTGCTGGCCTATCTGCTCGAAACCGGACAAGTCGATTATGTGCTGCACATCGGCGCTTCCGACAGCGAGCCTTTGCATAATGAAATCAAATTGAGCCGCAACCGCGCCGACGTGCTGGCCGCGGCCGGTTCGCGCTACGCGCCGTCGGCGCCGCTGAGCGGCATCGACGCGCTGCTGGCACAGCCGGGCCGCTTCGCCTTCGTCGGCAAGCCCTGCGACGTGGCGGCGCTGCGCCAGTACGCGCGCCACCAGCCGCTGGTGGCCGAGAAGGTGGCCTATATGCTGTCCTTCATGTGCGCCGGCGTGCCCAGCATGGAAGGCACGTACGCCATCCTCGACCGCGTCGGCGTGGCGCGCCGGGACGTGCGCCGCTTCGCCTATCGCGGCAACGGCTGGCCCGGCATGACGCGGGTCGAAACCCACGATGGCAAGGTGAGCGAGATCGACTATGCTACGTCGTGGGGCACGATCTTGAACCGCCACTTGCAGGCGCGGTGCAAGATCTGTCCCGACGGCACCGGCGAGTTCGCCGACGTCGTCTGTGCCGACGCCTGGTACGGCAAGGACGGCTATCCCGATTTCAGCGAGCAGCAGGGCCGCAGCCTGATCCTGTCGCGCAACGATCACGGCGAGGCGCTGCTGCATGCCTGCGTGGCGGCCGGCTACCTGGCGATGCAAGCCTTGCCGGTGGCCGAGATCGCCAAAATGCAGCCTTACCAGCGCAATCGCAAGGAAATGGTCTGGTCGCGCCTGATGGCCCTGAGGGTCATGGGGCGGGCGACGCCACGGTATCGGCAACTGCGCCTGTTGCGCACTGCCAGCATGGGGGGGGTGGTGGCCAATGCCAGGAATTTCCTGGGCATGGTCAAGCGCCTGACATTAACAAGTAAAAAAACAGGTAACAACTAATGGCAAGCTATTCCTCGCACAGCAGACCACAGCGCGGCAAAATCGCGGCCTGGGCTGCGCTCATCGGCGGCCTTCTGGTCATCATCCTGTCGGCGTTCTTCGTCGGCGCCGTCACCGGCATCGACCCCTCCATCGCCGCCCGGCTGGTGGTGGTGATGCTGGTGCCGCTGTTTTTCTCGGTGATCTGGTCGGCGCCCAAGCAAAAGGGCGATCCCGGCCTGTGGCTCAACCACCTGCTGCTGTTGGCGCTGATGATCTCGATCTTCTGGCCGCCCTATGTGTTCTTCTCCTTCCACGGCTTGCCCAGCCTCGACCCCAAGCGTCTCTTGATGATGGGCATCGCCATGCTGTGGGTCTACAAGGTGATGTCGTCGTCGGTCATGGGCGCGCGCTTCTGGAGCCGGATCCGCCTGGGCGGCTGGCAACTGACGGTGCTGATGCTGTACATGGCGTGGCGGCTGATCTCGGCCGGCGCGTCGCCGTTCCCGATACCGTCGCTGGTCCAGTTCGTATGGGAAGCCATTTATTACTACCTGGCCTTCTACGTCACGCTGGCCGCCCTGCGCGACACCGGCGCCGCCCGCCGCCTCGTCATGCTGCTGGTCTACGCCGCCCTCGGCATCGTGCTGGTGTCGGTCGCCGAACATTTCGCCGGCCACAATCTGTTCGCCAAGCTGGTGCCGGCCAACGCCGACTACGCCGACATGCAGGCCGCCGTGCTGGCCGATAAATTGCGCGACGGCGGCAACCGCGTGCAAGCGACCTTCGAGCACCCGATGGTGCTGGCCGAATACGTGGTCTTCATGCTGCCCTTGGTGACCTTCGGCGCCATGACGGCGGCGCGCAAGAGCGTGCGCCTGGCTTGCTTGGTGGGCGTGCCCCTGCTGTTCGGCGTGATCCTGATGTCCGGCACGCGCTCCGCCATCCTGACCGGCGGCGCCATCATGGTGCTGTCGTCCGGCCTGTATTTCCTGCGTAACGTCCAGGACGGCAATATGTCGCTGAAGGCGTTTTTCTCCATCCTGGCCCTGATCGCGCTGGTGATGGGCACGCTGGCCTCGGCCTCGGTGGTCACCCAGCTGATCCAGGGACGCAATGGCGGCGAGCGCGGCAGCAGTACCAGCCGTTTGCTGCAAATGCGCGCCGCCGTGCCGAAGATCCAGAAAGAACCGCTGCTCGGCTATGGCGTCGGCGTCGGCAATGGTGAGCTGGGCTTCAAGTCCTCGCGCGGCCGCATGTCGGTCGACAATTACTACCTGACGCTGGCGCTCGATTCCGGCCTGCCCGGCGCCGCCCTGTACATCTTGTTCACGGCCGGTTTCTGCTGGATGGGCGTGCGCATGTACTTCACCCAGGGACCGGACGAGACGCGGATACTGGGCGGCATGCTGGGCTTGTCCATCCTCGGCGTGCTGGTGACCAAGACCGTGCTGTCGATCGACAAGAACCTGACCTTCGTCTTCGTCGGCTTCGCCATCCTGATCGTACTCAAGGAGCATATGCAGCAGTCGCGCGACGCCGTCGGCCATGCATGACAGCGCCGGCGTCTGCGTCGTTCTGCTGAACTGGAACGGCTGGCGGGATACGGTGGAATGCCTGGAGAGCGTGTTGCGCAGCGACTACCCGAATTTCCGGGTGGTGGTCTGCGACAACGCCTCCAGCGACGGCTCGCTGGAGCGCATCAAGGCCTGGGCCGACGGCACGCTGGCGGCCGGCGCCGCCACCCCGGCCTTCGACCGCCTGCGCGGCACGGCGCTGGCCAGGCCGCTGCGCTACATCGAACTGGACCGCGCCGCCGCCGAGCGGGATAGGGCGGAGACGGGCGCCGATGCCGACAGTGAAACGGCCGCGCTGACGCTGATCGCCACCGGCGCCAACCTCGGTTTCGCCGGCGGCAACAACGTCGGCCTGCGCCACGCGCTGGCCGATCCGCGCAACGAATACTTCTGGCTGCTCAACAACGACACCGTCATCGAGGCGGACGCGCTGCGCCGCCTCGTCGAACACCTGCGGGCCGACCCCGGCGCCGGCATCTGCGGCTCCACGCTGCGCCACTATTACGCACCGCAGCGGGTGCAGGCCCTGGGCGGCAGCAGCTACCGGGCGCTGCGCTGCCGCGCCATGCCGGTCGGCGCCGACCAGCCAGCCGCCGCCGCCATCGACGGCGCCGCCGTCGAACGCCAGCTGGCCTATGTGAACGGCGCTTCGATGATGTTGAGTAGGTCCTTCCTGCGCGACGTCGGGCTGATGGCCGAGGATTATTTCCTCTACTACGAGGAATTCGACTGGGCCCGCCGGGCCGCCGGCCGCTACCGCCTCGCCTATGCCCCGCTCAGCGTGGTCTACCACAAGGAGGGCGGCTCCATCGGCACCGCCGGGCGCGGCAAGATTTCCGCCGTGGCCCTGTATTATTTACAGCGCAACCGCATCAAGTTCATGCGCCGCTTTTACGCCGCGCGGCTGCCGTTGCTGTATCTGAACATGCTGCTGGAAATGGCGCGGGCGCTGCTGCGGCGCGACTTTTTTGAAATCAAGTGGTCGCTGATCGCCATGCTGGGATTGCCGCCGTCCGGTCTGAACCATCAAAAACGCGCGCCCTGATGGCGCCGCCCGTCCGTCCATGACCGCTTCCGACTCCGTTCCCGATTCCGTTCCCGACTCCGCTCCCGTTCGTTCAGCGCTGCGCATCCACGTCGTCTCTTTTTCCGGCGACAGCGGCATCACCGACTACGCCGTCTCGCTGTGCCGCGCGCTCGACGCGCTGGCCGACGTCACCTTGGTGACGGCCCGCAGCTATGATCCGGCGCGCTACCAGGTGGCGTTCCGCTGCCACCGCGTGTTCCGCCGCACGCTGCTGTATCCGCTCGACCTGCTGCGCTTCATCGCCTATACGCTGAGGGAAAAGCCCGACGTCGTGCTGTTCCAGTCCTGGCTCAAGTGGCCGCTGCTGGAAGCGCCGCTGATCGCGCTACTGCGCCTGGCCGGCATCCGCACCGCGCTCACCGTGCACGACCTGCTGCCGCACGACCCCAGGAGGTGGAGCCGGGCTTTTTGCGCCGCGTTTTACCGCCGCTTCGAGCGCCTGGTGGTGCACTCCGACCGCGCCGCCCAGGGCTTGCGCGAGATGGGCGTGACGACGGCGCCGCTGGTGGTGCCGCACGGGATCTACGACATCTTCCGCCTGGCGCCGCTGACCCGGGCCGACGCGCTGCGCCAGCTGCCGCAGCTGGACGCCGACGATTTCACCGTGCTGTTCTTCGGCCACATCGACGTGCGCAAGGGCATACTCGAATTCCTGCGCGCCAGCGCGCTGCTGCGCCACGAGCCGCGCATCAAATTCGTCGTGGCCGGCGGGCGCGGCGGCGGCATGCCGGCCGCCGTGTCCGCCGAGCTGGACCGCTACGCCGGCGCGCCCAACGTCGTCCTGCACGACACGCAGGTCCCCTTCGAGCGCGTGCAATATTATTTCACGGCGGCCCATGCCGTGGCCTTGCCCTACCTGGAGGGGACGACGAGCGGCGTCATCAAGCTGGCCATGGCCTTCGACCGTCCCATCCTCGCCACCGACATCGGCGACTTCGCCGAAACGCTGCGCGACTGGTCCGGCATCGTGCTGGCCGGCGCCGATCCGGCCGCCGCGCTGGCGCAAGCCATCGTCCAGATGCGCGACGGCTACGACAGCTATGTCGCCGAGCTCAAGGCCAACGGCGCCAAATACCAGTGGCCGCACATCGCCGCCGCCCACCTGCGCTATCTGGCGGCCTAGCGCGGCCGCCATCCGATTTTTGCCTTGAAGGAGAGAGTAGTGCTTGTTATCGCCGTTGTCGTTCCCGAGTTGTTGCCTGTGCCGCCGGTGCAGGGCGGCGCCGTCGAACACTGGGTGCAGGAAGCGTTCCAGCGCCTGAGCGGTCCGCAGACCCGGGTCACGGTGCTGTCGCGCCCGGCCGGCGAGGTGGGGGGGGCTGAGGCCGGCCACGATGGCCTAACCCATGTCGCCATCCCCTGGACCCGTACGGAAAAATTCTTCGCCCGCCTCAAGGACAGGGTGACGTGGCGCAATCCGCTGCGCTACCTGGCCAAGATCCAGAACGTCTATTCCTACGGCCGCCGCGCCGGCGCGCTGCTGCGCGCCATGGAGGTCGACATCATCAACGTCCAGAACGAACCGAATCTGCTGTTCTTCATCGACAAGCGGCCCGGCCAGAAGCTGGTGCTGCACATGCATAACGACCACCTGTCGATGGCGCTGCTGCGCCCGTTCTACCGGCGCGCGCTGGCCAGGACCGACCAGGTCATCTGCGTCAGCGACTATATCCGCCGCCGCGCGCTGCGCCTGTTCCCCGAATACGCCGACAAGTTCACCGTGCTGTTGAACGCGACCGAGCCCGCCATCTTCAAGCCCTACGGCGAGGAGGCGGCCGCGCGGCTGCGGCCGGTGCTGCCCTTCGACCCGGCGCTGCGCTACCTGCTCTACGTCGGCCGCCTGGCCGGGATCAAGGGCGTGCACGTGCTGATCGACGCCTTCAAGACGCTGCACCGCGACCATCCCGCGACCCGGCTGGTGATCGCCGGCTCCTCCTTCTTCCAGGGCGCGGCCACCACGCCGTATATGCGCGAGCTGGTGGCGCTGGCGGCGCCGGTCAAGGACGCCATCATCTTCACCGGCTTTTTGCCGCACGAGCAACTCAAATACCTGTACGCGGCGGCCGACATCATCGTCGTGCCGTCGGTGTGGCAAGACCCCTGTCCGCTGGTGGTGCTGGAGGCGATGGCCTCGGGCACCTGCCTGGTCAGCACCGCCGTCGGCGGCGTGCCCGAGCTGGTGCGCGACGGCGAAACCGGCGTGCTGGTGGCGCCCGACGACGCCGCCGCCATCGTCGCGGCCGTGACGGCGCTGCTGGCCGCGCCCGAGCGCATGCGCCGCATCGAACAGCAGGCGCGCGCCCGCGTCATCGCCGCCTTCAGCTGGGAGCGCCTGGTGGGCGAGCTGCGCCTGCTGCTGGGGGGCGCGCCATGATCGCCATCGTCTATCCGCAGTTTTACGGCGTCGGCGGGATCGCCCGCTACCTCGATTCCTTCCTCGCCAATTTGCCGCCCGACCATCCGGGCGTGATTCTCGTCACCGGCGACGAACTGCGCGACCAGCGCAGCTATCGCGGCGTGGAAATCGTCCACATCGCGTTTACCTCGAACCGTTTTAGCCTGATCGAGTGGAGTCTGAAAGTGCGCAAGCTGCTGCGAACCTGGTACGCGCAGGGACGCATCAGCGCCGTCAACTTCCACTTTCCGCCGCTGATCCCCGGTCTGCTGCTGCCGCGCGAAGTCCCGGTGCTGCTGACGGCCCACACCACCTATCTCGGCATGTCCGGCCGCTATTACGAGCAGCCGCTGTTCCAGGGCCAGTGGAGCGCGCTGTCGCTGTGGATCAAGTTCCGCATGGAACACTTCATCTTCCGCCGCGTGCGCAGCGTCATCACCCTGTCCGAGCAGGGCAGGCAGGAAGTGCTGCGCTACGGCTACCGCGGACCCATGGCCATCATCCCCAACGGCGTCGACATCGACCGCTTCGTGCCCGACGCCATGGTCGACAAGGATATCGACGTGCTGTTTTGCGGCCGCATCGAACGCCGCAAGGGCAGCCGCCCGATGGTCGAGCTGTGCCGGCGCCTGATCGCGCT
>NZ_JANXMI010000275.1 GCF_025354735.1 Rugamonas sp.
CGTGGATGCCGGCGATGGCCAGCGCGCCGGCGGCGAGCGACAATCCTTGCAACGCCGGCCAGAGGAGGGCGATCCAGCCCAAGCCTATGGCGCCGCCGAATAAGATGGCCTGGTCGAACAGGTCGAGTGAGCTGGAAAATAATGTCCAGGCATAAATGGTGGCACCGGACAACAAGGCCAGGTAGGCGCTGTTGCGCACGAACGGCGAAATACCGCCTGGCGCGGTGAAGGCCGGCGCGAGTGGCCGGGCAATTGTGTTGGACATGAAATCACCTCTTAAGATAGGGTAAACATAGGGTGCGGCGATGGAGGGGCGGCCGCGATTTTCTCGACTTCGGCGGCATGCAGGTCGAACTCGCCCTGCAAGGCCGGCCCGTCCCGGTTGGCGCTGAAGGCCAACAGCAGGCTGCGTTTTTCTGTATCCACGTGGATCCACATGCGGCGCTCGCGTACGAAATACATGGTGATCACGCCCAGCGCCAGCAGCGCCGAACCGAGGTAGACCAGCAGCGCCCCCGGCGCGTGCGTCACTTGCAGGCCGGTCGCGTTGTGCTGTTCAAAGCTGGCGAGCTCGATTAAAAACGACATCTTCGCTTCCAGCGCGTCGTTGTAGGCGTCCAGAACATCGTGTTCAAAATGCGATCCGGGCGCCGTCATGCCGGGCTGCTCCTCGGCCCACACCTTGATCGCCCGTTGCAGCAAATCCAGGTAGAGCGCGCCGATTTTCATCTGCTGTTGCTGGCCGGCCGAGGCCGGGACCATGGCCGCCAGCGTCCGATAGCCGCCCTGGGAAAACGCCGTCAACAATTTGGCCGTGGTCGACTCCAGCGCGGCGGCCACTTGCCGGTCGGCCGCATTGGCCGCCACCGCCCGCGCCGCCCGGATGCGCGCCTGCGGATCGTTGATCGCGCGGGCGATGTGCCGATACAGCGCCAGGCCGCCCTGGCCGTCGGCGGGGAAGTGCACGTAGCGCAGCGCGCTTTGCTGGGGCCCGCGCTTGCCCATCAGCACGTAGGACGCGCCCTCCATCGTCACCGGGTGTTGATAGACGTTCCACTCCTCGGCCTGGCCGGCCTGGTCGCGCAGCCGGAACGCGATGGACGGTCCCAGATTGCGGAAGCGGTCGCCCGGCTTGCTGTGGGAGCCCCAGGTCGCCGCCGCCACCGCCTCGTTGGGGAAGACGTTGAGCGTGCGCAGTTCCGTGAACTCCAGCGTAAAGGGCTGGCCGTTGAGCAGCAGCGCGGCGCCGGCGCCGACCGCGCCGCCGACCGTGGTGTCCGACGTCGGGCTGGCGGCGCTGATGGACGATATTTTCAGCGCCACTTTGCTGCCGCCGTCGGCGAAGCCGGACTGGAACAGCGTCACGCCCTTGTAGGTGTAGGGGTGGTTGACGTGCAGGCTCACCGGCACGGTCCGGTCGCCGTCGATGATGTCGATGTCGCTGGCGAAATCCTTGGGCTGGCCGTTGGGGTGGTGCTCTATCCGAAATTGTTTCAGGCGCACCGAGAACGGCAGCGGTTGCTGAAGATAACCGTCGCCGATTTGCAGCAGCGCCGTGTTCATCGTTTCGCCTTCGGGAATATTCATGCTGGCGCGGTAGGAGCCGCCGTCGGCCGGCAGGCGGCTCAGCGCCGGCACCTGGTCGGCCGCCAGATCGCGCGTTTCCGGGCGCAGCGTGCCGGCCCACAGCCGGTAGCGCAGGATGGGGTTGCCATCGACCAGGCCGCCGATGCAAATCAACACCATCGCGCCGTGGACCAGCAGATAGCCGACGCGCCGCGAACTGCCGCTGCGGGCCGCGATCAGATAGCTTTCCGCTGTCAGCACCAGCTTGAAGCGGAAGCCCTGGGACTTGAGGTAGCCTTCCAGCGGCGGCCGCAGCTCGCCGCCGCGGCCGGTGTCGATCTGCCGGTGCTGCGGCAGATTTTTCAGGCTGGCCAGGCTCTTGTTTTCGCGGAAGGAACGGATGTCGCGGATCATGGACGGCGTGTTTTGCCACAGGCACAGCAGCGTCGACGTCGCCATGAAGGCCAGCAGCACGAAGAACCAGAAGGCGTGGTAGACCTCGGTCAGGCCGCACAGCGCAAAAAACGCGGCCCAGAATTCGCCGTAATGGCTGACGTAGACGACGGCCGGCTGCGACTGTTCCAGCACCGAGCCGATGGTCGAGGCGACCGCCACGACCGTCAAAATGGCGATCGCAAAGCGCATCGAGCGCAGCAGGTTGAGGACGGTCTTCATGGCGCTACTCCAGCCACCGCCACTGGCACCGCCGCCGGCTGTCGCCTGCGCTGCATCAGCCAGTAAATCGAGGGGATGACGATGAGCGAGAACAGCGGCGCCGTCACCATGCCGCCGATCAGCGGCGCGGCGATGCGCTTCATGACGTCGGCGCCGGCGTCGTCCGATAGCATCACCGGCAGCAGGCCGCCGAGGATGACGGCGACCGTCATGGCTTTCGGCCGCAAACGCAGCAGCGCGCCGGACATGATGGCCGCCAGCGTGTCGTCAGGGTGTTCCTGCAGCGCCTGATCCAGATACAGCAACATCACGATGCCGAATTCGGTCGCCACGCCGGCCAGCGCGATGAGGCCGATCACGACCGCCACCGACAACTGGTAGCCCAGCAGATACGTCAGCCACAGGCCGCCGATCACGGAAAATGGCAGGCAGGACAGCACCAGGGCGACCTTGCCGACGTTGCGGAAGTGGGCGTACAGCAGCGCCGACACCAGCAGCAGCGTCATGGCGATGGCGCTCCACAGGCGCAGCTTGCCATCCTTGAAATTCATGTACTGGCCCTGCCAGCTCAGGGTGTAGCCGGGTTCCAGCACCAGATGCTCGTCGAGCAGTTTTTGCGCCGAGGCCAGGTAGGCGCCGGCATCGCTGCCTTCGATGTCGACGTAGACGTAGGAGACCGGGCGCGCGTTTTCGCTCTTGATCTCGGTCGGGCCGTCGGTCACGCCCACCCGGGCCACTTCGCGCAGCGGCACGACCGCGCCGCCGCTGCCCTTGAGGCGGATTTCTTCCAGCCCGGCCAGGCCGTCGCGCAAGCCGCGCGGGAAGCGCAGCGTCACCGGATAGCGTTCGCGGCCGTCGATGACGGTGGTGATGCTTTCGCCGCCGAGCGCGTTCTGCACCGCGCGCTGGATGTCGGCCACTGAAATGCCGTAACGGGCGGCGGCGTCGCGCACCACGTCGATGTCGATGTAGCGGCCCGACTGCACGCGGTCGGCGAACACCGAGCGCGTGCCGGGCAGGTCGCGCAACATGGTTTCGACCTGGTGGGCCTGGGCATCGAGCACCGCCAGGCTGGGACCGCTCAGCTTGATGCCCAGCGCGCTGCGCACGCCGGTCGACAGCATGTCGATCCGGGTCTTGATGGGGAAGCCCCAGGAATTGGTCAGCCCGGCCAGGTGGACTGCGCTGTCCATTTTCTGGATCAGCTCGGCGTTGTTGCGGCTGGCGCCGGCGGGCCAGTCCTTTTTCGGTTTCAGCATGATGGTCGTTTCCAGCATCGACAGCGGCGCCGGGTCGGTCGCGCTGTCGGAGCGGCCGGCCTTGCCGAACACGCGCGCCACTTCCGGCATGGCCGCGATGAGGGCGTCCGTTCTTTGCAGCAGGTCGGCCGCCTCCGCCGCCGAGATCGCCGGCAGCGTGGTGGGCATGTAGAGCACATCGCCCTCGTCGAGTGGCGGCATGAATTCGGTGCCGATGCGCTGCGCCGGTATGACGGCCGTCGCCAGCAGCAGCAGGGCCAGCGCCACCGTGGTTTTGGGCCGGTTCAGGGCGCCGCGCAGCACCGGACTATACAGGCGCTTGAGCGCGCGGTTGATGGGGTTGGCCGACTCGCTGGGCAGCTTGCCGTTGATCGCATAACCCATCAGTACCGGCGTGAGCGTGATGGCCAGCATCGCCGCCGCCGCCATGGCGTAGGTCTTGGTATAGGCCAGCGGGGCGAACAGGCGCGCTTCCTGGCCGGTCAGCGTGAACACGGGGAGGAAGGAGACGGTGATGATAATCAGGGAAAAGAACAGGGCCGGACCGACTTCGGTGGCGCTTTTCTGCACCACCGGCCAGATGTCTTCGCCGGCCCGGCGCTCGGGGCGCGATTCCAGGTGGCGGTGCATATTCTCGATCATGACGATAGCCGCGTCGACCATGGCGCCGACGGCGATCGCAATGCCGCCCAGCGACATGATGTTGGCCGACACGCCCTGCACGCGCATCACCCACAGCGCCGCCAGTATGCCCAGCGGCAGGGTGACGATGGCGACCAGCGCCGAGCGCAGGCGGAACAGGAAAATGCCGCAGATCAGCGCCACGGCGATCGATTCTTCCAGCAGCTTGTCGCGCAGCGTGTGCACGGCGCGTTCGATGAGTCCGGAGCGGTCGTAGGTGGTGACGATGTCCACGCCGGGCGGCAAGCTTTTCTTGAGCTCGGCCAGTCGCAGCTTGACGGCCGCGATGGTGGCCATGGCGTTTTCGCCGTGGCGCATGACGACGATGCCGCCGACGACTTCGCCCTTGCCGTCGAGCTCGGCGAGGCCGCGTCGTTCCTGCGGTCCCGTCGTCACCGTCGCCAGTTGCTTGAGGCGCAGCACGCCGCCGTCGGTGTTGATGGGAATGTCGTCGAAGTCGGCCGGCTTGTTCAGGTAGCCGTTCGAGCGCACCAGGTATTCGGCGCGCGCCATTTCGATGGGCGCGCCGCCGCCGGCCTGGTTGGCGTCTTTCACCGCCTGCGCCAGCTGGTCCATGCCCACGCCGTGGGCGGCCAGCCGCGCCGGATCGGCTTCGATCTGGAACTGGCGGCCCATGCCGCCCAGGGTCGCCACTTCGGCCACGCCGGGCACGCTTTGCAGTTCAAGCTTCAGGTGGAAATCCTGCAGGGCGCGCAGGCGGTCGGGCGCGGTCTTGCCGCTGCGGTCGACCAGCGCATATTCGAACACCCAGCCGACGCCGGAGGCATCGGGGCCGAGCGTGGGCACCACGCCGGCCGGCAGCTTGCCGGCGGCCTGGCTGAGGCTTTCCAGGATGCGCGAACGGGCCCAGTACAGGTCGGTGCCATCCTTGAAGATGATGTAGACGTAGGACTCGCCGAACATCGAAAAGCCGCGCACCGCCTTGGTGCCGGGAACGGCCAGCAGGCTGGCCGCCAGCGGATAGGTGAGCTGGTCCTCGACCAGTTGCGGCGACTGGCCCGGCATGTCGGTCTTGACGATGACCTGGACGTCGGACAGGTCGGGCAGGGCGTCGAGCGATAAATGCGTGAGCGACTCCAGGCCGCCCAGCAGCAGCGCCAGGCAGGCCGCCAGCACGACCAGGCGGTGGCGGATCGACCAGGCGATGATGCGCGCGATCATGGCCGGCCTCCGCCGGCGTTCGATGGCGACGCCGCCATGGCGTGCGCGTGGCCGGCGTGCCCGTCCATCATGGCCGGCATGGCCGCCATAGGCGCCATCGACTTCTGCGCCGCCATGTCGACCCCGGCCTGCGGCGCGGCGCCGCTGGTGCTGTCCAGGCGCGCCTGCAGCGCCAGCATGGAGGCCGCGCTGTCGAGCATGAACTGGCCGTTGATGACGACCCGGTCGCCGGCCTTGATGCCGGACACCACGGCCACCTTGTCGTCGCTTTCCAGGCCCAGCTCGATGCGGGCGCTGCGGAAATGGTTGGCCTGCTCGGCGACGACGACAAAGCTGCCGTGGCCGGTGCGGATCACGGCGTCGCGCGGTATCGTCAGCGCCCGCCGCACGCCGGCGTGGATGTCGACCTCGGCGAAGGCGCCGGGACGGAAGGCGCCGTTCGGATTTTTCAGCGGCAGGCGCAGTTTTCCCGTGCGCGTGAGGGCGTCGATTTGCAGCGTGGCCAGGTCGACGCGCGCGTTTTGCGCCGTGGTCCGGTCCAGGCCCGAATGGAGGGTGAGCGCGTCGCCCTGCTTGATCCATTCGAGCTGGTCGGGCAGCAGCGCGATCTCGGCCCACACCGTGCTGTAGTTGGCGTATGCGAGGATTTGCTGCATGGGGTTCACGTAATTGCCTTCGTGCATGCCGAGCGCCGTGACCACGCCGTCATGGCTGGCGCGCACGGTGACCACGTCGATGACGCGGCGGCTTTTTTCCAGTTGTTCGATGAGGTCGGCGCTCATGTCGGCCGACAGCAGGCGGTCGCGGGTGCGGAATTTTTCCTTGGACAGGCTGCCGACCATGGCCGAATTGGAGCTGACGATGGTCATGTTATCGCCCAGCAAGCCATCCTTGCGGGCCAGCAGGTCGATGTATTCGCGTTGCCGCTGCTGTAATTCGGGTGAAAAAATGTCGTACAGGGGCTGTCCCTTGTGGATGGTCTGGCCGACGCCCTGCACATACACGCGCCGCAGCCAGCCCTCGACGCGGGGGTTGACCGACACCGTGCCGCTTTCATCGGGCGCGATGGTGGCGTAGGCGTGGATGGCGCGGCCGATGTCGGTGACGCCGGCGGTGGCCAGCGCGATGCCCATGCGCTGCTGGGTGGCCAGGTCGACGTGCACCATGTCGCTGTGGCTGACCATTTCGCCGTTGGCCACCTTGACCAGCGCCATATTGCAGATGGGGCAGTAGCCCGGATGGTCTTGCAGAATTTGCGGGTGCATCGAACACGTATATTGCGCCTGCGTGAGGTCCGCCTGCGGCGCCTTAGGCTTGACCGTGACGGCCGCCGCGTGGCCCAGGTATGTGCTGGCGCCGAAGCCCGCCAGCGACGCCGCCACGATCGTTGCGCCTACGGCCGCGATCAATTTTCTACGTTCGATGCCCATGATAGTCTTTATATAAAAGTCGGAAAAATGGCGGATCGGGGACCCGCCATTTTTCATGCGTTAGCGCACGAGGATGTTGTCGCCGCGGCCCATTTTCGGGTCAGCGTCTTTGGTGTACTGCAAGATCGCGATGCCGCCGGTGAGGGCTTGGCGCATCGAGTGCGTCACGAGCGCGTTGGCGCCTTCGACCGGGGAAATGATGTCGAACGCGGCCGCGTCGCCAGGACCGACGACGTAGCTCTGCATGCCGTGCAGGACATTCTTCGGATTGCCGCTAGGGTAGACCGCGTCCCAGATGCCGGCGATGGCGTGGAAGGACGAGAACTCATTGGCACCGGCGTTGATGAAGTAGATGCGCGTGCGTTCGCCCGGCTTGGCCTGCAACATGCGGGTGGCGGCCGGATCGTGGACCGGGTCGTACTTGAAGATGCCGCCGTTGAACATCACATTGGTCCACTTGTTGGCCATCATGTCGGCCACGTTGTCCGGGTTGGCGTACAGCTCGGACTGGATCAACACGTATTCGCGGTCCGGTTTCGGGATCGATTTCTTGTCCTTCGGATCGACGATGATGGCGCCGTACATGCCGCGCGCGATGTGCTGGATCATCGGATCGGCGCCGCAGTGGTAGTAGAACACGCCCGGATAGTCGGCGCGGAAGGTGTAGCCGCCGGTCTCGCCGGGCTTGACCATCTCGAAGTCCTTGACGACGTCGACGCGGGCGGCGTGGAAGTCCATCGAATGCGAGTTCTTGCTGGTCTTGTCGTTGTGCAGGGTGAATTCGACGACGTCGCCTTCTTCCACGTGCACCACCGGACCCGGCACCATGCCCTCGTAGGTCCACGAGCGGTACATGGTGCCCTTGTTGTCGATCGGCAGTTCGACTTCCTTGGCCGTCATTTCGATCTTGACGGTTTTGGCCTGGACGGCGGCCGAGCCGAGCAATGCCATGGCGACTGCGACGCTGATGCTAATTTTTTTCATGTTGTTCCCTGATTCTAGAAATTTTTTGATATTACTTGGGGGTCGTTTTGCTCACGACCCGCAGATAGGTGACCAGCTCTTTTACTTCATCGTCGTTCAGGACTCCTTCCCACTTGGGCATTAAAATGGATTTGCCGACCGCCAGGCCGCCGCCCTTGATGGCCTTGAACAAGGTCTCGTCAGGGGTGTCGCCCATGGCTTTGGTGTCGGTGTGGTCGCGCGGCTTGACGGCCATGGCCGCGCTGTTGATGCCGTTGCCGTCGCGGTTGATGCCGTGGCATTGCACGCAATAAGTGTTGTACAACTTGACCGCGTGGGCCGGTTCCTCGGCCTGGGCCGCGTCGAAAGCGCACAGGGCGATGCCGACGGCGACGGTGGCGTGAAACACGCTTTTGAGGACGGTGCGCATTATTTCTTCTCCGATTTCAGGGTGCTGACGTAGCCGGTCAACTTTTGAATGTCGGCATCGGTCAGACCCAGCGTCGGCATCCACACATGGGCGTCAAACTTTTGCGGATTGTTGATGTAGGCATGGACGAAGTCGGGCTGCAAGCGGTCGCCCGCCGTGTACAGTTCCGGGCCCGAGGTCGGCGCGCCGCCCGCCTTGGCCGTGTGGCAGGAAGTGCAGCCGCGCAGCTTGGAGAACAGCATCGAGGCCATCGAACTCGGCGGCTCGTTCTTGAAGGCGCCGGCCGGCACCAGGCCGTCCACCTTGAGCGCCATCAGCAGGTCGGCCGCCGTGGCCGCGTCGGCCGCCGACAGTTTCGGGTGCGCCGGCAGCTGGGCCGCGTCGATGGTGTCGACCGTGCGGTCGGCGCCACCCTTGACGGCCTTGGCGTACATCACGCCGCCGCCACGGATGGTGGTCGGGTTTTGCAGCCAGCTCACCAGCCAGGGCTTGTTGAACTTGGACCCGGCGTAATACAGGTCCGGCGCCTTGCGTTCCCACAGGCGGTCCAGGGACAGCTTTTCCGGTTTGCTCACCGCGTGGCAAGCCACGCATTGCTGGCTCAGCAGGTCGGCGGCGGACGCCCCGCCGACTCCCCAACCCAGCGCCGTGCCGGCCAGGGCCAGGGCCCCGATCAGTGTTCTTAATCGCATCATTCACTCCTACGTTATTGGACGGCCTGGCCCTTGAAGCCGTCATTGGTGTATATACCCGGGCCTTTTTTGAGCGAATCCTCGTAATAAAAATTCGGCTCAAATTTCTTGTTCTTCCAATCGTAGAAGTCTTCTTTTTTCACTTCGTTGTATTCGAGGACGGTCATGATGCCGCCCATGGGACGGTCGCCGTTCATGGTGTGCGAGTCGACGTGGTCGTGCATCATCCAGAGGCCGGGATTGTCGGCGGTGAAGATGACGTCGTAGCGTTCGCCCGGTCCCACCATCAGGGTGTCGGCCTTGTACGGCGAGGCCAGCGGGAAGCCGTCCTTGAAGGCCACCGTCATGACGTGGCCGTGCAAGTGGATGCTGTGGACCAGGTCGCCGGCCCCGATGAAGCGCATGCGCACCACGTCGCCCTTGTTGACGCGCAGCGGCTGGTTATCCGGGAAGGATTTGCCGTTGATGGTGAAATAGTCGTAGACGTCGCCGGGCACGCCGCCGAAGCCTGGCTTGTCGGCCCATTTGGAATCCCAGTCGGACAGCATCAGGATGAATTCCTTGGTGACGGTCTTTTCGAGCGCGGTCGGCTTCTTCGGACGCACGATGAAGGGGCCCCACATACCGCGCAGCACCACGTGCTCGTTCACGTTCACGTGGCAGTGGTACCACATGGTGCCGGACGGCTCGGCGGTGAATTTGTAGACGAAGCTTTCGCCCGGCTTGATGGCGTCCTGCGTGGTGCCGGCGATGCCGTCCATTTTCCACGTGCCTTTTTGCAGCATGCCGTGCCAGTGGATGGAGTGGGGCAGGGCCGTGACGTTGTTGACGGTCACTTCGATGTCGTCACCCTCGTCGACGTAGAACAGGGGACCGGGCACCTGGCCCGAAAACGCGAAGGTGTGGTACTGCTGCTTTTCCACCAGCGTGATCTTGGTGTCTTCGATATTCATGTCGTACTTGCGGACCGCGGCCCAGGCTTGCGAGGACGTGATGGCGGCGACGGTGGCGAACGTCGCCAGCGCGGCAAACCTGCGCAGGGTGGAAAGGTGCTGCTTCATGGTTACTCCTGTAGTGAGGAAAGGTCTTAACAACTAAATTACATACATGTTTATGCGTGTAAAAAACGGTCGTAACGACCGGGATTGATAAGTGAAATTTATGAGGTAGATAGTATACTTGTTTATGCTTAAAAGCAAGACGTGATGACGACAATAGCGGAATACGCACAGCTATCGTCCCGAAGGCGGCGCCGTGCGAGGGGGCACGGCGCCGTCGGCGGCGCGGACCGCTCAGGACGCCAGCGCATCGGCCTTGACCTCGCGCGGCAGCGCGTCGTAAGCCTCGGCCCATGCCGCGGTGGCGGCGATGAACTGGCCGCCGGGCACCGGCCGGCCGATCAGATAGCCCTGGGCATAATCGCATGCCAGGCGGCGCAGCAATTTCCAGTCGGCCGCGGTTTCGACGCCCTCGGCCACCGACACCAGACGCAGCTCCCGCGCCAGCGAGATGCCCGAGCCCAGCACCAGCACCTGCGCGCTGTCGTGGCAGGCGTTGGTGACGAAGGAGCGGTCCATCTTCAGTTCGGAGAAGGGCAGGCGCAGCAGCTGCTGCATGCTCGAATATCCCGTGCCATAGTCGTCGATCGACAGGCCGTAGCCCTTCATGCGCAGGCGCGCCAGGTTTTCCAGGGTGTGCGGCAAGTCCGATATCGCCGCCGATTCGGTGACTTCGAACACGATGAAATTGGGCTCGATGCGCTCGCTGTCGAGGATGGCGATGAGCCGCTCGGCGTAGCCCAGCTGGGCCAGCGACGCCAGCGACAGATTGATCGACACCGCGATCTTCTGGCCCGCCTTGTGCCACTGGTGCCAGATCTGGGCGGTCTTGGTCACGATGCGTTCGGTCACCTGGTCGATCAGGCCGTGCGCCTCCATCGGCGGGATGAAGGAATCGGGCGGTATCAGGCCGAGCTCGGGATGGATCCAGCGGGCCAGCGCTTCGGCGCTGGTGACGAGACCGGTTTTAAGGTCGGCCTTGGGCTGGAAATAGGGTTCGAACTGGTCCAGCTCCAGCGCCAGGCG
Organism: Rugamonas sp.; assembly: GCF_025354735.1. Taxonomy (GTDB): domain Bacteria; phylum Pseudomonadota; class Gammaproteobacteria; order Burkholderiales; family Burkholderiaceae_D; genus Rugamonas. The sequence goes on from NZ_JANXMI010000275.1 coordinate 10,963, forward strand.
CAAGGTGTCGACGGTGGGCTGGATGCTGCGCGCGCGCACCTGGCCGGCGCCGCGTTGCAGGCTGAAGCGATCGATAATCAGTTGCAGCGTGGCCGGCGTGGCCGGTTTTTCGATGGCGCCGAGCAGGGTGATGCCGTAAGCCCTGGCCATGGTTTCGACCGACGAGATCAGCGCGCGGTCCAGGGCGCTGGCGAGGATGATGGAAACCGGACTCTTGGCCTCGGCCAGATGCCGGATCAGCTCCATGCCGTCCATGCCCGGCATGTTCAGGTCGACGATGCAGATGTCGAAAGGAAGCGCCGTCCCCTGGAACGATAGCAGCGCTTCCTTGCCGTTGGACACCTCCGTGATCTGGGTGGCGCCCAGACCGGTCAGGATGCGTTTCAAGGCGCGGCGCTGGAAATCGTGGTCTTCGACCAGGAGGAAATTGAGATGTTGGATGGGCATGTTTTTTCCTGTCCCCGTTTTCTAGGGGGTAACAGGTCCTTGTTCTAGATACGATTTAAATTCGCCGAGCTCGGCTTCCATGGCTTGGACGGCGCCGCCGAGGTGGTGCTTATCCGTCGCGCTGGCGCTGGGCGACATTTTCCGCAGCAGCTGTTCCAGCGCGACGCTGGCGGCGGCCATGCGCGTGGCGCCCACCATCTTGCTGGCGCCGGAGATGCGGTGGGCCAGCAAGCCCACGCCGGCCCATTCATCCTCCTGGCAGGCGTGGCGCAGCGCGATGAAGTCGTCCTGCGTCGTCGCCAGGAAGTCGGCCAGCACTTCGTCGCGCGTGCCTTCGTCGCTGCCGAAGGTGGCGGCCAGCAGCCGCTCGTCGAGCACGGCGCCCTGGTGCGGCATGAATTTCTTGAGCATCGCCGCCAGCGAGGCGATGGTGGTCGGCTTGGTTAAATAATCGTCCATGCCGGCTTCGAGCGCCAGCGCCACGTCGCTGGCGAAGGCGTTGGCCGAGCAGCCGATGATGGGCAGCCGCGTCGACGGACCGGGGGCGCCGGGGCGCCGCGCGCCGGGCCGGCGGCCATCGCCGTTGTCGCCGCCTTCGAGCACCCGGACTGCGCGGGCGAGGGCGTAGCCGTCCATTTCCGGCATCTGGCAATCGGTGATGACGAGGGAAAAATTGCCGGAGGCGAGCATGTCTATCGCCTCGATGCCGTTGGCCGCGCTTTCCGCCACATAGCCCAGACTGTTCAACTGCCGCGCGATGACGGTCCGGTTGGTGGCATGGTCGTCGACCACCAGTATCAATTGCTGGCGGGCCACCGCCTCCTTCAAGGTCGGCAGCGGCGCCGACGGCCGGGCCACGCCGACTTCTTGCGCGGCCAGGTCGACCAGGCAGGGCTCCTGATCCTCAGTAAGGTCGCCGCCGCCGAACACGAGCAGCGACACGGTCAGGCTCAGCGAGGTGCCGACGCCGACGGTACTGCTCATCTCGATGGTGCCGCCCATGCTGTCGGACAAGCCGGCACAGATGGCCAGTCCCAGTCCGGTGCCGCCGAAGCGCCGGGTGGTGTCGTTCTCGGCTTGCACAAAGGGGCGGAACAGACGTTTTTGGCTCTCTTCGGAAATGCCGATCCCGGTATCGGTGACGGTAAAGCGCAGCTTTTGCTTTTCCTCCGATATGTCGAGCACATCGAGCGACAGTTCGACAAAGCCGGCCAGCGTGAACTTGATGGCGTTGCTGACAAAGTTATGCAGGATTTGCCGCAGGCGCAGCGGATCGGTGCAGACCGCCTCCGATACCCGCGGATCGACCCGGGTTCGCAGTTGCAGCCCCTTCTTCAGGGCCAGCGGCGCGTAGGTGGCGACAACCTTGCTGACGACGTGGTCGCGCAGCGAGGTTTTTTCGTGACGCAGCGCCAGGTGGCCGGCCTCGATCTTGGAAAAGTCGAGGATGTCGTCGAGGATTTGCAGCAGCTCCCGCGCCGACGTCTCGGCGATGCTCAAGGTGTCTTTCTGGTCGGCGCTGAGCGAGGACAGGCCCAGCAATTCCAGCGAGCCGAGCACGCCGTTCATGGGGGTGCGGATTTCATGGCTCATGGTGGCCAGGAAAACGCTCTTGGCGCGGTTGGCCTCGTCGGCGCGGTCCTTGGCTTCCTGCATCCTTTTTTCGGCCAGGGCCGCTTCGTTTTGCAGGCGGCGCGATTGCGTCACGTCCCTCAGTATGGCCGTGAATTTCTGCTGCCCGTCTTCCACCATCTGCCCCAACGTGAGATCGATGGCGACGTCGTCGCCGCCCTTGCGCTTGCCGATCACGCTGCGGCTGTGGTTCATCACGCGGGATTGCCCGCTTTTGATGTAGGCGGCGATGTATTGGTCGTGATGGGCGCTGTCGGGCGGCGGCATCAGCAGCGCCACGTTCTGGCCCAGCATCTCCTCGCGCGTGTAGCCGAACAGCGCCGTCGCGCCACGGTTGACATATTCGATGATGCCCAGCGCGTCGATGGTGACGATGGCGTCGGACACGGAATCGATCATGATCGCCAGCCGATGCAGGCGGCGCAAGTCGCAACTGGACATGGGCTGAGCCTGGGCCGGCGTCGACGGATCGGGAGTGTTCATGGGCAGCTCGCTCTATCAAATTTCCTGTGGGAACTCAATAAGTCTACCGTAATTCATTGAAACATGTATTATGGATGATTCTTTGTGGCAATTCATTCCATCATGCATTTCCAGCCACATGACGTCTTTCAAAAAGAAATCGCGACCGTGCGCCACGCGGAAATTTTTGAGGTATGATGCATCACATATACATCTTTAAGCCTGTTCACCAGATCGTCAGAGACCCATGAGACTTACCGCTTTCACCGATTATAGTCTAAGGACGCTGCTTCATTTAGGAATGAATCGCGATCGCCTCGTCACGATCCAGGAGATCGCCGAGACCCATTTGATCTCCAAGAACCACTTGATGAAAGTGGTGCATCAACTGGGTCTGGCCGGTTATGTGGACTCGGTGCGTGGCCGAAATGGCGGCCTGCGCTTGCAGCGGGAGCCTGCCGAGATCAACGTCGGCGCCGTCATCCGGTCGACGGAAACCGATTTTTACATGGCCGAGTGCTTTGATTCGAGCAGCAATAGCTGTCCCTTGTCGGCGAACTGCCACTTGAAGCACACCCTGGCCGCGGCCACGTCCGCCTATCTGGCGGTGCTCGATGCGCAAACGCTGGACATGTTGCTGCCGCCCGGGCCGGACAAGCCGGCCCTGGCGCCGCTGACATTTCATCGGATCGCCGTGCCGGCTTGAACCTTGCGCCCGTGAGGGACTGGCGCCGGCCGCAGGGGCGCCGGCCCCTTGTTTGCGTCAGCGGTGGAAGTCGACCTGGAAACGAACCGGTCCGACCACCGCGACTTCATGTTTGATCTGCGGTTCGACCACGCCGAACCGGGCCGGCGACAGCAGCACTTCTTCCGGCGCGACCGTTTCGTCGGTGATGCGGTACAACAGCTCCCCCTCCAGTATGGTGATGCGGCCCCAGGTGCCCGCCGCCGTCGTGTGGCTGCGCAGCAGGGCGGCCGGCACGGTGGTTTCGGTGAACACTGGCGTGCTTTTGTAGTGGACGGCGCTTTCTGGTATGGATTTCATGACGGGCTCCTAGTTTGCAACAGGTGGGTGTGCACTGATTATGTCACGATTTAGCAAAACATGCATTATAAATGCATGTTATTGCTCAGCGAGGATGGGAGGGTATTTTTCGCTGCGTTTCAGGGGCTGGCGCCGGCATCCCATCCACCGCCCAGCGACCGTATCAGGGACAGCGTGGCGAGCGCCCGTTCGCCGCGCAAGCGCCTGACGGTGCGCTCCGCCGCTGCCAGATGGCGCCGGGCATCGTGCCGGGCCGCGTCGCCGGATGGGCCGTCGAGGTGGCGTGAGCGCGCCAAGCGCTCGGACCGTTGGGCGGCTCGCAAGTCGTCATCGCTTAGCCGTGCTCGGCCGTCCAGCATGCGTATCGCCGCCAGCTTGTTTTCCACCTCCGCCAATGCGAGCAGGACACTGTTGCGGTAGCGCGCGGCGGCGTCGGGATTGATGGAGGGGAAGGGCGATGCTTGCATCGCCGATTGCGCCGCGCTGATGTCCGGGCGGCGTTCCAGCAAGTTCGGTGGCGGCGCGGCGGGTATCGATGCCGTCGGCGGCTCCGGTTCAGACCCCAGCGGCGCGGGGACGAAGCGGAAGCGCCGTGCCGGTTCGCCCAGCAGGATGGCCATCGCCCGCTCTATCCCGGCCCGGCGGCGCAGCGCCGCGACGCTGTCCGACGCCTGCTCCGTTGCGGCGAGAACCGCGCTGTCGGCATCGATAATTTTGAGCTGAAAGTAATACTGCGCGACGTCGGCCTGCAAGGCCAGCAGCAGAGAACGATAATCGCGCAGCACGGCGCCGGCGTCGATGCGGGGCGCGGCGGCGTCGGCGGCCACGCGCCGCAGCAGATCGGCCTCGTAGCTCGCGGCGAAGCTGCCTGGTTGGCGGGGAAGGGCGCCGTCGCCGGATGAGGCCAGGTCTAGTTCGGGCAACTCGGCGCTGATCGCCCTGGATGCCACCACGCGGGCGACGGCGACAGTGAGGTGGGCATTGACGGCGCCGGCCTGTTCCACAAGTGCCGTCAATGCCGGATCGTTGAAAACCAGCCACCAAGCGCCACGCGGCTGTTGTTCGGCCGGGCGGCCGGATGTCTGGAGGAGGCCGTCGCCAGCCGCCGGTACAGGCAAGCTGGCGGCGGAGCATGTCGCCGGCGCCGTGGCGGCTTGAAAGCCGGGGCCGGCACAGGCGCTGAGGATGGCCGCCGCGCCGACGGCCGCCAGCATCACGGATGGCGTGGTTTTCAGGTGCATGGCCGGGTCAAGGTTTAGTGCGCAGCGGCGGCGGCGTCCGAAACCTGGCCCTTGGCTGGCTTGGTCAGCCAGATCAGTGGAATGATCGCGATGAAAATCACGGCCGACATCCAGAACACGTCGTTCAGGCCCAGCATATAAGCCTGGGAATTGAGCGTCACCTCGAAGCGGGCTTGCGCCTGCTGCGCCGTCAGGCCCAGCACCGTTTGCAGCTGGCCGATACTGTCCGTGAAGGCCGGATTGTTGATGCTGGTTTGCTCGGCCAGGCGGGCGTGGTGCAAGATCGTGCGGTTGTTCCACGCCGTGCTGGCGATGGCGGTGCCGGCCGCCCCCATGAAGACGCGGGCAAAGTTGGACAAGCCCGCCGCCGCTGGAATTTTCTCCGGTGGCAAGCCCGACAGGATGATGGCCGTCAGCGGCACGAAGAACAGCGCCGTCGGTATCCCTTGCAGCAGCGTCGGCAGCACCAGCGTCCACAAGTCCACTTCGGTGTTGTAAGTCGAGCGCATGAAGAACACGATGGCGAAGCCGATGAAGGCCAGCGTGGCCAGCACGCGGCTGTCGGACTTGGGCATGATCTTGCCCATCACCGGCGCCAGGATCACGGCGAAGATGCCGAGCGGTGCCGTGGCGATGCCGGCGTCGACCGAACGGTAGCCGAGGAATTGCTGCATCCACTGGGGCAGCAGCACGAGGTTGGAAAAGAACACGGCATAGGCCACGGAAATGGCCACCGTGCCGCCGAGGAAGTTGCGGCCCTTGAACAGGCGCAGGTCGATGATGGGATTCTTTTCCGTCAATTCCCAGATCACGAAGAAGACAAAGCTCAGGGCGGCGAACACGGCCAGGCAGACGATCACCGGCGAGTTGAACCAGTCGAGATCCTTGCCCTTGTCGAGCATGATTTGCAGCGAGGCCACCCAGGCGATCAGCGACAGCAAGCCCACCTTGTCGATGGACAGCTTGCGCGACGGCGTTTCACGTTCCTTGTAGAGCGCCCACGTGACGGCCGCCGCGAACATGGCCACGGGGATGTTGATGTAGAAGATCCACGACCAGGAATAGCGGTCGGTGATCCAGCCGCCGAGGGCCGGCCCGGCGATCGGCCCCACCGTGGCCGTCATCGCCCAGAGCGACAGCGCCAGCCCCGCCTTGGCTTTCGGGTAGGAGCTCAGCAGCAGCGCCTGCGACAGCGGAATCAGCGGTCCGGCGACCGCGCCCTGCAAGATGCGCGCGGCCAGCAGTATCGGTAAATTCGGCGCGATGCCGCACAGCCACGAGGAAAACGCGAACAGCAGGATGGACGTCACGAACAGGCGCACCTGGCCGATGCGCTGGGTCAGCCAGCCGGTCAGCGGAATGGCGATGGCGTTGGCGGCGGCAAACAGGGTGATGACCCACGTCCCTTCGTCGACGGACACGCCCAGATTGCCCGAGATGGTGGGAATGGCCACGTTGGCGATCGAGGAATCGAGCACGTTCATGAAGGTGGCCAGGGCGACGGCGAGCGTGCCCAGGGCGAGCTTGCCGCCCGTCAGGGGCGCAAGTTCCGCCGGCCTGGCGGGTGGCGCCGGGCTGGCGGGCGTGGCGGGATTTTGATGGTCCATGAATGGCTCCTCGGGTGTGGAAGGGACGCGCGGTCGGTGTGCTTAGTTGGCGATCTGGTTTTTGGCGATGATGCGGTCGATGTCGGCATCGGCCTCGCGGGCATAGTCGTCGAAGACGTGGGTCTCGAAGCGGGTGGTGCGCGCGGCGCCCAAGTCGGTTCCGCTCTGGTCGTGGATGTCGACCTCGACGGCCATCGACAGGCCGACCCGCAACGGGTGGGCGCGCAGTTCGGCCGGATCGAGCTGGATGCGCACGGGCAGGCGTTGCACCACCTTGATCCAGTTGCCGGTGGCGTTTTGCGCCGGCAGCACGGAGAAGGCGCTGCCGGTGCCGGCCGAGAAGCCGATCACCTTGCCGTGGTATTCGGCGGCCGAGCCGTACAGGTCGGCCGTCAGTTTCACCGGCTGGCCGATGTGCACGGTCTTCAGTTGGCTTTCCTTGAAGTTGGCGTCGACCCAGACGCCGTCGAGCGGCACGATGGCCATCAGCGGCGTGCCCGGCGTGACGCGCTGGCCCAGTTGCACGGAGCGCTTGGCGACATAGCCGGTCACCGGCGCCGGCACGGTGTTGCGGGCCAGCGCCAGGTAGTCGGCGCGGACGCGGGCGGCGGCCGCCAGCACGTTGGGATGCTGGGCCACGCTGGACTTGCCGGTCTGCGCGCGGTTGGACGCCAGCTGCTCTTCCGCCGACTTCAGCGCGGCCTGGCGCTCCTTGATGGCGTCGCGGGCGTGGGCGATATCCTCGGCCGAGACGGCGCCGGCCTCATTGGCGGCGAGGCGGCGCTTGAGATCGTCCGTGGCCCGCGCCAGTTCCGCCTGGCGCTGGACGATCTGGGCCTGGAACACGCCGTTGTTGACGTAGAGCGCGCCGACTTGTTGCACGGCCTGGGCCAGCGCGGCCTCGGAGCGGTCGAGGTCGATGCGCGTGTCGGCGGCGTCGAGCTTGATGAGGTTCACGCTCATGTTGACGACTTGCGTGTCGTCGGCGTTGATGGCGACGACGGTGCCGGCGATCTGGGAATTGAGCTGCACCAGGTTGCCGTTGACGTAAGCGTCGTCCGTGCCTTCGAAATAACGCGCATAACCGAAGTAGTAGACGCCGTAAGCGACGGCCGCGACGGCGGTGACGCCGACCAGCGAGGCGATCATCAGCGTGCGTTTGCCGGAGGGAGCGGCGGCCGGTTTGGCGACGGGGGTAGTGGTATCGTTCATGCTTGCACCTGTATAAAAAGTTGGGAAATTGGGAGGAGTTTTATTTGGCGGCCATCGCTGGCGCCGCCGCTGCCGGCTCGGCCGGGGCGCCGAAGCCGCCGCCCATCGCCGCCGCCAGCGCGATCTGCTGGTCGCGGCGGTTCATGCGCAGCGTGGTCAGCGCTTCTTCGGTGTTGAGCGCCGTCAGGCGCGACTGCTGCACGACGAGTTGCGTGCTTAGGCCGGCCCGATACTGGCTTTCGGAAAGCGTCAGCGAGCGGTGCGCCGCCTCGTCGGCCGCTTGCGCATCGAGCAACTGGGCGTCGGTGGCGTGCACGCGCGCCACGTCGGTGGCCACTTCGGACAGGGCCGACACCAGCGTCTGCTGGTAGGCGGCGACGGCGAAATCGAACTGGGCGTAGCGGTCCTTCAACTGGGCGCGCAGCGCGCCGCTGTCGAAAATCGGCAGGTGGATGGCCGGCCCGGCGCTCAGCGTGCGGCTCGACGCGTTGAACAGGCGGCCGAAACCGAAGGCGTCGAGGCCGATCGAGGCGGCCAGGTTGATATCCGGGTAGAAATCGGCCTTGGCCACTTTGACGTCCTCGGTGCTGGCGTCGACCGACCAGCGCGCCATCACGATGTCCGGGCGGCGCGCCAGCAAGTCGGCCGGCAGGCTGTCGGGCAGCGCGACACCGCCGCCGGCGCCCATGGTTGGCCGCGCGATGGTCAGGCCGCGGTCGGGACCGGCGCCCAGCAGGGCGGCCAGCTGATAACGGATGTCGAGGATGCGGCCGTCGATGGCGGTGATCGAGGCCTGGCCGCTGGCCAGTTCGCGCACGATGTGCTGCTGTTCGACGTCGCTGTCGAGGCCGGCGCGGCTGCGGCGCGCGCTCAATTCCCGCATCTGGCGGCGCACGTCGAGTTCGCGGGCGGCCAGGTCGCGCAGGGCGTACTGGCGCGCCAGTTCATTGTAGGAACGGGCCACGGCGTTGCTCAGCGAGAGCTTGACCTGCTCGGCGGCGGCGGTGCTGATGCGCAGTTTCGACAGCGACGAGGCCAGCGCCGCGCTGTTCTTGCCCCACAGGTCCAGCTCGTAGGAGGCGCTGACGACGGCCTTGTTTTCGTTCTGGAGCGAGCCGGCGTAGGGTGGCGGCACCAGCGCGTTCGACGAGTATTGCTGGCGGGTGAGCGTGTAGTCGGCGTTGACCTTGGCGCCGGTGGCCGAGCGCGCCGTCTCGGTGAAGGCGGCGGCGGCGGCGATGCGGGCCCGCGCCTGGTCGATGGTGGGGCTGGTGCGCAGCGCCTCGGCCACCAGCGCGTCGAGCTGGGCGTCGCCGAACTGGCTGGTCCAGTTGGCGGCGGGCCAGTTGCCGTGTTCGGATGGCAGGCTTTGCGTGCTGGCGGCCGGCGCGGCGATGTGCTTGTCGCTGCCGATGCCGGTGAAGGTGGCGCAGCCGGCAAGCAGGCCGGACAAGGCCAGGGCGGCGCCGAGTGCGCTCGTTTTACGGGGCTGGAAAGCTGGATTTATCTGAGTTTTCATAATCTGACTTGTCAGTTAATGTTGTAAAAAAAAGCCGGACGAGCGACTGCCTCAGCCTTCCAGGAATTTGGCCAGCAGGCGGCGAAATTCCTGGAACTCGGCGGCACTGAAATGCTGCAAACGACGGTTCAGCACGGCGGGCGCGTGGGCCGGAATCGCGTCCGCTGTTTGATGGCCCTTGGCGGTCAGCTGCAAGTTGACGGAACGGCGGTCGTCGACGCTGCGGACCCGGGTCAGCAAGCCTTGCAGTTCGAGCTTGTCGAGCATGCGGGTCATCAGGCCGGTATCGATGTCGAGCAGCTTGCTCAACTCGAAGGGCGTGCTGATCAGCTGGCGCGACAAGGACAGCACGATGCCCATCTGCTGCGAGGTGATGTCGAGCTCGCGCAGGGCGGCATCCATTTCGGAGATGACGATGTTGCGGGCGCGGGTGATACTGAAGCCGACGCTGGTGGTGGGGTCGTAATTCTTTTCCGTGTAGTGTTTCATAAAACCTCCCTATGACTGTCAATATAGTTGACTAGTCAGAGATTGTCAAGACAGATTATTTCCGATGGCTTGCTTACAGCTCGGGCTTGCGCGCCAGCAGCGTATCTAGGTGGGCGAATAATTGTTCGAACTGACGCGACGCGATACGGCAGGCGCCGCAGCCCTCCAGGTGGTCGCTCAGCTGGGCCGCCTCCTCGGGCGCCAGCGTCCTGTCGCGCGCGTCCGACACCAGGTGGGTGGTTGCGCGGCAAGTGAGTTGCTTGATCGATGGCTTCATTCCAGTTCTCCCCAGCCGCGCACGGCGCACTCGCGCAAGCGCATGCGGGCGCGGTACAGCATGACGCGCAGGTTGCCGGACGTGACGGCGCAGCTTTCTTCAATTTCCATCAAGTCCATCCCCAGATATTCCCGCATCAAAAACAGGCGCGCCGTTTCGGGCGGCAGGCGGTTCATGCATAACTCGACGATATCGAGCAACTGGCGCTGCGCCGCCATGGACGCGCCGCAGACGGTGTCGATGAAGGCTTCCGGGTGCCAGGCGTCGTCGGCGTTGAACAGTTCATCGAATTCCGTGGCCGGCGCCGCATCGTCGAACGGCATGCCGGGCTGGACGAAACGGCGGCGGCGGATGGCGTCGACTATCTTGTTGCGCAAGATGCCGGTCAGCCAGCTGCGCAAGCCGGAGCGGCCTTCGAAGCTGCGCCAGCCCCGGGCGGCGCCGATGAGCGTGTCCTGCACCGCGTCTTCGGCGTCGGCGCTCGAGGCCAGTTGCAGCCGGGCCAGCCGCAGCAGGAAGGGCCGTTCCGTGGCCAGCGTTTGCCAGAGGTCGGCTTCGCTCGCCACGCTGTGCATGTCGTTGGCGCAGGCCGGCGGCGGGGCCGGGATGGCGGGCATTAATTTATTGCTCAGGGACGCGGACACGGGGACACCTTTAAAATATTTTCAAGGTCAAGTCGTTGCGGAGGGCGCAACGTTGCATGGCGCCGTCACGGCGCATGCGATGCTAGAGTATGGCTTTGCGGAAGCCCACGCCCATGCGGTTCCAGCAGTTGATGGCGGCGACGGCCAGCGTCCAGTCGCCGATTTGCCTGGCGTCGAAATGGCGGCTCATCGCGGACATGGCGCTGTCGCGCGCGGCGGGGGCGCCGAGTTCGGTGAGCGCCTCGGTCCAGGCCAGCGTGGCCCGCTCCGGCCCGGAAAACAGGGCGCTGTCGCGCCACTGGGCCACGGCGGCCAGCCGGCGGAAGGACTCGCCGGCGCGCATCGCTTCGGCGCTTTCCATGTCGACGCAAAACGCACAGCCATTGATTTGCGAGGCGCGCATTTTGACCAGCTGCAACATCCGTAGATCGAGCCCGGATCGCTGCACCGCGAGTTCGAGGGCGATCAGCGCCTTGATCGCCTCGGGCGAGGCCTGGTGGTAATCGATGCGATTTTTCATGAGGCCGCTCCGTGCGCGTGGTGAGGGAAGGGAAACGCCGACCGGCGCGCCGTGGGGACGCGCCGGGTCGCTATATCGCTATGTCGCTGCGTCGCTGCGTCGATTACGCGGCGGGCATCTTGCGGAAGCCGACGGCGAAGCGGTTCCAGCTGTTGATGGTCGAAATCGCCAGCGTCAGATCGACCATTTCCTTGGCGTTGAAATTGGCGGCCAGCAGGGCGTAGTCGGCGTCGGGCGCGTGGGTCAGCGACAGCTGGGTCAGCGACTCGGTCCATGCCAGCGCCGCGCGTTCGCGCTCGGTGAAGAACGGCGTTTCGCGCCAGACCGCCACGCCATGCAGGCGACGGTCGGTTTCGCCGGCCTTGCTCGCTTCGGTGGTGTGCAGGTCGACGCAATAGGCGCAGCCGTTGAGCTGCGAGGCGCGCAGCTTGACCAGTTCCAGCAGCGACGGCTCCAGGCCCAGCTGGTTGACGGCCGCTTCCAGGGCGGACAGAGCCTTGATGGCGTCGGCGGACGAGGCGTAGAAGTTGATGCGTGCGTTCATGATGATTTCCTTGGTAGGTGGTGAGGAGTGACGCCATTTTAGAAGCGCTCCCCACCCCGGCGGGTAGCCAATCCCGGCAAAAGTCGGGACACCAGTTCAGCACCGCGCGGCCCGGTCCCACAGTGACTGACAGTGCCAAAAGTTTCGGATACTATGGTTGTTGATTTTTAGAAACGCATCGTGTTGTGGATGGGAAAGGCAAGTTCATGGAGCTTCATCTGATTATCGAGGGCGGCAGAGACTTGTCGGAGCAGCTGTACAGCCAGATCAGCCAGGCGGTACGGGCCGGCCGCCTCGCCGAAGGCCAGCAGTTGCCGCCGACGCGGCTGCTGGCGCTGCAACTGGGCATATCGCGCAAGCCGGTGGCCGAGGCTTACAGCCGCCTGACCTACGACCGCATACTGGTGGCGCACACGGGGCGCGGCACCTTCGTCGGCGTGCAGGGCGGGTCCGGCGGTCGCGCGGCGCAGGGCGTGGAACTGGCGGCCCGTCCGACGCTGGACAAATGGCTGAAATTCGACACCCCATTCCGCGCGCCGACGCCCGAAGGCCGCTCGCAATACGAATTCATCGGCGGCACGCCGGCGCCGGCCCACTTTCCCCAGGACGAATGGCGGCGCTGCATCTTGCACGGGCTGCGCCAGGACGCCGACGGCCGCGGCCGCTACGCCTCGACCGAAGGCGTCGCCGCCCTGCGCGAAGCCATCGTGCGGCACGCCGGCTATGCCCGGGGCGTGCGCTGCGGCGCGCGCCAGATCGTCATCACGAACGGCGCGCAACAGTCGCTCGACCTGCTGGGGCGGATATTGCTGGAGCCGGGCAGCGTGGTGGCCGTCGAAGACCCTGGTTACCCCATCGCCCGCGCGCTGTTCAAAAGCCAGGGCGCCACCGTCGTCAGCGTTCCGGTCGACCGGGAAGGCATCGTCGCGGCGCTCATCCCCAGCGACACGCGGCTGATTTACGTGACGCCCGCCCATCAATTCCCGCTCGGCATGGCGATGAGCACGGCGCGCAAGGAAGCGCTGCTGGCACGCGCCCTGGAGATCGGCGCCATCATCATCGAAGACGATTACGACAGCGAATTCCGCTACGAAGGGCGGCCAACGGACTCGCTGCAAAGCATGGACACGCACGGGCTGGTGGTGTTCCTCAGTTCCCTGTCCAAGGTGATGCTGCCGGAACTGCGCATCGGCTACGTGGCGGTGCCGGAGGCGTTGCTGCCGGCGCTGAGCATCGCCAAGCACCTGACCGACTGGCACTCGGCCAGCATGACCCAGCACGCGCTGGCCAAGTTCATCGACGACGGCCACCTGGCCCGACACATCCGCCGCGGACATTCGATCTATGCCAGCCGGCGCGACGCCCTGCTGCGCGGACTGGCGCAACTGCTGGCGCCGTGGTTCACGGCCGTGCCGGCGACGGCCGGCTTCCATATGGCGGCGATGGCGCGCAAGGACGTGGACATCAATCTGTTGATACGGCTGGCGCGGCGGGCCGGCGTGGGACTGTATTCGCTGGCGGGGTTTTATGCCGAACAGGAGCCGCGTCAGGGCTTGTTCTTCGGCTTCGGCTCGATCGACACGCTCGATATCGAAACGGCGCTATTGCGCGTGCGTGACATCTTGATTCAGATGGATGGTGTTCCTGACTGAGTATTCTCGTCAGGGCGGGCGTCAATTCGAGCGGCAAACCGCCTCATTTCCATCCCAAAATGGTAGTTGTCCCGCTACTGCGCGGATATCCATTCTCGGGTGAACAGTTTATTAATCACCAGAGGTCGAAGGCCCGTACAGAGCATCCAACATCGACCGGTTTCGCCCCAAAGCGGCTGCTGGCCCTTACGTTGAGTGGTCACTTTCAATAATATTGACGCACATATTAAGGCTGGTGGCTGATACGTTATGCGATAGAAAGTCGTCTTTTAACCTGATCGATCGCCCATGCGTTAAAAGCACCAAAAAAGACTATCGGTAGCTCAGTAACTTCGCTTGGCTTCGCGAGACTATATGAGTTGCGGGACCAGCCAGCCAATTCGCTTTCTTCGTATTTGCGCCATGAAACTTCCTTGTACTCAACAAAAGAATGAAATACTTGAATAGTCGTCTTTGAAATTAGAAATGTAAGCCAAGCACGATAGAGGACTAAATTGGGAAGTTCTGGATGCAATGTTAAACAAAAAGTTTGGAATGGCATTCCACTCAGTGACGAAGTTATTCCTGTCAAGACCTTCCGTGTCTTCTTGGTCGGCAAGTTAAAGCCAGCCATCAGCGAGTCTAAGCTGCTACCGAACAACGAAGGAGGCGCGTCGTAAAGTTCAGTTCCATACGTGGGTTCGGCGAAATATTTACCGAATTTATTGCGTTCTAACCAAACTCCGATTGAACGTTCATTAGGAAGTTCTGGATATGAATCAAAAAACTCTTTATCGGGTGAGTAAATTTCTATGAGCTCATAACTCGGAATATATTGCGAAAGACTATCCCGCATAGACTGAACGATAGATGACGCTTGTTCTTGAGTCACGTAGTTTTCCGCAGCATGCCTCGTCAGATCTGCAAGGGAGCGCACCACCATCGCAGCAGATTCATCTACAGGCTCTGTTAACTCTGAGCCAGACGTCACATCAGATATCACATCGGTCAATGCATCCTTATCGATTTCCTTCTTTGGCAGCAGCCCGCCAATTCGAGCTTTAGCGTCATCAGCGAACCTTCCAAAAAGCTCAGTAAGGGGGCCTTGCGAAACAAAGTATGGTGTCTGGCTGTCTTGATTGCTAAAGGCATCAGTAATCGAGTCCGTGATGTATCTGTAACGAACATCTTCCGTCGTCGCCTTTACTATCGAATGTGCAAATGCCGCAGTGAAATCACTCATGTTGCGGTCAGCGTACGATTTTTGATCCCCGTCTGAACTGAACATAAAATGACAGTTTGTAAATGTTGCCTTCAGACCTTCCCCGAGCTCCTGCTGCACTGTCGTGCCGCTCTTAACGTAGTTAAGACCTGAGTGGCAGGCATCAACGACTTTTATAGCAAGCTTGGGCTGCAAGCTGCGCAGCATGTTGTCGAGCTCTTTGCTTGAAAGAGAAGTCTGGGCACTGCGGTCGCCCGTGTAATCTCGAAATAGGAAGTGGAAATCGTCTTTCAGATAGGCACCATGTCCCGTGAAATAAAACAGGAGATGATCAATTTCTTCTTGGGAATACCTTTTAATTACATCAGAAAGATGATTTTTGGCAATCTCACCATCTGCACTTTCGAGTGTCAGCACCTCAAACCTTCCGCCTGAGCGCAGTATCATTTCCATAACTGCGACGTCGTTCGAACATCCGGGCAGCCGAAGTTGAACGTCAGTATAATCAGTAACTCCAACGATAATTGCGAGGTTTTTCATCTTGGTGATAATTTTTGGAAGGCGAATGTAGTATAAGTGGAACGAAGAAATTCAGGAAATTTATGGATAAAAATGGTTGTTTGCGACAGAAAGTATCCGGGATTTGCTTTTTTCTCCGGTGAGATACAGTGCTGATAAACCTTCCTCAACGCCATACTCTGTTCTTGGCCGTTAACCGAAGTGGCGGTTCTAAGTTGGCAATTTTTCTGATACTTAGATAGCCACACATTAAGTCGGTGGAACCCATCTCCTTATCCTGTATCCACGCCCAACACGATAGGTTAAATAGATAGATCGAAAACACTGTAGGTCGCTTATTTTTGCCTCTCGCCAATATTCACTCAAAGTAATCAGCGTATCATCGCCAAAGAATGGATTCTGAATCGAAATGAGTAAATAGCCAGGACCATATTGATCACGAAATTTCTCATAAGTTTTCTTTTCCAACTTCTGTCGCACTACCGAGACAAAGTTTTGGCAAAACTGCTCATCTGGTCCGACTATAAGCTCCCCAGAAATTGACTGATGATTTCCCCCCCCTCCGTGGCGAAAGAGTTCACGTCCTTAGCAAAATCGATGTTTAAATAAGCTGTAACAACCTCTATCCATCGGGTAGTTTTATTTGATCTAATGATTGCCTCAGGCGGTTCAGGTTCAGAAATTACCTTATAACTGGCCCTATGCCGAGCATTCAGTTCCTCCAATAACATCTTTACCTGATATCTCTCATGCGCTTTTTTAACAACGTGACGTGCATTGGGCATAATTTATTCTTCTATACGATAGATTCCGAGTACGTCAAGGTCTGCTACTGGCCGTCAGCTGTCTAAATCTTCGTCAATTAATCCCACCAGACGCCACAGCTGTGTTCAACCTCGTTCGGCTCAAACTTATCTGCACCTAGTTGATGTAAAAACAAATTTCGCAGTTCAGAAATCAATAAATCATGCTCTTGTTCAGAAATGCGAGAACCCGACGGACGAGACGGCGTATCTTCGAGCTGATGCTTCCATCGTGCAAAATCAACAATCAATAAAGGTGAGCCCGCACGACCGAACTTCCAACCAGCAACTCGCCCGCGAAACACAGTCAGCGCATCGCAAATTCTCTTAGCATCAAAGGCATCATGTGATGGAACAGCCGAGATTACTAACTTAAGGTGAGCTCTAATAACTCGATTTTGACGGCGTAAAGCGGTGAGCAGGCCGCTTGCCCAATGTCGGCGGTTGTAACGGCCGATCCGGCGACGCGTGGGAAATGGCAAGGCAAGGAACAAACTGGGCGATCTGGGGGC
>NZ_JANXMI010000028.1 GCF_025354735.1 Rugamonas sp.
AGGATAGGTTTCTAGAGGTACCCTTAAGGAATGATGTTTTCTTTGGACTTCAATTTGTTAGCCATCTGCGTAATGTCGCGACCGACACCTCGATACCCGACGAACCGGCTAGATTCGTCAAAGATTGGTTCGCCACTCACCTGAAGATATTGCACGATTCCCTCGGGTGCTGTGCGGCTATAAATGAAATCAAGGAAAGGTTTCCGCTCCGCAATATTTTGTTCTAACTGCGCCTTTTCGGCCGGGTCCCATCCCTTGCTATTGCTGTCGTGACCAATGCCCACCATATCGGTCACCGGGCCGGACCAGTTAGTTAGCTTGCTATTGACGTCCTGTTCCCAGTACCAATCCGTCGACAGCTCGGCAAAACGCTGAAAGCGCGCTTCGCTAGCGCGGAGTTCAGCAGTGCGTTGGATCACAGTTTCTTCCAGATGCTGGTTGTAACGGTTGAGTTGGCGATGCAACAGACGCACCTCCAGCATGTTGCGGATGCGCGTTTCGACCTCAACCAATTCAAACGGTTTGCTGACGAAGTCTTTGGCTCCAGCTTGGAGAGCGTGCAGCTTATGGCTTGGTTGTGCTGTGATGACGAGCACCGGTACGTATCCGTCAGGTTCGATGGCTTTAAGTGCTTCCAATACCTGAAACCCACTCATGCCCGGCATTTGCAAATCAAGCAGGATCAGGTCGTAATGATGTTCCTGATGCATAGCGCAGACCGCAAACGGATCAGTTGTACCAGTGACTTGTGTATAACCTGCGTTACTGAGCACCTGCTCAAGCAACAATACGTTCGCTTCTTGATCATCAACAATCAATATGCTTGCGCCGAGAAGGTCAGGTGAATTAATCATGAATAGCCCTTGTATGGTCAGCTGCAAAATTTAGAGCAAGATCCAGAGCCTCCATGAACTCGACCACTTTGATTGGTTTCGTCAGATATCGGAAAAATCCGGCTTCAATCCCTTTTTCTATATCTCGCGGCATAGCGTTCGCAGACAACGCCAACACGGGAATATGTGCGGCCTCGACCGACTCCTGCAATAATTTTAGACAGCCATAACCATTCATACCCGGCAGATTTATATCCATTAAAATAACGTCTGGAGAGTAGTTACGCGCCAACTGTACGCCCGTGTGACCATCGGTAGCAGTCAATAGCTTTAGGTTAGATCGTCTCGCAACCAATTGCTCTACCAAAATGAGATTGGCAGGATTGTCTTCCACGTAAAGTACCGTACGCATTGGTGCGTGTTCATCAGTAATGCCCAAATTGGCTAAATTTAGGATGGCGGCCTCTAGAGTCGGTTTTTCAGTGGCGGTCAAATTAATCCAGAACGTCGTGCCGATACCCGCTTCGCTTTCAACGCCTATCGCACCACCCATGAGTTCTACCAACTGCTTAGTCACGACCAAGCCAATGCCGGTGCCTTCTTCGAGGCCATGCTCTCGGCCCAAACGGTTAAAGGGTTGAAATAGTTGATCGAGTTGCTCCGCACTCAAACCGAAACCAGAGTCGGTGATTCGGATATGCACTTGCCGGGTATTGCCTGCAGCCACTTCGGCGCTAATCGTAATGCTGCCCCCGTTACGATTGTACTTAATAGCATTCGATAAAAGATTAATTAGAACCTGCTTTAGGCGAGTACGGTCTGCATGTACGAAGAATGGCTGATCCATGTTCATGAAACGCATGTTGATACCGCGCTTTTCTGCCTGCGGCCCCATCATCGCCTCGCAATCCTTGAACACTTCTGACAAGCCCATTGCCTCCTGCGACATCATTACCTTGCCCGATTCGACCATTGCTAAGTCGAGTATCTCGTTAATCAACTGCAACAAATACCAGCCACCCTTAAGGATTTGGTCAAGCGAGCGCTGCTGCGCTACGCTCGGCGGTGGCTTTTCAGACGCCAATAGCTGTGCGAACCCCAATACAGCGTTCAGTGGTGTCCGGAGTTCGTGACTCATACTCGACAGGAACTCAGACTTGGCGCGATTGGCCTTTTCAGCTGCGGCTCGTGCCGCTTCCAGTTCTTTATTAGTCTCTCGCAAGGCGTCCTGCTGTTCACGCAGTAGCGCATCAAGTTTTTCCTGCTCCGCTTGTACTTGCTTGCGCGCAGTGTTGTCAGTCCCCATCAACAGATAGCCGATAATCTTCTGGTCACTATCGCGCAGCGCAATAACGGATACGATAGCCGGCAGGCGGCTGCCATCCTTACGTACGAAGGTCAGCTCATAGCTGTCTTCAATACCGCGCGTCGCCTTGAAAACAAGAGCCTGAAAGCCAGGTTCTACCACGCAGCCGAATTCCAGACTCAACGCCTGGGCACGCACTATAATTTCTGATGCATCGGAGATGACGGCCGGCGAAATGAGGTTTACAACCTCTGTTGCACTGTAGCCGAGCATGCGTTCTGCTCCAAGGTTGAATATCTGGATAACACCTTGTGCATCGGTGGCTATAC
This sequence comes from Rugamonas sp., assembly GCF_025354735.1. Lineage (GTDB taxonomy): Bacteria > Pseudomonadota > Gammaproteobacteria > Burkholderiales > Burkholderiaceae_D > Rugamonas. The sequence goes on from NZ_JANXMI010000028.1 coordinate 2,469, forward strand.
TGGAGAAGTTAGGGATGTTGTGAATCGCCAACTGGAGTGCCTCAGCCTTTAATAGGGCTGCATTAGGTAAATCGGTCATAGTTATCCTTGGCGCTGCTGAACGTCAGACAGCAACCGTGCAAATTCTTTATTTACAACAGAGTAGCACTCACAGGTCGTCTTCTCCAGCCCTGATCGGTCGATGACACTGATATGGCCCCGACGGCAACTGATGTAGCCATACTTCTGTAAATTACCAGCGGCGACGGTTACACCTTCGCGCCGCACACCGAGCATATTAGCAATCAATTCCTGTGTCATGACAAACTCGCTACCATCTAGGCGATCAAGCGTCAGAAGCAACCACCGACATAGTTGCTGTTCCACTGTGTGATGACGGTTACACACTGCCGTTTGCGACATCTGAGTCAACAAGGCCTGTGTGTATCGCAATAGCAGCCGCATCACCGGCCCTGCGCGGTTGAATTCTTCCATTAAAATGTGAGACTTTAAGCGGTAGCCATGGCCGCCTGTCTGAACTACTGCACGGCTTGGCGTTGTATCGCCGCCCATGAATAGTGAAATTCCCACGATGCCTTCGTTACCGACACCGGCGATTTCCGATGAGTTACCATTTTCCAGCACATAATGCAGCGAAACGATGGCCGAGGTAGGGAAATAAACGTAATTATGCTTAGCGCCAGATTCATACATTACGTCACCTAGTCGCATTAACTGCGGCTCTAGATACTGGGCGATGCGCTGGAAATCACTGTCAATCATGGCAGCGAGCAGGCGGTTTTGATTAGGATTGTTAAGACGCACAAACACCTTACGGATCTAATTGTTAGCTAGATGAGCTGTGAACACGGCCAACGACGGCCAGCCACTAAGATAACACAACTCGAAATGTGAGTGCTAGCCCCAGTGAGCTGATCATTTGGCAAGCAGGCGTCACGTTGTTAGGACAACAAGATTTACTGAATCAGGAGTTAGGTGTCCATGCTGCACGTACACGTAAATAAGCCCGCAGAAGCGGGCTTATTTATTCAGTATGATGCATGACTCACTGATCACCCCGGCTATCTGCCGGGTGTCATCAGACACCTGCCACCCGAACTATCTGCTCGGTGTGGCCGGTTAATATAAGCCATTGTCCCGCTAAACCACTTTCTCCAGACCCTGGCTATCTGCCAAGTTTCCGAAGACGGTTGGAGGGGGGGCGGCGCAACAAGGCGCATGGTAATGCGACCTTCATCTGGGTGTAGCATGCCTTCAACGGCGAAGACTCTTCTCGCACGGAGATGCCGTGCACGGTTATACCACCGATCAGGAAACAACCTGGATGTTGCCGGCTTTCTCGCCTTTAGGGCCAACGCTGCGCTCAAACGAGACGCGTTGGTTTTCTGACAGGCTCTTGAAGCCGTTCGATTGGATGTCACCAAAATGGGCGAAGAGATCAGCGCCGCCTGCGTCTGGCGTGATAAAGCCAAAGCCTTTAGCGTCGTTGAACCATTTAACAATACCGGTTTGTTGAATACTCATGATTATCCCTTTGATTAAAATAATAGGCAACTTTGCCATAAAGGCACTTGAAACCAAGAATTAAAACCGAAGGATAAAACTGAACGACCGGAAGATGCAGCCATGCGGAATTGGGACCAACAAGATTACGACTTGATGCAAGTACAGACCGCAATATACATGAACTTCGTTCGATTTCCTACTTTTTTATTTATTTCCCCAAAGAATGAATTTGCAGATGGCAAACTGTACGCTAACGTACGTAGAAAACACAAAGCTTAGGTGATACTTTGAAGGGGTTTGCTTTCCCCCTAGCCGAGCATTTTTCTTTCGGTTTAAAGCAATAACCGGAGAAATATATGATGATTTTAATTGTCGAAGATGACTTTGACCTGGCGGAAACCTGCTCAATGGTGCTGGAAGCTAGTGATTTCGAGGTGCAGGTGGCGCATAGCGCTGAGGATGCATTGGAGAAAATGTCAGTACGCAAGCCTGACCTGCTAATTTCCGACTGCGTCCTACCTGGCCGTTCAGGCCTAGAGCTTAGCCAGCAAATACGTAGTCATCATGATCGCACCGTGTTACCGATTTTACTCATGAGTGGTTCGCTCCGCAATCAGGTTGCGCACGGCGATAGCTTTGACGGCTTCCTAAATAAGCCCTTTTTAGCTGAAGCTCTCCAGGCAGAGGTCAGCCGGCTTTTACAGCCTGTTCGCCAAAACGTAACTAATTCAGCGGGCGGCAACTCATGAAATTAGCTGCCTTCATCCTGGAAAATATGGAGCCGATATTAAATGAATGGGAAGAGTTTGCCTCTTCCCTAGCACCTCTCGAAGATGCGACCAAGATTGAGCTGCGCGATCATGCGGCAGCCGTGCTCAAGGTCATTGCGAAAGATCTGGAGACCCCGCAGGCGGAACATCAGAGCATTGCAAAATCAAAGGGACAGGCCACCCCGCTCGGCGGCAATACCGCCGCGCAGTTGCACGCCGAAGAGCGAGTCGCTGCGGGCTTTTCCGGCGAGCAAGTGATGGCGGAATACCGGGCTCTTCGCTCCAGTGTGCTGCGTTTATGGGCGCATAATGCCGAGATAGCCACACCCAGTGGTATTCAGGACATGATCCGGTTCAACGAAGCGATCGACCAAGCGCAGACCGAATCGATGGCGCGTTATTCAAAAATGCTGCGGGAGGCACAAAACCTGTTTCTGGCCATTCTCGGGCATGATGTCCGCACGCCTTTGGGCGCAGTCAGCATGGGGGCGCAAGTATTGCTAATGGATCAGACATTGCCGTCCAAAGCACTCAAGGTAGGTTTGAGAATTCTCAATAGCTCTAAACGGATGGATGCCATCGTGCGCGATCTGCTGGACTTTTCCACTACCCATTTGGGCGAGGGCATTCCAATTGATCCGCGTACTGTTGACCTGCTTGAGATCTGCCAGCACACGATTGACGAGGCTCGAACCTTCCATCCTGACAGACAATTCGAATTAAAGGCGGAAGGCAACCTTGTCGGTGCATGGGATGGCCAACGGTTAGGCCAAGCATTTTCAAACCTCATCTCCAATGCAATCCAGCACAGCACCCCAGAGAGTGCCATCAAAGTATCCATATCAGGAATGGACAACCAAGTAGTATACGAGGTGCAAAATGATGCCGAAGCTTTCTCTCCGACAAAATTGCGCACCCTATTTGACCCGGTCAGACGTTTCGCGATCCGGCCCGCCAATGAACGTGTTGGGGCGCGCATGCAAAATCTGGGATTGGGTCTGTACGTGGTTAAGGAAATCGTCAATGCCCACGATGGCCAGATTTCTGTCACCTCTAGCAAAGAGCATGGTGTGACCTTTACTGTGCGCTTGCCACGTCAGGCTCCTCATCGCAGACTGGACGACTAAACGCGAACTGTTATTTCTATGATCGACTGCGCCCTCCTGCTGTTCATCAACGGCAGGGAAAATCCGCTGTCGAAGGTATGATGTCCCCAGTGTGTCCAGCCATAACCACAGGGCAACCGCTGGTAGCTAATATAAACCGATAGTGCCACCTGTCGAAATGGTCCTAGCGGCGATCTGCGATTGAAGAGCTTTCAGTCAAGTTCAGATTCTATTAGTAGACAGTCAAAAAAATGTTTACAAAATGCAATTAGTAACCATTGTGGCTGACTGAGCCACTCCTGCGATGTACGAGGTCCCAAGGGCTGGATAGAATGTTTAAATATTGCAAAATTGCAATACTTTTAAACCATTCTGGAGGTGATCCGATGCGGGAAGGTCAAGCGAAGGTACTGAGCGAGCGGCAGCTGTCCCGCGTCGTCAACGTGGTGAAGAAGAAGGCGCACGCCAAGCGAAACGTCGCGTTGCTCTACTGCTCATTTGGCCTCGGCCTACGTGCGAAGGAAATGGCCGCGCTGCGCATCAAGCATGTGCTCGGCGTCGATGGGAACCTGCTCGAAGAAGTGAACCTTACCGGCTCGATGACTAAAGGCAGCAAACAGCGCCATGCATACCTGACCAACCCAAAAGTGGTCGCGTCGATCCGTGAATTCATCGCAGACCGGCAGCAGCGCGAAGGCATCCTGTTCAACCTCGAAGCGCCGTTGTTCAAGTCACAGAAAGGCAGTTCGTTTTCGCCGAACAGCTTACAGCAGCTCTTTCATCGCATGTACACGGATGCAAAGTTACAAGGCGCATCCAGTCACAGCGGTCGTCGCACGTTCGCCACAACGCTGATCGAAAAGGGCGTGGACATCAAGGCTGTGTCCACGCTGATGGGCCACTCGTCCATCGCCATGACCGCACAATACGTCGAGGACAACCCTGTGCGTCTCAAGCAAATCTGTACAGACCTGTTCTAGCCGTCGAGGACAACATGCTGCTTGTTTCTTCTATTTGTATGAGGAACGTGTTGTCCCCGGCATCGCGAAATCGTGACCTCGTCTGTGCGACAATTCGTTGCAACAACATCACCAGAGTAGGCACAGTATGTTCAACATCTTGATTGACACCAGCGTATGGCTTGACTTGGCTGAGGATGCGAAGCAGACGCCATTGTTGTCAGTCATTGAAGAAATGATCAAGGCAGGCTTGGTGACACTAATACTGCCCGACATCGTAGTTCATGAATTCAAGGCCAATCGTGATCGAGTTGCCAAGGCAAGCGTGAAGAGTTTGTCCAGTCACTTCAACTTGGTCAAGGATGCCGTCAGAAAAGTGGGCGGCGACAAGCGCCGGACGGACGCCGTGCTGAGCCATCTGAACGACGTAAACCACAAAATACCAATCGTTGGCGGCGCTGCCGAACATACACTGACTCGCATCGAAAAAATCTTCGAGTCGTCGCAAATAGTCCGGCCTGCTGATGATGTTGTGCTGCGAGCCGCGCAGCGGGCGATAAAAAAATTGGCTCCGTTTCACAGTGGGAAGAACTCCATGGCAGATGCCGTGCTGATGGAGACATACCTCGCGGCAGCGAGTGCCAAATCGTCAGCCGGCCAGCGCTTCGCTTTCGTCACCCATAACACTAGCGATTTTAGTGTCGTGCAGGGGAATCGAAAGTTATCTCATATTGACTGGGGTGCTACCGCGTTCTCGCGAATCAAGTCCCTCTACTTCATCAACTTGGCGGAGGCGTTGCGCCGCGTCGAGCCATCGTTCGTTTCGGAATTGCTATGGGAGCAGTCGTGGAACCAAGAGCCAAGAAGTCTTACCGAAATGCTTCGCGAGGAAGACAAACTCACCATGCAGGTTTGGTACAACAGGCATTGGGTGCGGCGAGAAAAAATTGAAGCTGGCAAAATCAAGATCGTTGAAAAGGAAACCGATGCCCAGCTCCGATCAAGGCGCGAGGCGACAATTCAAAAGGACATCTGGGCTGGCGCACTGAAATCCGCGAAGGCGGTAGAGAAGCGTTACGGAAAACAGAATCTCGGCCCGTGGACTGACTTCGAATGGGGAATGGTCAACGGAAAATTGTCAGCAATTCGGTGGATGCTTGGCGATGAGTGGGACATGCTGGACACCTAACCAGCACTGTTTTGACCCTGTGGGGACAACACGACTGCTTCTTATGTAAACGTATTGAAGCAATGTGTTGTCACCATGTTGGGCCTGTTAAACTGAGCGACTATGTCTAAGTCTTCAAAATTCTTCACGGCCGATATTCGGTTCGACCAGCCGGGTTATCCTCCTGCCACCATCACGGAATTCGAAGGGGTGCGCAGTCTGCACCTTGGCACGTCGTGGGTACAGGGAGCGATGCGACTTTCGAAGCCCGATAACATCGAGCTTGAGTATGTTCAAATGATGATGATGTGGCTTTTATTCGATGACAGCCCGCGTCACATCGTCCAGCTAGGCCTCGGCAGTTCGGCACTGACCAAATTCTGCTACCGCCGCTTCCCTCAAGCCCGCGTCACGGCAGTTGAACTCAATCCCAATGTGATCGCCATGTGCGAGGCGCAGTTCGGCCTGCCTTCCAACGATGCACGGCTTAATGTGGTGGAAATGAACGCGCTCGATTTCGTCCTCAATAAAGCAAATCATGGCACGGTCGATGTGTTGCAAGTGGACTTATACGACCAAGAGGCGCGTGGACCAGTGCTTGACTCACAAGAGTTTTACCAAGGCTGCTTCGATTGTCTGAGTGAAGACGGCATCATGACAACGAATGTCTTCGGCGACGATTTCATCAACTACGATAAAAACCTGCAAACAATGGGCCTGGTATTCGATGCGCTGGTGTGGCTGCCAGAAGTCCATGACGCCAACATCGTTGTCATCGCTTTCAAGAAATCACCATCGCTGGATTTCAGCGTGCTCTACGAACGTGCTGCTCATATAAAGAAGACGTTGAACTTGCCAGCCAAAAATTGGGTAAACGGCTTAAAGGGTTGGATGCTCGATCAGCAGTAGTTCAATATCAAGCCGCTTTCAAGCGATCCAAGCCAACTTTACCAACGACATTGTGATCAGCTTCCATCACCTGTCCATTCTTCACGGTTCTTACAATCCCATTGCGCATGAATGCTATGAAGTAATGCTTCGCCCTGTCTGGCTTGGTCTCTGTATCGACGTAAGCCTTAATGCGATCTTCCTCGTAACCATAGCTCCGTAACTCTGTCGTCAGTTTTTCAATCTCTTCTGGCGACGATGGTTTGCAAGGACCACCAGAAAATAGCAACAACCTGCGAACAACCTTCTGCACTTCAGACTGCATGCGACTCCTGAAATGCATTCGTTCTTCCGGCTCTGCATCCATAGCTTTAAGCTGCTCCATCAACTTACCCAATACCTCGTAGGAATGCTGTTCGTCTTGTGCAGTGTTCGTCAAGGATTGGAGTTCGCTCTGAAGTTCAAGGCGCAGCTTCTTCAGGTCATTCATCTGGCCTTCAAGGGTGCGCGTCCGCGTGACCAGCATTTTGATGTCCCCACCTGTTTCCATGGCAATCATCAAGTTGCTAAAACGTTTTTCAGAATTTTCCAACATGCCTTCGCAAGCAACCAATTCGCTCCGTTTCGCGGTGATAGCATTCTTGCTTGTTTCATCGCCTAATACGCGGAGTGCGTCGACTTCGCGGGTAAATTCCATGAACTCAGATTCCAGGTCTCCGATATTGTACGAAGTGCCGATGCAACCTGCGCCGTCCAACGACTTCCCACAATAAAGGTTTCCCGGTCGTGTAGAGGATCTATTTCGCACATGCATTCCGGTACCACAGTAGCCACACTTCACTATGCCTTGAAAGATATTAAGGTAGCGCCCTTTACGGCCTGCTGAAACTGATCCTTGATCGCGGTCACGCTCTTTCCGAAGTGCTTGAACTTCGTAAAATACTGATTTCTCGATGATTGGTGGATAGTAGTCTTCGACGAACGTATTCGTCGTGGTTTGACCATTGTGGTCTTGATCTAGCTGGAGCACACCGATTGCGGCGATATTTTTCAGAGTAAAGTTCACCGAACTGCTCTGCCAGTACTTTGCACGGTGGATAGTCGGAATGCCCTGCTCATTGAATTGACGGACAATGCTCCAGCCACCCATGCCGTCTTTAGAAAGTTGAAACATCCGTCGGACGATAGCGGCTTTTTCTTCAATAATTTCGTAGTGCGACCTATCGGCGGAAACTTTCAACCACCAAGGGCATCGCTTTGACAGTACTTCTTTATGTTGTTTCGCCCTGTCCTTCTTTGCATCCCATGCGGCCTTCACCCGTTTAGACTTCATCGCTGATTCTTCATGAGCGCGTGACATGGAGACCAATGCAGTCAACAATGGCAACCAATCGTTCTTCAAGCGTTCCTTGCTGTAAATCGCGGAGTCGGTCAGGGTAACAATGGTGATGCCACGGTTGATAATCTCCTGAAAGATGACCAGTGCTTCCGTTACAGGTAAGCGAGACAGGCGATCAAGCGATTCAACCAGCAGGTATGAGTCTGGCGAAACCGTTCCGTTGTCAATCGCAGCGATGAACTGGCCTAACGCGCCATGCTCATAGTTGGAGCCATAGAATGCAGAAACGCCGAGATCATGAACGTGGAGCGTTTCGTCGAGGGTGAGGCCATGTTGGGCTGCATACTGCGCGGAGGCCGTCATCTGGCGGCGGAGTGAGTCGCCCTTCTGTTGCTCTAACGAGGAAAACCGGACGTATGAGTATGCTACTGGCATGGGCTAGAGGATGGTGACCGAGGTGCAGATTATATCCCTCCCTGGCCCTGGGTGTGTCAAATTGACCAAGGGATTATGATGTGGCTGCTGTTCGAGGAGCGCCCGCGCCACGTCGTCCAGCTCGGCCTCGGCAGCGCGGCGCTGACCAAGTTCTGCTACCACCGCCTGCCGGACACGCGGGTCACGGCCATCGAGCTGAACCCGAACGTGATCGACATCTGCCACGCCCAGTTCGGCCTGCCGCCCGATGACGACCGTCTCGCCGTGCGGCGCATGGACGCGCTCGACTTCGTGCTCGACCCGGCCAACGGCGACAGCGTCGACATCCTGCAAGTGGACCTGTACGACGAGGACGCGCGCGGCCCGGTGCTCGACAGCCCCGAGTTCTACCAGGCTTGCCACGACTGCCTGCGCGACGGCGGCATCATGGTCACCAACGTCTTCGGCGACTACAGCAACTACGACAAGAACCTGCTGACGATGGAGCAGGTGTTCGATGCCGTCGTCTGGCTGCCCGAAGTCCACGACGCCAACATCGTCGTCCTCGCCTTCAAGCGCTCGCCGGTGCTCGACTTCAGCGTGCTGTATGAGCGCGCCGCCGGCATCAAGACGCGCATGAATCTGCCGGCCAAGTCGTGGGTCAACGGTCTTAAATCATGGATGCTGGACCAGCAGTAAACGCGCGGCGTCAGCGGCGGCGGGCGGCGGCTTAGGTGGACGTGGCGGCCGTGGCGACGGAGGAGCCGGCGGCGGCGGCGGTGGCCGGACCGGCGCTGGTGGAGTCGGCACCGGCGTCGGCATGCGCCGCCGGATGCAGCGCCGCCGCCAGCTCGCGCACCAGTCCATCCATCTGCTCGGCCGGCACCTGGGCGTAGCCGAGCATCAGCCCATTCCAGCCGCCGGCGCCCTGCGTGCGCTGCGCGCTCAAGGCATGCGCCACGATGCCGCGCTGGCGCGCCTGCGCGCTGATAGCCGCGTCGTCCAGCGCCTCGTCGTGGAAGCGCAGCGCCAGATGCATGCCGGCCGACGCCCCATGCACCGTCGCGATGACGCCGACGTGGCGCCGCACGGCCGCGATCAGCGCATCGCGCCGCTGCCGGTACAGCCGCCGCATGCGCCGCAGATGCAGCGCGAACTGGCCGCTGCGCAGGAACTCGGCCAGCGCCAGCTGCTCGGCCACGCGGCCGCGCGCCGCCGACTGCGCGCGCATCCGCGCCAGCGGCGCCGCCAGGCCCTCAGGCACGACGACGAAGGCCAGCCGCAGCGACGGAAACATGGTCTTGCTGAAGGTGCCCAGGTACAGCACCGGCGCGTCCGGCGCCAGGCCCTGCATGGCCGACAGCGGCGCGCCGTCGTAGCGGAATTCGCTGTCGTAATCGTCTTCGATAATCAGGGCGCCGGCCGCCCGCGCCGACTCTATCAGCGCCAGCCGGCGCCGCAAACTGAGCACGCTGCCGGTCGGATACTGGTGCGACGGCGTGGTGTAGATCAGGCGCGGAGGCCGCAGCAGCCAGTCGTCGGCGCCGGGCGCGATGCCATCGTCGTCGACGTCGATGCCGGCCACGTTCAGGCCCGCGCCGCGCGCCGCCGCCAGCGCGCCGCCGTAGCCGGGATTCTCCAGCCACACCGTATCGCCATCGTCGGCGAAGGCACGACAACACAAATCGAGGCTGCTCTGCGTGCCGTCCGTGATGAAGACCTGGCCGGCGTCGCACACCACGCCGCGCGACGCCCGCAGATGATCGGCGATCGCCTCGCGCAGCGCCGGCTCGCCGGCCGCGTCGGCGTAATTAAGCTGCGCCGTCGACAGCGCGCGCCAGGCCCGCTCCAGCATGCGGCGCCACAGCGTCAGCGGAAAGTGGTCCAGCGCCGGCACGCCGGTGACGAAAGCGCCCATCATCGACGCCGCATCCGGCGGCGCGCGCAGATCGCGGGCGCGGCGCGACAGGCCGGCGTGCAACTGCGGGGGCGAGGTCGCCGCCGGTGCCGCAGCCTGATGCGCGGGCGCCATCGACACCACTGTCGTGCCGCGCCGGTCGGTCGTCACGAAACCCTCGCTGGCCAGCTGCTCGTAGGCGTACAACACCGTGTTGCGCGCCACGCCCAGCTCCGCCGCCAGCGCGCGCGTCGCCACCAGCCGGGTGCCGGCGGCCAGCGTGCCATGGCGGATCGCCGCCCGCAGACACTCGTGCAGCAGACGCTGACGCGGCCAGCCGCGATGGCGATGCTGTTCGGTGAAGCTGGAAATGAGCAGCGCATAATCCATGTGTTACTCCAATCTGTGGCCCCAATAAATAGACGATTACTGGATCTTTATTCAGAACCAGCATTCCATTATATTGGTCACTCAACTTTTTGGGATGGAGATCATGAACGAGTCAGTCACGGCGGCAGCCGCAGCATCAGTGGAAGCCAGCGCCGCAGCCCAAGCGCCGAGCGAGCGCACCCGCGTGCGCCGTTCGGCCAACCGCAGCGTCTACGACCGGGACGCGCTGCACGCCGTCATCGACGCCGCCTATCTGTGCCACGTCGCCTTTTACGACGATCGCGGCCCGCACTGCATCCCGACCGCCTGCTGGCGCGAGGGCGAGCACCTGTACGTCCACGGCTCGAACGGCAGCCGCATGATTAAGCGATTGCTCGAAGCCGACAGCTGCACCACCATCACCCACATCGACGGCCTGGTACTGGCGCGGTCGGCGTTCAACCATTCGATGAACTACCGCTCGGCGATGATCTACGGCCGCTACGAGCGCGTCGAGGGCGGCGCCAAACGCCCGGCGATGGCAGCGTTCATGGACTCGCTGCTGCCGGGACGCAAGGCCGAAGTCCGGCCCGGCAACGACCAGGAATACGCCGCCACCACGGTGCTGCGCATCGCGCTCACCGAAGCGGCGTGCAAAATCCGCAGCGGCGGCCCGAACGACGACGAAGCGGATATGCGCTGGCCGGTATGGACCGGCGTGCTGCCGCTGGCGCAGGTCCAGGGTGAGCCGGCAGCCGATCCGGCATCGACGGCGCCGATGCCCGATTACGTGCGGAGCTGGCCCGCTCGGCAAATTTGACCTCAGTCGTTTATCGGAATAAAAGGAATTTGATGAGGTGCTTGGTCTTTCAGATAAGTCGCCTCGGCAGCCATCTGCTTGAGGCGCTCGTCATATTTTTTACGGAGATCTGGCGCCAGCGCTTCGCCCCGGCTGCGTACCAGGCCGTGTTTAAGGTCGGCATGCCCCATGTATTCTTCCCGCGTATCGACCACTTCCGAACCAAGACGGCGTATCGCGCGCGCCGAAATCAGCGCCAGCCCGGTGTACATTTTGGGAGGAACGTCGGCAGGCAGTTGTACCCATCGCTTCGCATAGGCCTTTGCGAGCCAGCACGCGACGTAGCGCCCCCGGTTCACCGACACTTCGTCCCGCTCAGGAGGCGATGCGAATGCCTGCGGCGACAGTTTGTTTTTCTTTAGATGATAAGGCGACAGGATCGCTCTGACTAATATCTCGTCATCCGCAATATTCCTGGGTATCGATTTGAACAGCGCCCGCGTAACCCACGCGCTAATTGCGATTTTCCATAGCATTCTGGGCTGGGCTTGCCGCCACCGTTGCAACCGCAAAGTTAATGTCTTCAACATTAAACTCCCGCATAGCGCCCTCGAGCAGGATGGCGGTTCCCGTCGTCGGAGAGGTATAGAAGCTGAACAATTCGCGTCCGAGTTCGAGGCTGGCAACGCCCAAAGCCGCCTCCCATTCCATCAGCACCGTCCCCGCGACGCTGGGCAGGACGGCATCCGGCAGTATCGTCAAGCCCGGCAATACGGCGCGCGCGTGCGAGATGGCGCCCTCGTCGATAGCGGCGGCGCCATAGCCGTCCCAATCATCGGTCAAATTGGCGATTTCATTCAATTGTTCCAGCAAGTCCGAACCCGGAAATGCGGTCGCGTCGATTGTGCTTGTCATTATCGTTTGCTCCGGATCGTCAAAGCATACCACCAGCCGCACACCGCACTTTGATCTTACGCGCTCACGACAGCGCCGGTCAGCGCCAAACAGGGCAAGCATCGGCGGCATGGCCGCATACTGCAGCGTCGTATCCTGAGCTGGCCGCAACCGCCCGCGATCGGCACGCGGCAGCGAAATCGGGGTCAGGACCGGGGGGCAGGCCATGGTTTCGCGATCGGGGGCATCGCTATCGGAGTCAGACCACGGTACCGGCTCTCACGCAGTTAGCGCCGTTCGCGCCACCATAGTCCCAACATCGCCAGCGCGAAGGCGACGCCGAACGGCGCCACCGGCAGCGGCGTGCGCAGCGGCGCTTCGGCGACCGGCGTGCGGGCCGCGTATTGCGCCGTCGCGTCCTGGCGCAAGGCCTGCTGCCACAAGGGCCAGTCCGATTTGGCGTAGACGTATTCCATCGCCGTCTGCGCGCCGCTGCTCAATTTGAGCCAGCCGGCCTGCTTCGGCCAGACGGCGGCGCACAGCGCGTCGGCCTTGTCGGCGCGCGGCTGCCATGCGCCGGCGGGCAAGCCGTCGGCCTGCATCGCCGCGCCGGCGCCGACGGCCGCCGCACCACCCTGCACGCACACTTCGCTGCGCCATCCCGGCACCGGCATCGGGTCCGGGAACTGCCACGTCAATTTGCGCGCGCTGCCCAGCGCCGTCTGATCGAGCACGGTCTGCCACCACAAGGCCAGCGCGTTCGGCGAGGTGATCGCGTAGCGGTGCCAGTCCGACACGCCCAGCCAGACCACGCTCCCCTTTTGCCAGCCGCGCCGCCACATCCACGGCTGCTGCTTGCCGTCCAGCGCCAGCACGGACCACGGCGGCGCGACTTTATCGTCCGGATTCAAGCCGGCCGGCGGCAGCGACATCGCCGTAACGCCAGCGCCAGTTCCACCAGCGCCGCCGAACTGGCGCATGTCTTCCTTCTCCGTGGTGTTCGACTGGGGATGCAGACGCAGTCCGAAGTCGCGCTGCCACATGACGCCATCGGCCGCGTTGCCACCCAAAACGATCAGCGGCAAACCTTGCGCCACCTGCGCCAGCAGGGCCGCGCGCGCCGCCGCGTTCAAATGCTCGACATACGCGGCATCGGCCACCAGCGCATTCGGTTCCGTCAGCGGCGCGCGCGCGGTTTCGCTGCGGGCGATGGCCTTGCCCAGCGTGACCTGCCAATCGAGGACGGCGCCGCCATCGGTCAGCAGCTGGTTCAGCGCGCGCGCGTCGAACGACGGCGCGTCGAAGCGGCCCAGTATCTGCAAGGGCAAGGCCGCCTGCACCTGCAAGGGCAGCGGTCCTTGCGCGATGGTCTTGCCGGCCGCGTCGAGCAGGCGCGCCTGCAACACCATCGCCTCGGCCACCGGCGGCAGCCACTGCACCGACAGTTGCGCCGCCGCGCCGCCGGCCGTGGTCTCGGCGATGACTTCCTGGTTCTCGGCCAGCAGCTGCAAACGCCAGCCGGCCTGCGGCTGCGCGCGGCGCACCGTCAGCGTGAAGACCCGGCCCAGCGTGAGCGCGCGCGGGAAATCCAGGTGCAGCACGTCGGCCGCCGGCGGCGTCCATTGCAGCGGACGCGCGGGCAGCTCGCGCCATTGCGATGCGCGCAGACCGGCGCCGCTCAGCGCAATCACGTGCGCCTGCGGCACCGCCAGCAGCGCCGCGTCATCGACGTCGCCGCCATCGGTCTTGAGGACGACGGTTTTCGCGCCGCCGGCGGGCAGGCCATAAGCGGATAGCTCCGTGGACAGCATCGCGGCCAGCGCCAGCGCCGCCGCCAGCGCCAGCGCGGCATTGAGCCACGCGCGCTTGCGGCCATACAGCGCGGCGCTGGCCACGCCCGCGATCAATACTGCAATACTGGCCATCATGGCTGCTCCTTGCCGCGCCAGGCCTGGCGGAATGGGGTATCGGCCAACGGCGTCGCCTGCAACAGCACCGGCACGTCGGTCAGCGTATCGCGCAGATAGGCGCTCAGCACGCCGCGGCAGGCGACGCAGCCGTCGGCCACGTCCTGCACCGCGCGCTGCGCCGCCAGCTTCTGTTCATCACCGGCGATGTGCGCCGCGATCACTTCGCGCGCCGCCTTGCTCCACAAGGCCGGCAGCGCGTCGTCGCCCGCCAGCGCCTGTATCAGGTCGCGCACTTCCGCCGGCACCGTCACGCTGGCCGCACCCTGCGCGCGCTTGTAACTGAGCGCGCCGACGATGTCGCCGCTCATGCGCTTTTCTTCCTTGATCGCCGGCGGCACGAAGGCCGTGCGGTGCAGGTAGACGCGTTCGGCCTGCTGCAATTCCTTGATCGCGTCGAGCGCCTTGTACTCGGGCGGCAGCGCCGTTTTCGGCGCGATCGCCCGCAGCGATTTCTCCGCGTCCCACATCGCCGCCAGCGCGCGCTTGAGCACCGCCTTGGTCTTCGGATCGAAGATGGTGGCGTTGTCGACCTGGTCGTGCGCGTGGCCGAATTCGGCGATCAGCGTGGACTCCGTGTCCTTGGCCGCGCCGCCGCCCTCGTGTTCATGGTCGTGGTCCGGGCCGAACAGGTTCGATTCCTCGCCCAGGAACTGGCCGTAGCGCAGCCGCAGCGCCGCCTGGTCGGTGGCGATGGCTTCACTGCGGTCGCGCTGCGCCGCCGCGCTCATTTTCGGATTGGCGGCGAGATCGGCCACCAGCTGCTCGGTGTCGATGATGACCTGGCGCTGGCTGCGCAAACTCTCCGGCTTGGCCATCGACGGCAGCGCCGACGCGTCCAGGTCTTCCGATTCGGGACCGGGCAGGCGCAAGGTGTAGGTCGGCGATTGCGTCGTGTGCGGGTGCTCGGGCGCGTTGTCGGTGGCGCGCACGAAGAAGTACAACTCGTCGCCCGGCTCCATGCCCAGCTCCGCCAGCGTCCATTCCTTGCGCCAGCTGCGCACGTGCGGATCGCCGCCCCCCGGCAGCGGCACTTCGCGGTCGCTGAAGCGGATATTCTCGCCGCTGCCGCGCGCCAGCGTCATATGCAGGCTGGCGCGGACGACGGCGTAATCGTCGCGCGCGATGACGGACAGCGCGGCGCTTTTCGCATCCTTGTTCAGCACCTGTATCAAATCGTTCGGCAGCAGGATCTTCACCTGCGGCGCCTGGTCGGCCAGCACGCGCACGTTGTAGCGCGCGCCATCGTGGCCGCGCGCGCGCCAGAACAGCGATTCGGTCGCCCGCCATTGCGCGCAGTCCGGCGCGACGGTCAGCACCTGGCCGTCGCTCAGCTCCACCACCGGCGCGGCGCCGGCCGGGTGTTTCACGCACCAGCGCACGACGCTCGATTCCGGCACCTGTATATCGCGCGCCGCCGTCTCGAATGCGGCCACGCCGGTGTAGGCCGGCGGCGCGACGGTCAGATAAACCTCGCCGTCGACGATGGCTTTCGCCACCGGCGCGGCGACCGCCTTCGCCGCGGCCACGCCCTGCTTGTGCTGCCAGCCCCAAACGGAGCCCGCCAGCACAAGGCTTAACAGCAGCGGCGCGGCGTTGAAGCGCACCCGCGTGCGCGCGATGGCGCGGTAGTCGTCGGCGCCCAGCGCGGAGACGAGGCGCGCCTGCAGGCGCTTTTGCTGCAATCGGGCGATCACCGATGACGGCGCGCCGTCGAGCAGCGCGCTGCTGTCTTCCAGCGCCGGCACGGCGGCGTCGAGCCACGCGGTCCAATGGTCGGCGACGCGACGGCGCCAGAGCCAGATGTCGATGGCGATCCATGCCAGCCAAAGCAGCAGCGGCAGCGCGGCCAGGCCGGCGCCGAACGACAGCGGCAGCCACAGCAGGGGCAACAGCGTGAGCACCCACAACGGCGCGCGGCGGCGCAGCGCGGCGAACAGCAGCCGTCCGCGCAAGGTATCAGTGGCGCCGTGCATGGGTCAGTATCCGTTCGAGTGAAAATAAGGCGAGCAGCAGCCACGCCAGCCATGCCGCCGGCGCGGCGCCCGGCATCGCGGCGCGGCCGGCGTCCAAGACCTGCGACGATGCCGGATAGGCCGGCGCGGCATGCGCCAGCAGCTGCCAGGTTTCATAAATGGCGCGCGCGCCGTCCCCGTCTTGCGCGGGCCATGCGCTGGAGGCCCACACGCGGCCGCGCGCGGTAGCGGCGTATTTCAGCGTCAGCCCGTTCACGCTGAGCGACGGCGCGGCCGCCAGTTCCGGCAGCGCATCGGGCGCGGTCCACCACAACGGCGCGCGCCATGCCGGCGGCGGCGCGCTGCCGGGCAAGTCCCACACGATCAATTCGGTTTTGCCGTCCGGCGCATCGGCCACCACGTAACGCTGCGTGGCGCCGCCGGCGAGATTGAAAGCGGCGAACAGCGCGTGCCATGCGGCGGCGCGTTCCGGCGTCGTCGCCAGCGCGATGCGATGCTCCGTGTTCGCGACGGCGGCTTTAGGTAGGGGCGCTTTGATGCGCAGCGTAAGGGCGTGCGCAAACTGCGGCAGCCGCGCCGGCATCGCCACCTTGGCGCCGTCGGCAACGATCAGCAGCCGCGCGTCGCCGCGCCATTCGTGTTCGTGGCTGTGCAGCCAGGGCAGGATATCGGCCTCCATCGCGGCCTCCATCGCGGCCGCCATGGTCACGCGCGCGGCGGCGCCGAATCCGGCGGAGTCGATTTGCTGCCGCGCCCACGCCTGGTCGACGCCGGCGTCGACCAGCACGGTATCGCCGCGCCACGGGAACACGGTGACGGCCAGCCAGGCGATCAAGGCCAGCAGCAGCAGGCAGCGCGCCAGCAGCAGCAAGAGGTCCGACCACCGCCACACGCGCAGCTGCTCCGGCGCCGCCGACGGCAGGAAGCGCGCGGTCGCCAGCGGCTCGGCTTTCAGGCGCTGGCGTTTTTGGCGATGCAACCAGATCGGGATGAATAAAACCGGCAAGGCCAGACACCACAATGCTTGAATACTCAACATCTTGCGCGCGCCCCCGCCAGTTGCAGCCAGCCGCGCAGCACGGCGCCCAGCGGCTGTTCGATGCAGGCGTTGTGGCGCACGATGTCGTGCTGCCGGCATTCGGTGTTCAGCGCGTCGAAGTGCGCGCCCAGTTGCTGGCGATAGGCGGCGCGGCCGGCCGCCGTCAGCCGGTGCAGGCCGTCGGCCTGTTCGGGATCGCGGTAGGCGGCGCCGGTCTTGAAGCTGGCGTCGACTTCGGCCTGCGTCTGCAAGCTCAGTATGCGCACATCGTGCTGCAAGTGGCGCAGTCGCAGCAGCGCCTCGCTCAAGGGCGAAGGCCAGTCGAGGAAATCGCTGGCCGCAAAAATCAGACTGGGCGAACGGGCGAAGTGCAGGTTCGCTTTCAGCACCTCAGCGCTCGGCGCCAGGCCGTCCGCCCTGCTGCGCGACAGCTGCGCCAGCACGCGCTGCAACTGGCGCGGCCCGCGTGAAGCCTGGGTGAATTCGACGCGGCCGCGGGTGCAGACCACCAGCCCGAACGCGTCGCCCTGGCGCTGCGCGATGGCGGCCAGGCAGGCCAGCATGGAGCGCGCGAACCACAGCTTGTCGATGCCGTTGATGTCGCGGCTAGGCTCGGCCATCGACGCCGTCGCGTCCAGCCATAGCCAGACGGCGACGTGGCTGTCGCGCTCCGCTTCGCGCACGTAGTAACGGTCGGCGCGCGCCAGCAGCTTCCAGTCGACGCGGCGCCACTCGTCGCCCGGCGTGTAGGCGCGGTACTCCGAGAACTCGACGCCGGCGCCGCGTTCGCGGCCGGCGTGGAGGCCGTGTCCGAGTCCGGCCAGCACGTGGCGGATAATCAGATTCAGGTCGGTGGTGTGCGCCATCAGCGCGGACGTTTGCAGCATCGCGGCGCTTAATCGGGCCGCACGTGCTCGCGCAGCGCGGTCAGGATATCGGCGATGGCGACGCCGTCGGCCTCGGCCTCGAAGTTGCGCAGCACGCGGTGCGCCAGCACCGGCAGCAGCATGGCGGCGATGTCGTCGCGGGTGACGGCGAGGCGGTTGTGCATCAGCGCGCGCGCCTTGGACGCCAGCACCAGCGCCTGCCCCGCGCGCGGACCGGCGCCCCAGCCGACGTGCTTCTTCACGCTCGCCACCTCGGTGATGGCGGGGCGGGTGGCGCGCACCAGCCGCGTCGCATACTTGAGCAGATGGTCGCCGATCTCGATGTCGCGCACCAGCAGCTGCAGCCGCAGCAGCGTCGCCACGTCCATCACCGGTTCGGCGTCGGCCAGGCCGGCGTGGGTGGTGGCGGAAATCATCGCGATCTCCTCCTCTTCGGTCGGATAGACGACGTCGATGCGCAGCAGGAAGCGGTCCAGCTGCGCTTCCGGCAGCGGATAGGTGCCGGCCTGCTCGATCGGATTCTGCGTCGCCAGCACGAAGAAGGGCCGGGGCAGCATGTGGGTCTGGCCGGCGAAGGTCACGCTGCGTTCCTGCATCGCTTCGAGCAGCGCCGATTGCGTCTTCGGCGGCGCGCGGTTGATCTCGTCGGCCAGCAGCACCTGTGTGAACACCGGCCCTTGCTGGAAGCGGAACTCGCGCTTGCGCGTCGCATGGTCCTCCTCCAGGATTTCGGTGCCGACGATATCGGACGGCATCAGGTCGGGCGTGAACTGCACGCGGCGGAACTGCATGTCCGTGGCCTGCGCCAGGGACTTCACCAGCAGCGTCTTGCCCAGCCCCGGCACGCCTTCGACCAGCGCGTGGCCGCCGGCCAGCAAACAGATAATCAGCGAGTCGATCACGTTTTCCTGACCGATGATGACCTTCGCCATGCTGGCCTTGAGCGCCACCACTTTGGCGCTCAGGGCGCCGATTTCATTTTCACTCCAGGACCGCACATCGCTTTCAGACACAATCAGGCTCCCAACGCATATTGAATAATATTGATCGCAAAGCGGGTGTTGTCAATCACCAGCCAACGCTTGTTGCGGAAGTCGTAATCCCACTCGCAACCGTAGTCCTTGTTACTGTATAAAACGCGCAGCCGGCCGCCGATCTCGATCGCCTTCAAATAATCGTGAACCAGGTCATCGCCCCATCCGTTGAGCTCCACGCTGGTGTTCGGCGGCCCGTCGAAATGGAAGAAGCTCGAATAGATGGCGTGGTTGTTGGGGATCTTGTGCAGGGCCCTGGCGCCGAAGATGCGCGCCATCTCGGCCTCGAACGATTTCGCGAACAGGCCGTCGATGTCGTGGTTGCAGTCGTCGACGAATAAAAAGCCGCCGCCCTTCACATAGCGCTCGATGTTCTTGCGTTCGGCCGGCGTGAACTGCACCAGCTTGTGGCCGGCGAAATAACAGAACGGCGCCTCCAGCATCTTCGGGTCGGACAGCGCGACGATGCGTTCGACGGGATCGACGCGCAAGGTCGTGTACTCGACCAGCGAATTGAGCACGTTGCTCGGCATGCGGATGTCGACATCCCAGTCGCCCGACTCGTAAGTGAGGCGGGTGAAATAAAAATCGTAATTGGCCATCAACCGCGCGGCTTACACCGCATCCGACAGGGAAGTGAAATTGAAGTCGCGGATTTTCATCGGCGGTATCATCATCTGGTACGGCACTTCGTCGCCGGCGATCAGCTGCGGGCGGCCCAGCTCCTCGATATTGTTCAGCATCGAGACCGGGCTTTCGTTGAAGCGGAAATTCTTGATCGGGTGCTTGATCTTGCCGTTCTCGATGTAGAAGGTGCCGTCGCGCGTGAGGCCCGTCAGCAGCACCGACTGCGGATCGACCATGCGGATATACCAGGTGCGCGTGACCAGCACGCCCTTCTTGGTGGTCGCGATCAGTTCTTCGAGCGACTTGCTGCCGCCGGCGATCATCAGGTTGCCGTGGCGGGCGGTGGCGATCTTGCCCTGCTTCTGGGCCCAGAAGCGCGAGTAGTCGAGCGACGAGATGACGCCGTTCTTGACCACGTCGGTGCGCTGGCGCGGCATCATCGACTGGCTGTCCCACGCCAGCACCGGCACGTCCTTGTCCCACGGGTCGGCCCAGATGTTGACCTGCTCGTCGAACAGCTTTTCGCCCAGGCGATTGCCGCCGCCCTTCTTCGACAGGAAGCTGCGGCCCTCGTCGGCGCGGCGCGCGTCGAAGCCGCCGAACATGCGCCCTATCAGTTCCGAGGTCGCCGCCGGTTCCAGAATCACCGTGTAGCGGCCCGGCTCCAGCGCCTTGGCGTCGACCGAGTGCAGCGCTTTTTCTATCGCGATGTCGGAAATGCCGCGCGCGTCGAAGCGCTTGGCGTCGCCGACGGCGCTGCTGGACCAGCCGGAGCCGCGTCCGTCCTCGGTGCGCACCGTCAGCGAAAAATCGAGGCTGGTCTGCTGCTGGTAGCCGAACAAGCCGTTCGAATTGGCGATCACCTGGAAGCCCGTTTCGTCGGTGAAGAAGCCGGCCGCCACCAGGTTCTGCTTGCGCGCAGCGTTGATGCTCTGGGCCGCGACGTCGGCGCGGAAGTCGGGATCGATGGCCGCCGTGTTGGCGTTGTAGGTGTCGGAGGCCTTGAATTCCTGCTTGCCGATGGCCGCCAGGAATTCCGGATTTTCCGGCGCCAGGCGCGCCACGTCTTCGGCGCGGCGCACGGCTTTTTCGAGCGAGGCGTCGTCGAATTCGTTCACCGACGCGGTGCCCTGGCGCTTGCCGAAAGCGACGCTGACGGTCAGCTGCGTGTTCTCGACCAGCCCCGCCGTGGAGACGCTGTTGCGCGCATAGCGGATATTGCCGGTGCGTTTGCCGTCGATGGAAACGCGGCATTCGTCGGCGCGCGACAGCGCCATTACCTTGTCGCAGATACGTTTCGATTCTTCCTGATTGAGCAGTTTCATCTTGCGTGTTCTCCCTTAGCCGATCTTGCGGGCTGTGTTGATGACATTGATACCGTTAAAGCGCGTCGTGCTGGACCCGTGCGACACCGCGCTCACCTGCGATGGCTGGCCTTTGCCGTCGAAGAAGGAGCCGCCCATGCGCCAGTCGCGCTGGTCGCAGATGGCGCTGCAGGCGTTCCAGAATTCCTGCGTGTTCGACTGATAGGCCACGTCTTCGAGCATGGGGCCGATCTTGCCGTTCTTGATTTCGAAGTAGAGCTGGCCGCCGAACTGGAAGTTGTAGCGCTGCTGGTCGATGGAATAGGAACCGCGCCCCAGTATGTAGATGCCCTTCTTGACGTCCTTGACCATTTCGTCCGGCGTCAGCGGCTGCTTGCCCGCCTCCAGCGACACGTTGAGCATGCGCTGGAACTGCACGCTGCTCCAGCTGTCGGCGTAGGAGCAGCCGTTCGATTCCTTCTCGCCGAGGATGTGGGCCTGGTCGCGCGTGGCCTGGTAGTTGACCAGGATGCCCTTGCGGATCAAGTCCCAGCGCTTGGAGGCGACACCCTCGTCGTCGTAAGCGACGCAGCCGAGCGAACCCGGTGTGGTCTTGTCGGCGACGATGTTGACGAGCTCCGAACCGTACTTGAATTTTTTCGATTCCCATTTGTCGAGCGTGGCGAAGCTGGTGCCGGCGTAATTGGCTTCGTAACCGAGCACGCGATCGAGCTCCGTCGCGTGGCCGACCGATTCGTGGATGGTCAGGAACAGGTGTTCGGGACTGAGCACCAGATCGTACTTGCCCGGCTCGACCGATTTCGCCGTCAGCTTTTCGCGCGCCTGGCGTCCGCAGGCGCGCGCGTCCTCGATCAAATCGTAGCCGCCGTGGTACAGCTGCGTGACGCCGCCGGCCGCGCGCACCTTGTGTTCGGGTTTGGCGTCGAAGAATTCATAGCCCATGCCCGCCGGCGACGACAGCCCGTCGCGCGTGCGGAAGCGGTTGCTGGCCTTGTCGACGGCGGTGGCGGTGACGGGCGACCAGAGGCGGTGGATGTCCTGGTCGATATAGGAGCCGTCGGTGGAGGCGAAGTATTTTTGCTGGTTCACCTGGAACAGCAAGGACTGCATGAAGCTGGCGCCGGCGTCGAGGCCGGCCTTGTTGGCCGCGATCAGCATGTCGGCCTTTTCCTTGATCGGCACCGTGCGCCAGTCCTTGGTGAACGGCGTGGCCCAGGCCACCTCGCCGACGCCCTTCACCGGCGCCAGCTCGATAGGATCGGTCGACAGCCTGGCGTTGGCGCGCGCGATGGCGACGGCCTGGCGCGCGGCGTCGGCCACGGAGTCCAGAGTCATCACGTTGGTCGAGCAGAAGCCGTAGGCGCCGTTGGCGATCACGCGCACGCCGATGCCGCTCGATTCGGTGTTGACGATGTTTTCGACGTTGACGTCGCGCGTGGTGATGAACTGGTTCAGGTAGCGGCCGATGCGCACGTCGCAGTAGCTGGCGCCGGCCTTGGTGGCGGCGTTGAGCGCGGCGTCGGCCAGCGATTTCTTGAACTGCACGGCCATGGGGTTGAGCAGCTCCTCGGCCGCGATGGCGTTGCCGAAGACCGGGATCAACATGGTGCCGCCGGCCAGGGCGCTGATTTTTAAGAATGAACGACGTTCCACGACTGCTCCTGCAAATTAAGGCCTGTGAAAAACCGGCCGCGCGGGCCGGCCCTTCTCAGGCGGTTACACCGCGTCCGACAGCGACGTGAAGTTGAAGTCGCGCACCCGCATCGACGGGATCAATTGCTGGTACTGCGATTCGTCGCCGGCCAAAATCTCCGGCCGTCCCAGTTCGTCGATATTGTTCAACATCGTCACCGGGCTTTCGTTGAAACGGAAGTTCTTGATCGGGTGCTTGATCTTGCCGTTCTCGATGTAGAAGGTGCCGTCGCGCGTCAAACCGGTCAGCAGCACCGATTGCGGATCGACCATGCGGATATACCAGGTGCGCGTAACGAGCACGCCCTTCTTGGTATTGGCGATCAGCTCCGCCGTCGATTTGTCGGTGCCGGCCATGATGATGTTGCCCGGCGATCCGACCGGACGCTGGCCCATTTTCTTGGCCCAGTACAGCGAGTAGTCGAGCGAACTGACCTTGCCGTTCTTGATGATGTCCATGTGCTCGCGCGCCTGCATGGTGTTGCTGTCCCACGGCAGCACGGCCACGTCCTTGTTCCACGGGTCGGCCCAGATGTTGACCTGCTCGTCGAACAGCTTCTCGCCCATGCGGTTGCCGCCGCCCTTTTTCGAAAGGAAGCTGCGGCCCTCGTCGGCGCTGCGCGCGTCGAAGCCGTTGAACATATAGGCCATCAGGTCGGCGCTGGCGGCCGGCTCCAGGATCACCGTGTAGCGGCCCGGCTCCAGCGCCTTGGCGTCGACCGAGCGCAGCGCTTTTTCTATCGCCACGTCGGACGCTTCGCGCGGGTCGAATTTCTTGACGTCGTTGGCGTCGCGCCGCACCCAGCCCGAACCGCGGCCGTCTTCGGTGCGCACGGTGACGGTGAAGTCGACGCCCGTTTCCTGCTGGTGGCCGAACACGCCGTTCGAATTGGCGATGGCCTCGAACGAGGTTTTGTCGTGGAAGAAGCCGGCCGCCACCAGTTTGTTCTTGCGGCTGTTCTCGATGCTGTAGGCCGCCACTTGGGCGCGGTATTCGGGATCGATATCGGCGGTGGTTTGCGTGAACGTGGCCGACGGCTTGTACAGCTGATTGCTCGGCGAGGGCACGAACTCTGGATTTTCCGGCGCCAGGCGCGCCAGTTCCTCGGCGCGGCGCACCACCGCTTCGAGCGACTTGTCGTCGAACTGGTTGATGGTGGCCACGCCCTGCTTCTTGCCGAAGGCGACCGACACCACCAGTTCCACGTTGTCGATCAAGCCGGCGGTGGAGACGGCGTTGCGCGCATAGCGGATATTGCCGGTGCGGCTGCCGCTGACCTTCACTTCGCACTGATCGCCCTTCGACAGCGACAGCACCCTGTCGCAAATGCGCTTGGTCTCTTCCTGATTCAACATCTTCATTATGAAAATCCTTTAATGGACAGCTTTAGATTCAGGCGATCTTGCGCGCGGTGTTGATGACGTTGATGCCGTTGAAGCGCGTGGTGGCCGCGCCGTGCGACACCACGCTGACCTGCGATGGCTGGCCTTTGCCGTCGAAGAAGGAGCCGCCCATGCGCCAGTCGCGCTCATCGCAGATGGCGGTGCAGGCGTTCCAGAATTCCTGGGTGTTCGACTGGTAGGCCACGTCTTCGAGCATCTGGCCGATCTTGCCGTTCTTGATTTCGTAGAACAGCTGGCCGCCGAACTGGAAGTTGTAGCGCTGCTGGTCGATCGAGAACGAGCCGTCGCCGACGATGTAGATGCCCTTCTTGACGTCCTTGACCATTTCGTCCGGCGTGAGCTTTTTCTTCCCGGCCTGCAGCGACACATTGGGCATGCGCTGGAACTGCACGCTGCTCCAGCTGTCCGCGTAGGAGCAGCCGTGCGAGGCTTTTTCGCCGATGATGTGGGCCTGGTCGCGGGTGGCCTGGTAGTTCACCAGCACGCCGTCCTTGATGATGTCCCAGCGCTTGCAGGCCACGCCTTCGTCGTCGTAGCCGACGTTGGCCAGCGAACCCGGGGTGGTCTTGTCGGCGACGATGTTGACCAGGTCCGAGCCGTACTTGAATTTCTTGGTCTGCCATTTATCCAGCGTGGCGAAGCTGGTGCCGGCGTAGTTGGCTTCGTAGCCGAGCACGCGATCGAGTTCGGTCGGGTGGCCGACCGATTCGTGTATCGTCAGCCAGATGTTTTCGGGGCTCAGCACCAGGTCGTACTTGCCCGGCTCGACGGATTTGGCGGTCAGCTTTTGCTTGGCCTGCTTGCCGCAGGCGCGCGCGTCCTCGATCAGGTCGTACGATTTGCCGTACAGCGTGACGACGCCGCCGGCCGATTTGATTTTGTCTTCGGGACGCGCGTCCAGATATTCGTAGCCCATGCCGACCGGCGACGACAGGCCCTGGCGCGAGCGGAATTTATTGGTGGCGTGATCGACGGCGGTGGCGAACACCGGCATCCACAGGCGGTGCACGTCCTGGTCGATGTAGGAACCGTCGGTCGAGGCGAAATATTTTTGCTGGTTGACCTGGAACAGCAACGACTGCATGAAGCTCGCGCCGCCTTCCATGCCGGCCTTGTTGGCGGCGATCAGCAGTTCGGCCTTTTCCTTGATCGGCACCAGGCGCCAGTCCTTCTTGATCGGCGTGGCCCACGACACTTCGCCCACGCCCGGCGTCGGCGCCAGTTGCACGGCTTCCGTTTGCAGCTTGGAGTTGGCCTTGGCGATGGCCACGGCCTGGCGCGCGGCGCCGGCCACGCCGTCGGCCGACATGTCGTTGGTGGCGGCGAAGCCGTAGGCGCCGTTGGCGATGACGCGCACGCCGACGCCGGCCGATTCGGTGTTCGTGACGTTCTCGATATTCAAATCGCGGGTGGTGATGAACTGGTTCAGGTAGCGGCCCACGCGCACGTCGCAGTAGGTGGCGCCGGCCTGGGTGGCGGCCGTCATCGCGGTATCGGCCAGCATTTTCTTGAACTGCAGCGCTACCGGCTTGAGTAACTCCTCGGCCGCGATGGCGCGTCCGAAAGGCGGCAGCAACATGCTGCCCAGAGCCAGGCCACCGATATTGAGAAATGAACGTCGTTCCATAGTATCTCCAAAAAACGCTAACGCACTAAAGTCGCGGACGGGCCGCACTGGGGATTGCTGTTTTGCTGTTTTCACTGCATTGCGCCGCTGCCGCCGCGCGAAACTGTTGATATCGCCGTCACTTGCTTTTAACAATTCGCCAGCAACATTAGCAGCAAATTAAATAGCTGGATAGCAATATGTATGCCAAAGGAGACAGTCTGGAACAAAGAAAAATGGGCGCCGAAATTCGTTCGGAAAATCGCGGAAAAAGCGCGCGAAAAAGTGTCCGGAGACTGTCCGCGACTGTCCGGTGCTTGTCCGGTGTGTCCGCGCGGCGGGCGGGAGCTGGCGGGAAGTGAGGGGAAGGTCGGCGCGGTAGCGGCCGGATGCCGGGACCGGCGGCGGCGCGTCAGCCGCCGGCAGCCAAACCGGTGCCATTTATGCGCGCCGGCGTGGTGCGCCGGAGGTGGCGCGGCGGCGATCAGAATTTGGTGAAGTGGCTTTCATCGGGCCCGCTCTCGGCGCCGAAGGCCAGCTTGCGGGCCGGGCGCTGGGCCTCGCGCCGCGCCGCCGCGCCGCCTGCGCCCGCGCGCGCGACCGGCATTCCAGCCGGGCGCGCGCGGCGTTCCGTGACGGCGTGGCGCTTGAACATCGCCATCAGCACGTCGAGCTGCTCGGCCTGGGCGCTCATCTCCTCGGCGGTGGCGGCCAGCTCCTCGGAACTGGCCGCGTTGAGCTGCGTGGTCTGGCTCAACTGGCCGACGGCGCTGTTAATCTGGCGCACGCCGGAGGACTGTTCGTCCGACGCCGCCGCGATTTCCTGCACCAGCTCCGAGGTCTTGCGGATCGCCGGCACGATGGTGTCGAGCAGCAGGCCGGCCTGCTCGGCCAGTTCGACGCTGTTCGACGCCACCTCGCCGATTTCGCGCGCGGCGACCTGGCTGCGCTCGGCCAGCTTGCGCACCTCGGCCGCGACGACGGCGAAGCCCTTGCCATGTTCGTGCGCGCGCGCCGCCTCGATGGCCGCGTTCAGCGCCAGCAAATTGGTTTGATAGGCGATGTCGTCGATGATGCCGATTTTTTGCGCGATCTGCTTCATCGCCGCCGCCGTCGCCTTGACCACGTCGCCGCCCTTGCTGGCCTCGCGCGCGGCCTGCGTCGCCATGCCGTCGGTGACCTTGGCGTTCTGCGCGTTCTGCGCGATCGACGCCGTCATCTGCTCGATGGAGGCGCTGGTTTCCTCGACGCTGGCGGCCTGCTCGCTCGACGCCTGCGACAGCGTCTGCGCCGTCGCGCTCACTTCCTGCGAGGCGCTGGCCAACTGCTGCACCACCTGCTGCACTTCGCGCACGATGGCGCTCAAGCTGCGCGCCAGCCACACGGCCAGCACACAACCCGTCAGCGCGATGGCGATGTCGAAGCCGAGGATGACGCGCTTGGCGTTGTCGGAGACGGACGTCATCTGCGCCGACTTGGCGCGCGTGTCGCTGCCGTTCAATTCGAGCAGCTTGGCGCTGGCGGCGGCGATGACGGCATCGGCCGCCCTGGTGGCCTTGTCCAGCTCCGCCACGCTGGCGCCCTTGTCGCGCATGGCCTGCAACTCGGTCATGCTGTCGCCGTAGGCCTTGGTGCCGACCAGGATCTGGTCGAGCTGCACCTGCTCCTCGTGCGACACCGGGCCGGTGGCCAGGTAGGCGCCGACGGTCTTGTCGATGGCGGCGAGGTCGGCGCGGAACTGGCCGGCGGAATCGGCGCCGCCACGCAGCACGTAGTTCTTGAACTGGTGGACCGCGCCGCCTTCGGCGATGACGGCCGACAGCATGGCATCCTTGCGCACCAGCGTGACGGTCTCGAACTGGTTCCAGCTCTCGTGCAGGGAGCCCAGGCTGGCGAAGGCGGTCAGGCCCAGCAACACCACCAGCACCACGATGCCGCCCAGGCCCAGGTGCAGCCGGGTTTCCATTTTCATCTGCTTGAGCATGACAACTCCTTGGGTTGGCGCCTGTGGCGGCGCCGGGTACCAAAACGGGCCGCAAAGCGCCCCTCATTGTGAGCCTTTAAAGGCCGCACATTCTCACCAAAACTATCGGCGCCGCGCGCGCCGCCGGCGGTCAGGGCGGCGCCGCCCCGTCGTCGTCGAGGGCCGCGAACTCCTGGGCCGACACCACGTGCTGGGCGTCGAGCAGCAGCACGAAGCGCTCCTGCACCTTGCCTATCCCTTGCAGCAGTTCGGCGCGCACGGCCGCGCCGAAGGTGGGCGCCGGCTCGATGTCGGCGGCCGGGATTTCGATCACGGCGCTGACCGCGTCGACCAGCACGCCGATCACGAAGGCGGCGCCGGCGCGTTCGATTTCGAGCACGATGATGCAGGTGCGCTTGGTCACCGGCGACGGCGCCCGTTCGAGCCGGCGCGCCAGGTCCAGCACCGGCACGGCGGCGCCGCGCAGATTAATCACGCCGCAAATCGACGGCGGCATCTGCGGCACCGGCGTGACGCCGTTGTACTCGATGATTTCCTTGATCGCCAAAATGCCGATGGCGAACATCTCGGTCCCCAGCAGGAAGGTCAGATACTGTCCCGGCGCCGCCGCCAACTGGCGTGGATCGGAACCCGGCATGGCGCTCATGGCGGCCTCCTTAGAATTTGACGAAGTGCGATTCGTCGGGATCGCTCATCTCGCTCATCGGGCGACGACCGGCGAAGCTGGGTTTTTTCACCGCCGGCCTGGGCGCCTTGCGCGCCGCGCCGGCGGCATGCGGGGGCCGCCCGGCCAGCTTGAAGAAGGCCATGGTCTGTTGCAGCTGCTCGGCCTGGCCGCTCATTTCCTCGGCCGTCGCCGCCAGCTGTTCGGAGCTCGACGCGTTCTGCTGGGTGGTCTGGCTCAGCTGCGTGACGGCGGCGTTGATCTGGCCGACGCCGGCCGACTGCTCCTCCGACGCCGCCGTGATTTCCTGCACCAGGTTGGAGGTGCGGCGGATGTTGGGCACGATCTCGTCGAGCAGCTTGCCGGCCCGCTCGGCCAGTTCCACGCTGCTGCTGGCGACCTGCTCGATTTCCTGCGCCGCCACCTGGCTGCGCTCGGCCAGCTTGCGCACCTCGGCCGCGACCACCGCGAAGCCCTTGCCATGCTCGCCGGCGCGCGCCGCCTCGATGGCCGCGTTCAGCGCCAGCAGATTGGTTTGATAGGCGATGTCGTCGATGATGCTGATCTTGCGGGCGATCTGCTGCATCGCCGCCACCGTCGACTTGACAGCCTCGCCGCCTTCGGCCGCCTCCTGCGCGGCCTTGCTGGCGATGCCGTCGGTGACCTTGGCGTTTTCCGTGTTCTGCGAAATCGAGGCCGTCATCTGCTCGACCGAGGCGCTGGTTTCCTCGGTGCCGGCCGCCTGCTCGCTGGCCGCCTGCGACAGCGACTGCGCCGTCGCGCTCACTTCCTCCGAGGCGCTGGCCAGCGACTCGGCGCCGTTGTTTACCTCCATCACCACCTGCGACAGTTTGTCTATCATGGTTTTCATCGCGAACAGCAGGCTGCCGCTGTCGCCGGCCTTGAGCAGCACTTCGGCGCTGAGGTCGCCGTCGGCCACCTTGCGCACGATCTCCGCCGCGTACTGCGGGTCGCCGCCGAGCTGGCGCAGGATGCCGGTCAGGATCACCACGCCGAGCACGATCAGCAGCACCAGCGCCACGATGGAGGCGGTGTACATCTGGCTGGTGGCGTGGGACGACGCCTCCTCGGCCGCCTTGACGCCGTCGTCGCCGTACTTGGCGTTCAGGTCGACGAGTTTTTTCAAGCTCGTTTCGGCCGCCGCGAAGTTGGTCCGGTTATCGATCAACGCCTTGTGCACGGCCAGGAACATCTCCTTGCGCTTGGCCTGGTCCGGGGTGCGGGTGATCTGGGACATCAAGTCGTTGATCTGCAGGTCGCGCTTTTTCCACGCGTCCCACTCGCCGACGAACTGCTTCCATACCGTCGCTTCTTCCGGCTGCTGCGGCAGGGCGTCGTAGACTTTCCAGGCCTTGTCGATGACGGCGCTGATGTCGGCCTTGCGCTTGAGCTGATGGTCGACATCGTCGTGCTCATCGGGGAACATGGCGATGGCGTCGACGGCGCGGCTGGACGAGCGCAGCGCCGTCTGGCCCTCGTTGATGGTTTGCAGCGCCTGGATCGACGGCATATTGTTCTTGCCTATATCGTTGAGCAATTCGCTTTGTTTTTTCAGGCCCATGAAGGCGAATGCCATCACCAACAGCAGACCCAGTACGGCCACGCAGAGCAGCGTGATGATTTTAGTGCGGACGGTCAGATGCGAAAACATAGCGATTCCCCAGTTATAAGATGTCCAGTTATGAATTCCTTGCCATGCTGATTACTTTTACTTTTTACCGATGCCGCCTGCTTTATTCCTCCATCAATTCGGGCGCCCCTCGCCGCCGGCCAGCGCACGCAGCCTGCGCCGGTCGTGCACGATCCAGCCGGTCAGTTGCTCGGCCGGCATCGGCTTGGCCAGTAGATAACCTTGCGCCATGTCGCAACCGAGCTGGCGCAACAGATGCCAGTCGTCGGCCGTCTCGACGCCTTCGGCCACGGTGTCGACGGCCAGCCGCTGGCCCAGTTCCAGCGCGCTTTTCAGCACCACATGGCGGTTCGGCCAGCGCGCCGCGCCGTGCACGAAGGCGCGGTCGATTTTCAGCTCCGTGAACGGGCAGCGGGCGAACTGCTGCATCGACGAATAGCCGATGCCGAAATCGTCCATCGCCAGCCCGAAGCCCATCAGCCGCAAGCGGCCCATATTGGCCATCGAGCGTGACAGGTGGTGCATCACACTGGTCTCCGTCACTTCCCACACCAGCATCGCCGGCGCCACGCCGGAGGCCAGCACCAGCGCCGTCAGGCGGTCGATGAAGGCGCGGTCGGCCAGGTTGTCGGCCGACAGGTTGACCGACATCGTCAGCGGCGGCAGGCCGGCCAGGCGCCAGTCCAGCATGTGGCGCAGCACCTGGCGCACGATGTCCAGCGTGAAGTCGGCCATCAGCGCCGAGCCTTCCAGCGCCGGGATGAAATACTGCGGCGCCAGCATGCCGCGCGTCGGGTGGACCCAGCGCGCCAGCGCCTCCACCCCTTGCAGCAGGCCGCTGCGCATGGCCACCTTGGGCTGGAAATACGGCAGGAATTCCTGCCGCTCCAGCGCCTGCGCCAGCTCTTGCAGCGACGGCAGGTCCGGCGCCGCGGCGACCGCCGGCGCAGCGGTCGAGCCCTGGCCGGCGCGCTGGAGCAGCGCTTCGAGCGCGTCCATCCGCACCGGCTTGAGCAGGGTGCCCAGCAGGCCGACTTCGGCGTCGTCGGCGCCCATGCTTTCGATGATCTCGAGCAGGCGCGGGTCGCGCGCCGACACCACGATCAGGTTTTGCGCCAGGTGGCGCTCGGTCAGCTGGCAGGTCAGCTCGATGCCGTCCATGCCCGGCATCTCCAGGTCGGTCAGCACCAGGAACATCGATTCGGCGCCTTCGCGTTCGAGCAGCGCCAGCGCCTCGTTGCCGTCGGACGCTTCGAGGATGGCGCCGAAGCCGAGCTGCTGGAGCAGGCCGACCAGATAGGCGCGCTGCACGATGCTGTCCTCGACCACCAGCACGTTCTGGCCGCGCCAGGGATGGTCGGTGGGCAGCGGCGGCGGCGGCGGTGTTTCAGGCGGCATGGCGGCGTCCATCTCAGTGGTGGAAGCTGGCCAGCTGCTGGAGGATTTCGCGGTAGATCAGATTGAGCGGCACCGTCTTTTCGACGGCGCCGCGCTTGACCGCTTCCTTGGGCATGCCATAGACCACGCAGCTGGCCTCGTCCTGGCCCACCGTGCGGGCGCCGGCCTTGAGCATCTCCAGCAGGCCGGCCGCGCCGTCGTCGCCCATGCCGGTCATGATGACGCCAAGCGCGTTGGCGCCGGCGCAGCGCGCCACGGAGCGGAACAGCACATCGACCGAGGGCCGGTGCCGGTTCACCAGCGGGCCGTCGACCACTTCGACGAAGTAATAGGCGCCGGTGCGGCGCAGCAGCATGTGCTTGCCGCCCGGCGCGATCAGGGCCTGGCCCTGCACCACGCGGTCGCCGTTGGCCGCCTCCTTGACGCGCACCTGGCACACGGAGTCGAGCCGGGCGGCGAAAGCGGCGGTGAATTTTTCCGGCATGTGCTGCACGATCACCATGCCGGGCGAGACCCGCGGCAGCGCCGTCAGCACTTCTTCGAGCGCCTGCGTGCCGCCGGTCGAGGTGCCGATCGCCACCACGCGCTCGGTGGTCTGCACCATGGCCTTGCCGTCGGCCGGCGGCAAGATGGCGTCGGCATTGAGCTTGGCCACCACCGGCGGCGGCGGCGGGCGGTTGCCGAGGCGGCGCACATTGGCGCCGGCCGCCGCCCGCACGGCCGACACCAGTTCGTCGGCGCTGTCGTGCAGGAACTGCTTGAGGTCCAGGCGCGGCTTGGTGATGATGGCGACGGCGCCGGCGGCCAGCGCGTCCATCGAGGTCTGCGCGCCCTTTTCGGTGAGCGTCGAGCAGATCACCACCGGCGTCGGATGCTCGGCCATGATCTTGCGTAAAAACGTGATGCCGTCCATGCGCGGCATTTCGACGTCGAGCACCACCACGTCGGGCCACGACA
Source organism: Rugamonas sp. (assembly GCF_025354735.1). GTDB lineage: Bacteria > Pseudomonadota > Gammaproteobacteria > Burkholderiales > Burkholderiaceae_D > Rugamonas. The sequence continues at coordinate 34,789 of NZ_JANXMI010000028.1, forward strand.
GCTTCATGCGCTCGATGGCCAGCAGCGGATCGGCCACCGCGTGCGTGACCACGATGCCGGCGGCCGCGTTGAGCAAGCCGCTCAGCACCTGCCGCACCACGGCCGAATCGTCGACGATCATGACCTTGATATCACTCATGCGTTTTCCTTGACGCGGCGGACCGGGGCGGCCGCGTCGAGCGGCACCTGCCGGCACAAGACTTCACCACTTTTGAGAGTAAAAATAAGCTGGCGGTGGCCGTCGCCGAACAAGTCCTCGGACACCACGTGCACGCCGTATTTCTGCATCAGCAGGCGCGCGCAGTCGCCGTTCTGGCGGCCGATGTCGACCTGCTTGTCGTGGCGCGGGAACATGGCGCCGCCGCCGAAGATCTTGCCCTGGCACTGGCCCAGGTTCACGCCCAGGCGCTGCAATTCGGCCACCATCATGTCCATCGCGTCGATGCCGTAGGTGCCGGAGGCGGCGCTGCCCGGCCTGCGGCTCACGCCCGGCAGCAGGAAGTGGCACATGGCGCCGATCCGCACGCGCGGGTGCCACAGCGTCATCGACACGCAGGAGCCGACCAGGGTGCGGATCCGATAGCGCTCGTCGCCGACGAAGCATTCGCCGGGCAGCAGGAACACGTCGATGGCCTTGGAAAAGCTCATGGCTTGCGGTAGATCGACGGCGCCACCGGCAGCACGGCGTCGCTGATGTCGTTGAGGGTTTCGGAGTGGCCGATGAAGAAGTGGCCGCCCGGCTTGAGCTGGGCCAGCAGCCGCGCCACCACCTGGCGCTTGGTCTCGAGGTCGAAATAAATCATCACGTTGCGCAGGAAGATCAGGTCGAAGCTGCCGACCTTGGGCAGCGGCTGCACCAGGTTCAGGTGCTGGAACCGGACCCGCGCGCGCAGGCCGCGCTCGATCAGCAGCGTGCCCTCCTCGCGCTGCTGGCCCTTGAGGCAAAAGCGCTTCAGGTAGGCCGGCGGAATCTGCACCGTGCGCTCCATCGGATAGTGGCCGCTGCGGGCCCGTTCGAGCACGCGGGTGCTGATGTCGGAGCCCATCACCTCCCACGGCGCCTCGCCCAGCACGTCGGCCAGCACCATGGCGATGCTGTACGGTTCCTCGCCGCTCGACGAGGCCGCGCTCCACACCCGCATCGCGCCGCCTTTCTGCCTGGCCGCCAGCGCCAGCTCGCGCAGCAGCGCGAAGTGCTTGGGCTCGCGGAAAAAATAGGTCTCGTTGGTGGTCAGGAGGTCGACCGCCATTTGCAGCTCGTCGGCCTGGTCGCGGCTTTGCAGCAGGCGCAGATAGTCGCCGTAGCTGGCCAGCTGATAATGGGCCAGGCGCTTGGCCAGGCGGCCGCTGACCAGGGCCTGTTTGCCGTTGGCCATGAAGATGCCGGCGGCGTCGTAGATGAAGCGCTGGAACTGGCTGAACTCCCGGTCGGTGAGCGCGATGACGGTCATGGTGGCGGCCCGGTTCAGGCGTGGGCGGCGTCGCGCGCCAGCACGGCGATTTCCTCGCTCGCCAGCACATGCTCGATGTCCAGCAGGATGACGAATTTGCCGGCCACCTTGCCGATGCCGGCGATGAAGTCGGGCCGGATGCGGGTGCCGAAGGACGGTGCCGGCTCGATGTCGGCGGCGTTGATGTCGACCACCGCGTTGACGGCGTCGACCAGCATGCCCAGCACCTGCTTGGCCTGCTGGTGCTCGCCCTCCTCCTCGCCCACTTCCAGGATGACGATGCAGGAGCGCTTGCCGATGGCGCTCACGCCGCGGCCAAAGCGCGCCGACAGGTCGAGCACCGGCACCACGGCGCCGCGCAGGTTGATGACGCCGCGCACGCAGTCGGGCATCATCGGCACCGTCGCCAGGCTGCCGTATTCGATGATTTCCTTGATGTGCAAAATGCCGACCGCGAACTGCTCCTCGCCCAGCATGAAGGTCAGGAACTGGGTCGGCAAAGCGGCCGCGCCCTGCAGGGCGGCGATCGCGCGATTCTGTTGGCTCATGACTTGGTTCATGGTCTCCTCTCGGTGAAAGATGGGCGCCGCGTCGCCGCCCCCGTCACGCGGCCAGCTGCGCCGCGCCCTTGCTGCCGACGGCGCCCATCAGCGCCATCACGTCGAGGATCAGCGCCACTTCGCCGCTGCCCAGGATGGTCGAGCCGCTGATGCATTTGACTTCGCTGAAGATGGCGCTGAGCGGCTTGATGACGGTCTGGAATTCGCCCAGCAGGGTGTCGACCACCAGGCCGGCGCGCTGGGTGCCGCATTTGAGCACGACGATGCTTTCGCGCCGCGTGGCCGCGCCCTGCACGCCGAACAGTTCGCGCAGGCGGATGAAGGGCAGCACCTGGCCGCGCAGATTGCAGTAGTCCTGGCCCGGCTCGCAGGCGAATTCGATGCACTCTTCTATCATGTCGAGCGGGATCACGAACACCGACGCGCCGATCTGCACCAGGAAGCCGTCGATGATGGCCAGCGTCAGCGGCAGGCGCACGGTGACGGTGGTGCCCTGGCCTTCCTTGCTGCCGACGTCGACGCTGCCGCGCAGGGCCGTGATGTTGCGCTTGACGACATCCATGCCGACGCCGCGGCCGGACAGGTTGGTGACTTTTTCGGCGGTCGAAAAGCCGGCCTCGAAAATCAGGTTGTAGATTTCGGCGTCCGTCATCTTGCGGTCGGCGTCGACCAGGCCGCGCTCGACGGCCTTAGCCAGGATGCGCTCCTTGCGCAGGCCGCCGCCGTCGTCGCTCACTTCGATGACGATGCTGCCCGATTCGTGGAAGGCGTTGAGCTTGATCATGCCCTTGGCCGGCTTGCCGCTGGCGATGCGCACGTCGGCCGCCTCGATGCCGTGG
>NZ_JANXMI010000281.1 GCF_025354735.1 Rugamonas sp.
CATGACGATAATCGCTCTGGTTGCCGGTTGAGGGGGCTGGCTGACCGCGATAAATCAGCGATCAACTCGTCCAGCATAGCCTTGGCCCGAAATAAAGGCCAGCTACGACGAGGGATATGATCGCACGGAACTAAACAGCTAACCTCTTGTTTTTAATAAGAGTGTTAGCGCCGGTCTGCATTCATAGTACCACTTCCACGAAGATTAAAATCCGATGCTCGACATCTGGCTGATGGGCTGGGAGCGCATCAGCGTGTTCGACGGCGGCTGATACGAGTCCAGCGACGCCATGCTCCGATCGCTCCGCATCATAATTCCAGCACCAGCCGCTCGCTGCCGGCCCACGACACACAGGTACACATGCCCTGCGCGCGCTGCGGCCCGGTCAGGCACACATCGCGGTGCAGCGGCATGCCGTCGCTGACCTGCGCAAAACAGCTGCCGCATTCACCCCGCTTGCATTCGTAGGACACGAACACGTCGGCCTCGATCAGCGCGTCAAGGATAGACGTACCCGGCGCGACCGTCAGCGTGATCTCCGACAGCGTCAGCTCCACCGTCAGCGGCTGATCGCCATCCTGCGCACGCGCGCCGAAACTCTCGACGTGCACCGCGTCGCCCGGCCAGCCCTGCTCCGCCGCGGCCCGCTCCAGCGCTTGCAGCAGCGCCACCGGACCGCAGGCATAACACTGCGCGCCATCCTGATACCGGCCGAGGATGGCGGCAGGATCGGCCCGGCCCTGTCGCTCCGACACATGCACGGTCACCTGCGCATGCGGCAGCGCGCGCAATTCGTCCAGCAGCACCAGGCGTTCTTCGCTGCGCACCAGATAATGCAGCTCGAACGGCTGGCCGCGCGCATTCAGCGCATGCGCCATCGACAGCAGCGGCGTGATGCCGATACCGCCAGCCACCAGCACTGTGCGCCCCTCCTCCGGCGCCAGCGGGAAGCTGTCGAACGGCCCGCTGACATCGACGCCGCTGCCCACTGCAAGTTGCTCATGCAGGCTGCGCGAACCGCCTTTGCCGTGTGCTTCGCGCAGCACGGCGTGCGGTAGCTGTCGCCAGCGCCGGCCAAGCCGACCAGTGAATAATGGTTTTCGTAGGCCGTGCCGTCCGCCGCGCCGAAGCGCAGCACGATGTGCGCTCCGGGTGTCCATGCGGGCAACGGCGCGCCATCGTGGCGTCGCAGCACGAATTCCTTGACGTCGCCACCATGCGAAATGACTTGTCCGATGATGCAGTCCATGCTGTTCTCTTTATGCGCCGGCTGGCGGGTTGAATGGCGAAGCGTCCAGGTATTCCCATTCCAGCTGCAGCGGCATATCGCGCAGCAGCCAGCTGGCCACGGTAAATTCCCAGAAGCGCCCGGTGCCGCCGGTCACGCCGTCCGGATCGTCCTGGTCCCAGCGCACCACGGCACTGCCGCTCAGCTGCAGCAGTTGCTGCTGTTTGAAATCGGGGATGCACAGGCCGGCGCGGGCATCGACCTCGAAATTGCCAAGGGTGTTGAACAGGCTGTTGCCGTGAAAGTCCGGGATACGCAGCGTGCGCTCGTCGACGATCTGGATGAAGCCGGCCGCGCCGCCGCGGTGCGAGGCATCGGCGCCGGTGTCGGGATGGCGGCTGGCCACGAACAGCGTATCGGCGCGCTGTATCAGCGCAGTCAACGGCCCGCGGATGCTGGTGCCGCTGGCCACCTGCACCGGCAACTTACTGTCGCCCAGCTGACGCATTTGACGTCGCTGGATGTATTTCGGGCAATTCGGATAGGCTTCGCGGATCGCCAGTTCGACACCGCTGTCATCGAAGTGCGCCACGCTGCCATTGACGCGGTAGCGGCGCCGCGAACCCAGTTCGATGAACAGCAGCCCCGCATCTGCATGCGCCGCCAGGTTGGTCCACAGCGGATCGCTGTCGTCACGTACTTGCCGCGACACGTCGACATGGATGCTGCGGCCGTCATCGGTGTGCAGGAAGCCGGGTGCGCCGAACAGCAGCGAGGCCCACGGCGCGCCGCTGGCGTCCACGCTGGCCAGCGCCACCATGAACTGCTTGGCGATGAACGGGCGCCCGCCGCCGATCACCGTATCGCTCAGCACCGCGATATTGCGGTCGGCGATGGCCTGCTCTCCGGCGCGCCGCTGGACGGTGCGTTCGCCTGCATGGAAATTGCTCGAGTCGCTCATGGCCTGCTCCTGGTTGACGGTTTGGTGTTGCAACTGTGTGTATTCTGCGAAATAATCGGGAGAACAAGAATCCCTGTCTTTCGCAAATTACTATTTCGCTGAGAGGAATGCCGTGGACCAGATGCATTTGATGACGGTATTCGTGGCCGTCGGCGAGGAAGAAGGCTTTGCGGCCGCCGCGCGCCGGCTGGACCTGTCGCCGGCCGCCGTGACGCGCGCCATCGCGGCACTGGAAGAACAGCTGGGCGTCAAGCTGCTGCTGCGCACCACCCGCAGCGTGCGCCTGACCGAGGCGGGCCAGCGCTACCTGGACGACAGCCGCCAGATCCTGGCCAGCATCGCCGAAGCCAACGAGGCGGCGGCCGGCATCAACGCCCAACCCAAGGGCAATCTGTCGGTGACCGCCTCGGTCTTGTTCGGCAAAGCCTTCGTCATGCCCTGCATCATCGACTACCTGTCGCAATTCCCCGAGGTCGATGTCTCGGCCTATTTCCTCGATCGGGTAGTCAACCTGGTCGACGAGGGCATGGACGTGGCGATCCGCATCGGCCACCTGCCCGATTCCAGCCTGAAGGCGCTGCGGGTCGGTCAGGTGAGGCGGGTGCTATGCGCTTCGCCACAGTACCTGGCGCGCCAAGGCGTGCCGCAGCACCCGGCCGATCTGCTGCGGCACGCGGTGATCGCGGCCAGCAATGTCGCGTCGCGGGTCGAATGGAAATTCGGCTCGGCCGACGATCCAGCCACGGTGCGCATCAAGCCGCGCCTGACCGTCACCAGCAACGACGCGGCGATCGAAGCGGCGGTCGGCCATCTGGGCATCGCGCGGCTGCTGTCCTACCAGATCGGCAGCCAGCTGGCCGAGGGCAAACTGAAGATCGTGCTGGAGGAGTTTGAAGAGGCGCCATTGCCGGTGCATGTGCTGCACCGGGAAAGCAAATACGGCTCGTCCAAAGTGCGCAGCTTTATCGACATGCTGGTGGCACGGTTGCGCGCCGACGCTTTCTTGAATTGAGGGCCAATTATTTCGCCTATCGAAATAATTAATTGAGACTGGAGCTATTTTTGACATGCATCTCAATGCCTAGAATGGGCTCATCGGCTGCACCAAGCGGCGATACGACGAAGTCCCCCTCACCTACAAGGAGCATCACCATGAAAGCAGCCATCATCATCCTGTCTGATCCAAAAGCCGGCGAAGAGGCACTGGGCCGCATGTTCAACGGCCTGGCCGCGGCCTACGACTTCCAGCAGCAAGGCGCCGAAGTCGGCATCTACTTCCAGGGCACCGGCACGCGCTGGCCCGGCGTGCTGGCCGACACCGGCCATCCTATCCATGCCCTGTACAAGGCGGTTGAAGGCTCGGTGGTCGGCATCTCCTGCGGTTGCGCCGACGTGTTCGGCGCACGCGAGGAAGCGGAGAAAGCCGGCTTCGACCTGATCACCGACAACCGCGTGCCGGGCACCTCCGGCCTGCCGAGCATCGCGAAGATCGCAGCGGACGGCTACACGGTCTACACCTTCTAAACGCCGCCTCAATAATTGAACTTCACTTCCGCAAACATCGCCCGCTGCGGGACGGATGGTGCAGGTAGTAATGACGGTTGTTCAGATTGTCGATGCCGGCCGCCACGCTCCATTGGCGTTTGACCTGGTAGCGCACCCGCAGGCCCGCTACCAGGAAGCTTTCGAAGCCGGTGTAGCTGTGGCTATCGAAGTCAGTATTCCTGAGCGCAGGGTCGTGACGTTCCGACCCGCCCTCAAGCTCAAGAGTACGGCAGAGTAGTCCGCCAGCGCGTCACGCACTTCGCTTCTCAGCCCTTGATCAACGTAAGCGTCTGACTTGCTCGATACCGGCGCTTTGCTCGCTGCTGGCGACGGCCGGAGTCGCCACTGCGCCGTCCAGACTGCCCGAGTGGCGCCGGCTATCGGCTGGGGACGCGCGCAGCGCTGCCCTGACCTGCCTCCGGCACCGGCGCGCCGCCCGTCTTAGCCGTGGCCGCCTTCCAGCCACTGGCCCAACATGCGCAAGCTGTCCTCGTTCAGGTCGCCGGCCGCAGCCGTTAGACGCAAGCGGCCCAACAGATAGTCGACCCGACCCTGCATCAACTCCAGCTCGGCCGAAAACAGCCGCTGCTGCGCGTCCAGCACGTCCAGCGCGGTACGGGTGCCGACATCGCGCCCCTGGCTGGTCGCGTCCAGCGCGCTGCGCGCCGACACCAGCGCCTGCTCCTGCGCGGCGACGCGCGACACGCCGGTAGCGACCGCCAGATAGCCTTCCTGCACCTGCAGGCGTACGTCGCGCCTGACCGCCGCCAGCTCCTGTTCGGCTTGGCCAAGGTGTGCCACCGCCTCGCGCTGGCGCGAATCGAGCCCGCCGCCGGCATACAGAGGAACGTTCAGCACCAGTCCGATGGCGCCGGTACGCTCGCCGCTGGGCGCCAGCAGCTGCGACAGATTGCCACTCTGGTTCTTGGCGCCATAGCTGGCCACCAGATCCACGGTCGGGCGGCTGGACAGGCTGTGCTTGGCCAGCTCGGCATTGGCCATCTCCAGTTCGGACTGCTTTGCCATCACGGCCGTGCTGTGACTCTCGCCGATGCTTTGCCAAGCCGCCAGCGCGGCCGGCTCCGGCGGGCGCGGCACGAAGACTTGGGCCAGTGGAGCCAGGCGATCCGGCGCCCCCCCCGTCGTTTCGCGGAACTGCGCCTGGCGCAGCTCCAGCATCGATTGCGCCGCCACTTCCCGGGTACCCACTGCGTCGAGCCGGGCCTGCGCCTCACGCAGGTCGGTGATGCGGTCCTGGCCGACGTCGAAGCGGGCCTGGGCGCGGTCGCGCTGCTGGCGCACCGCCGCCAGCTCATTGCGCACGACACGCAGCGTCTCCTCGGCCAGCAGCACGCCGAAATAGGTTTCCGCCACCCGCAGCGCCTGGTCCTGGCGCGACGCCGCGAAGCGGGTCTGGGCCAGCGCTGTTTGCTCGTGCAGCTGGCGGCGGTTGGCCTGGGCGGCGCGATCGTACAGCGGCTGCACGAGTTGCAGCGAGGCCTGGCGCGCCGTGCCCGTACTATCGGCCGACAGCAGCTCCGAGACGGGCGCCGGCAACTCGCCGTTCTCGTGGTCGTGGAGGCGATTGACGCCAGCCTGCAGGCTGACCTGCGGCTGCAGCAAGGCGTCACCCTGTAGCGCCTTTTCACGCCCGGTGGACAGGGCCTGATCGGCCGCCAGGCTGGTCGGATCATAGTTCAGCGACTGGTGGTAGGCCTCGGCCACGTCCATGGCGCCGGCCAGGCCGCCATGCAGGGCCAGCAGCAGGCCGATGGCGGCCGGCTTGGTAAGCTTGGTATTCATTGCTTCATTCTCCTCGGGCGGCAGCGGGGCGCTGCGCGCGGTAGCAGGCGGCGTACAGCGCCGGCAAAAAGATCAGGGTCAACAGCGTTGCCACGGCCAGGCCGCCCATGATGGCCCAGGCCATCGGGCCCCAGAACACCGATTCGGTCAGCGGCACCATCGCCAAAATGGCGGCCAGCGCGGTCAGCACGATGGGCCGCAGGCGGCGCACCGCCGATTCGACGATGGCGGTCCACAGGGGCACGCCCTGCTCCAGGTCGTGGTCGATCTGCACCACCAGGATCACCGAATTGCGGATGATCATGCCGGCCAGCGCGATCACGCCCAGCATGGCCACGAAGCCGAACGGGATGCGGAAAGCCGCCATGATCAGCGCCACGCCGATCAGGCCCAGCGGAGCGGTCAGCAGCACGATCAGCATCTTTTTCATGTCCTGCAGCTGAACCATCAGCAACACCAGCACGACGATCAGGGTGACCGGCATGACGGCGAACACCGAGCGCTGCGCCTTGGCGCTCGACTCGGCGGCGCCGCCCACTTCGATGCCGTAGCCCAGCGGCAGATCCTTGTTCAGCGCCTCCAGCTGCGGCCACAGCGCGCCCGTCACGTCCGGCGCCTGCGCGCCCTCGATGTCCGCCCGCACGGTCAGGTTCGGGATGCGGTTACGGCGCCACAGCTCGCTCTCCTCGCTGTCCAGCGTCAGGCGTGCCACTTGCGACACCGGCACGAACTTGCCGTCGCGCAGATAAATCTTGGCGTCCTTCAGGTTGTTCAGGTCGGTGCGCTCGGTGGCCACCAGGCGCGCCATCACGGCGATCGCCTGGTCGTCCTCGCGGTACTGGGTGATCGGGGTGCCCGACAGCGACGCCTCCAGCGCGGCCTTGATCTGGACCGAGCTGACGCCCAGGTCGCGCGCCTTGTCCTGGTCGACGTCGACGCGCACCCGCTTGACGCGGTCGCCCCAATCCTCGTTCACGGCGCGCACGTGCGGATGGGCGCGCACGATGGCGCCGACCTTGGCCGCGATCTGGCGCACCTTGGCCGCTTCGTTGCCGTACACCCGGAACTGCACCGGATAGCCGACCGGCGGCCCGTTCTCGAGCCGGTTGACGCGGCCGCGCACGTTGGCGAAACGTTCGTCCAGCAGCTTGCGCAACTTGACGACCGCGCGCTCGCGGGCCTCGCCGCCCTTGGTCATGACCATCATCTCGCCCAGGTTCAGATTGGGCGTCTGTACGTCCAGCGGCAGGTAGAAGCGCGGCGCGCCGTCGCCGACGAAGCTGGTCACGGCCTCGATGTCCGGGTCGCCCTTGAGCAGCACCTCCAGCTCGCGCACCTCGCGCTCGCTGGCCTCGAAAGTGGCGGCCGAGGGCATCCACAGGTCGACCATCAACTCGCCGCGGTCGGAGGCCGGGAAGAACTGCTGCGGCACCGCCTTGAACAGCAGCAGCGAGCCGGCGAAGGCGGCCAGCGTGATACCGATCACCCAGCCGCGATGGCGCAGGCAGAAATCGACCAGTTGGCGGAACTTGACGTAGAAGCCGCGCTGGTAGACCGCGTCTTCGTCGTGGTGGGCGTGCGGCGCCTCCTTGAGCAGCTTGAAACCGATATACGGCGTGAACAGCACCGCCACCACCCATGACAGGATCAGCGCGATGCCCACCACCTGGAACAGCGAGTACACGTATTCGCCGGTGCCCGACTGGGCGTAGCCCACCGGCAGGAAGCCGGCCGCCGTGATCAGCGTGCCGGTCAGCATCGGGAAGGCCGTGGCCGTATAGGCATAGGTCGCGGCACGGTATTTGTCCCAGCCCTGCTCCAGTTTCAGCGCCATCATTTCCACCGCGATGATGGCGTCGTCCACCAGCAGGCCCAGGGCGATGATCAGCGCGCCCAGCGAAATGCGCTGCAGGTCGATGCCCATGATGTACATCGCCAGGAAGGTCATGGCCAGCACCAGCGGAATGCACAGCGCCACCACCAGGCCGGTGCGCACGCCCAGCGAGAGGAAGCTCACCGCCAGCACGATGGCCACCGCCTCGGCCAGGCTCTTCTTGAATTCATGCACCGAGTGTTCCACCACGCGTGGCTGGTCGCTGACGGCGTGCAGCTGCACGCCCACCGGCAGGCTGGCCTGGATGCGCTTGACCGTCTCGTCTAGCTGCCGGCCGAGGTGGATCACGTCGCCGCCCTTGCGCATGCTGACGGCCAGGCCCAGGGCCGGCTGGCCGTTGAAGCGCATGCGCGCCACGGCCGGCTCGACGAAGCCGCGCCGCACTTCGGCGATGTCGCCCAGCCGGAAGGTGCGCTGACCGGCACGGATGCCGATGGCGCGGATGTTTTCCACCGAGTCGAACTCGCCGCTGACGGTCAGGCGCACCTGCTCGCTGCTGGTCTGCACCGTGCCGGCGGCGGCCACCGCGTTGGTCTGCGCCAGGGTCGAGGCGATCAGCGCCGGGTCCACGCCCAGCGAGGCCAGCTTGGCGTTCGACATCTCGACATAGATTTTCTCTTCCTGCTTGCCCAGCAGGTCGACCTTGTTGACGTCGGACACGCGCAGGAATTCGTTACGCGCCGCGTCGCCCATCTTGCGCAGGTCGGCGTAGTTAAAGCCGTCGCCCGTGATCGCGTACATATTGCCGAAGGTGTCGCCGAATTCATCGTTGAAGAACGGCCCCTGCACGCCTTGCGGCAGGCTCTGGTGGATGTCGCCCAGCTTCTTGCGCACCTGATACCACACGTCCGGCACGCGCGCCGGCGGCACCGCCTCGCGCAGGTTGATCTTGATCTGGGTCTCGCCCGGCTTCACATAGGTCGACATGTAGTCGATCTCGGCCACACCCTGCAGCTTGCGCTCCATCAGGTCGGTCACCTGGTCGGCCATCTGTTGCGCCGAGCTGCCCGGCCAGTAGGTTTGCACCACCATGGTTTTGATGGTGAACTCGGGGTCTTCCTTCTGGCCCAGGCTGGTGTAGGCGAGGATGCCGGCCACCGTCAGCAGCATCAGCAGGAAAGCGATCATCTGCGGATGCTTGAGCGACCATTCGGACAGATTGATGCCTTTCATTTGCCATCTCCCGCGACGCGCACCAGCTGCTGCGGCTGCAGCAGGTGCACGCCCGCCGTCACCACCGTCTCGCCGCCGGCCAAGCCGGTCGTCACCAGCACGCTATCGTTCTGCGCGCTGCCCAGCTGCACCACGCGCGCCGCCACGCGCCGGGTCTTCTGGTCCACCACCCACACCTGGCGCTTGCCGTCGCCGTCGACGATGGCGGTCAGCGGCAGCCGGATGGCGCGCTGGCCATCGACATCGGGCGCATACACCGACGCCGTCATGCCCAGCCGCAGCAGCGCCGGATCGGGCTGCCCGATCGTGATGCGTGCCGAATACGTGCGCGTGACGCTGTCAGTGTCCGGGGCCAACTCGCGCAGGACGCCATGCCAGGTCTGGCCCGGATGCGCCCAGACCGACACCTGCAGGTCGTGCGCCTGGCGCAACTCGTCGATGCGCGACTCAGGAATGTTGATCGCCACTTCGCGCTCGCCGTCGGCCGCCAGCGTGACCACCGGCTGGCCGGCTGCCACCACCTGTCCGGCCTCGGCCTGCAGCGCGCTGACCACGCCGTCGCGATCGGCCACCAGCGTGGTGTAGCCGCGCTGGTTGACGTTCAGCTGCTGGTGCGCCTGCGCCGCGCGCAGTTGCGCTTCGGCCTGTTGCAGCGCCAGGCGCTGGTGGTCCAGCTCCGCTTGCGAGGCAAACTGGCGCGCCAGCAGCTGCTCGGTACGGGCCACGTCCACCCTGGCCTGGGCCACGCGGCTGCGGGCCGCGTCAGTATCGGCGCCGGCCGCCATCAGCAGCAGGCTTTCCTGCGCGGCGTCCAGTTGCAGCAGCGGCTGGCCGCGCTTGACATGGCCGCCCACTTCCACCAGGCGGGCCGCGATCTTGCCGCCGACGCGGAAGCCCAGCTCGCTCTCGTAACGGGCGCGAATCTCGCCCGAATAATTGGCACCCACCGTGCCGTTGGCTTGGCCGGCGACCATGGTGCGCACCGCGCGTACCTCCTCGTGCTCGGCCACTGGTGCGCGAGAGCAACCGGCCAGGACGCTGGCGGCGCTGATGGCAAAGGCTACCGTTCGATAGTTCACGTTCACTGAAATGTCCTCCTAAGGTCAGATATGCGCACTATATACCATAACGACGTGAATGTCATTATGACGATATGATCATCATGAGAAAATGCAATGAAGGAATATCGATGCGCAACAGGACCGCAGAATGGCGGGTGCCACGCGGCGCTCGCGTCGATTGAACAAGGGAAAAAGGAGCAGGAACGGAGAAGTGCAGGCGCGAACGAGGTCGCGGCCGGGCGATCACGCCATCCTGAAGGGCGGCGTGAGCGCCGGCGGTGAATTAACTAGATATCATGGGCAGCCCGGCGGCGGGCCGTAGAGCTTAGCCGGCGGCGTCCTGCGCCTTGGCACGGGCCTGGGCGCGCGCCAATAGGGAATCGGCGGCGGGCACCAGCTTGCGCAGGACCGGTGCCGTGACGCGCTCGGTCTCCTCTATCGTCATGCCCAGCGTGCGCAGCACGGCGGCGATGATTTTCTCCGGGTAGTCCTTGGCGACGCGGCCACGCGCCATGCGGTCGATCGCCACCAGCGCGGCGCCGGCCGCGACGTCGAGCACTATGTCCAGCGGCACCGGGGCGAAGCGGCCTTTTTGCTGGCCCTCCTCCAGATCGGCCGGCAGATAGCGGAACACCTCGCTCTGCTGACTCAACAGACGCAGCCCTCCTGCCGCCAGGAAGCGCGCCAGCAGGCGCTGCGAGCGGGCCAGATGCAGGTAGTAGCGCATGCCAGTCGCCGCGCGCAACGCCGGGTCGGCGATGTCACCCACGGCCGGTTCGATCAGCTCGATCATCTCGGCGCTCAGCTCGCTGCTGACGGCGGCCAGCAAATCGTCGTTGGTGCGGAAGTAGTTGTAGAACGAACCTTGCGACACTTCGGCCGCCGCCACCACCTCGGGGATGACGCTGGCGCCGACACCCTTTTCGGCAAACACGATCATGGCGCTTTCGATCAGGCGCCTGCGCATGCGTTCGCGCCGCTCGGCTGCAACGCGCGGGCGGTGGTCAAGGGGAGATTTGGCGGTGGCGGGCATGGTTATTCAGTGTCTGGTCAGGGTGGATTGGAGCGAGGCGATCATATCAGATCCACCGTCGCTTAGCCGGGGAAAACCTGGGTGCGGCGCAACAGCGATCCCGCTGGCAACTCGAAGTCCGGCAACGGCAGCGCCGCCAGCCTGGTCGCCTCGCGCCGCGCCAAACCGAGTGCGCGCAACAGGGCGCGCACGCTGGCGTCGGGGTTGCCGCTCACCGGCTCGCGCGCCGCTGCGTAAGCCGCGCTCAGCACCACGCCGATGACCAGGTCGGCCGCCACCCGCTGATTGATGTCGTGAAAACGCCTGGTGGCGATGCCAAGCGCCACGTCGCGCGCCATGAAACGCAAGCCCAGCAGGCTGCTGTTAGCGGTCGGGAACGGCAGGCGCGCCATGAAGGCACCGAACAGTGGGAAGCGCATCACGGCGTGCAACAGCAGCCGGGCGCCGCAAGCGATGCGCTCGGCCGGATCGTCGCTGCGCTGCACCACCGGGTCGATGGCGCGCAGCAGTTCATTGTTGATTTCGCTGGCCACCTCGCTCAGCAACTCGTCGTTGGTCCGGAAGTAATTGTAAAAGGAGCCCCGCGCCATGCCCGCTTGGGCGATGACGTCCTCGATGACTGCGTGCGGCCCCTTTTGCGCAAAGACCAGCAAGGCGCTTTCGAGCAGCCGGGCGCGGGTCGTGGCGCGCCGGCGGGCAGCGACGCGGGTGCGGTGGTTCGGTGTGTCTTCTGTATTCATTCTCGACTTTCTGCGGCCATTGTACGTAAATTTTTATTGACATGCCAGTCATTATGACGATATCGTCACTATCAAATACAAACAGCCGCCCGCCAAGGACGGCCGGAAACTGGAGACCTCGCATGAATCACCCATCCAAAGGCGTGCTGCGTACGCCGCACGCCTACCCCGCCAGTGCGCTGCCGCCCGGCGTCCAGCCGCTGGCTCGCCCTACCCCACTGCTGAAGGCGCAGTCGCTGGCCTTCCTGATGTTCGAAAAGCCCGACCTCACCGCCTGCGAAACCTTCCTGACCGATTTCGGCCTGCATACGGTCGAGCGCAACGCACAGCTGCTGCTGATGCGCGGCAGCGGCCCGCAACCCTGCATCTATATGGCGCGGCGCGGCCGGCGCGCACGCTACCTCGGCGCAGCGTTCACGGTGGCTGGCGAGGCCGAGCTGGCTCTGTTGGAAGAGCGGGCCGGCGCCCGCCGCCTGACGCCCGGCGAGATTCCCGGCGGCGGCGCCGGCGTCGAGCTGACCGATCCGGCCGGCAAGCTGCTATGGCTGGTTAGCGGCCAACGGGAACCCGCGCCCCTGCCGCTGCGGCCGCCGCTGAATTCAGATAGCAATTGCTACGGCCAGCTGCGCCGCGTGAATCGCACGGTGCGGCCGCCGCTGGAACCGGCCGCCGTCGCGCGGCTGGGACACGTGGTCGTGCAAACGGTGGACTTCGCCACCATGGCGGACTGGTATATGCGCCACCTCGGCCTGATCCCCACCGACGTCCAATACCTGGCCGACGGCTCACCCAATCTCACCTTCTTCCGGCTCGACCTGGGCGACACGCCGGCCGACCACCATTGCTTCGTACTGGCTGGCGGGATCGAGGAGAAGTACGAGCACAGCGCCTATGAGGTGGTCGACCTCGACGCCCTCGGCCAGGGCCAGAACGTGCTGCGTGCCAACGGCCACCGCCATCTGTGGGGCATCGGCCGCCACGTGCTGGGCAGCCAACTGTTCGACTACTGGTGCGACCCGGACGGCATGGAGTTCGAGCACTACACCGACGGCGACGTGTTCACCGCCAGCCACGAAACCCACTACGTGCCGCTTGAGCTGTCCGGCATCTGGGCCTGGGGCCACGACGTGCCGGCCTCGATGGGCGTCAAAAAGGACCTGGGCACCGTGTTCAAGATCGTGCGCCTGCTGCGCCAGGGCAGTCTCTCACTGGCTCGCCTCAAGCTGCTCGGCCGGGCGATGGGCACGCCGCGGCCCTGGCTCTAATCCTCTCACCACCTCATTTCCCAGGAGATCATATGGCAGTCCAAGTCGTCCGTTACCTGCAGAACGGAACACCCGCATGGGGCGTCGTCCACGACCGGCGCGTCGCCCCCCTGCCGCGCCGCTACGCCAGTACCGCCGACTTCGTCGGCGCGGGCATCGACGAGGCGTGGGCCAGCACGCCGGCCCAGGCCCACCCTGAGCCTCGACGAACTGCAACTGCTGTCGCCGGTCACCGACGACCGCCAGTTCGTGTGCCAGGGCATCAATTACGCCAGCCACGTCCGCGAATCGGGCATGAATCCCGACCACATTTCATTCAACACTTTGTTCACCAAGGCGCCGTCGTGCCTGACCTCGGCCCGCGCCGACGTCGTGCGGCCGGCCCATGTGAAGCTGCTCGATTATGAGGTCGAGCTCGGGCTGGTGATGCGTCGCGCGCTGACGGCGCCGGTGACGGTGGCGCCGGACCAGTTGCACGAATGGCTGGCGGGCGTCACCATCGTCAACGACTTGTCTGCCCGCGACGTGCAACTGCCGCAGGCACAATTCTACAAAGGCAAGAGCTACCGCGGCTTCGGCCCGGCCGGCCCCTTCCTGTTACTGCTCAATCCCGCAGAGTGGCGCCGCTGGCCTGAGCTGCGCCTGCGCCTGCAGGTCAACGGCCAGCCGCGCCAGGACGGCTACGCCGGCGACATGATCTTCAAGCCGCACCAGACGCTGACGGAACTGTCGGCCCTGCACGACATGCAGCCGGGCGACCTGATCGCCACCGGCACGCCGGCCGGCTGCGCCGCGCGTGCGCCGGGCAAGCTGGTCATGTGGATCATGCGCCATCTGCTGTCGGACGCGACCAAGTGGCGCCTGTTCATCGGCAAGGGCCAGCGCAACCCGGCTTATCTGCAGCCCAGCGACGTGGTGACCGTCTCGATCCGCACCGACGACGGCCGTCTCGATCTTGGCTAACAACGCAACCGGATCGTCGCGCCATGAATGACCGTTGCGTCGCCGCCGTCATTGACCGCTTTGGCGACGCCGGACAGCTTCAGCTGCGCGCGCCGCCTCTGCCCTGGCGCACCGCCACGTCGAGCGACGCGAGCCGGGGCGCGTCATCCTGCCGCCCCATCTCACCTGAATTGCCGATCCCAGGAGTTTTCATGTCCGATACCCATCGCCGCACCGCGCCGGCGCCCATACGTACCCTGGCCGACATACACGCCATCGAACGCACGCCGTGGCCTGAGCAGATGTCGGCCCACACCACCTACGAGCTGCTGCGTCAGGCTGCCGCCCGCCATCCCCTGCGCACGGCGCTGCGCCTGGTGCTGAGCGGCACGCCCGACGCGCCAGCATTCAGCTTCGGCTACCAGGCGCTGTTGGAAGGAGTGACTCAGGCCGCGAACGCCTTCCATCAGGCCGGCATCCGCCCCGGCAAGGCGGTGGCCCTGCTGTTGCCCAACCTCCCCGAAACCCACTATGCGCTGTGGGGCGCGCAGGCGGCCGGCATCGCCAGTCCTCTCAATCCCCTGCTTGAAGCGGAACACATCGCCAGCCTGGTCGAGGCCACCGGGGCCGAAGTGCTGGTGACGCTGGCGCCGCAGCCGGACGGCGACCTGTGGAACAAGGCCATGGCCGTGGTCGAGCGCTGTCCCGGCATCCACACCGTGTTCGTGGTCGAACTCGATGCCTACGTCGAGCCGGCCGCGCGCGCCGCCCTGCAAGCGCTGCGCGCTGCCGCCCCGGCGCCGCGCCGTTCCGGCGTGCAGATCCGCTCCTTCCACGCCGAGATGGCCACGCAGGCGGCGGACCGCCTGGTTTCCGGACGCGTGATCAAGCCAACCGACGTATGCGCCTATTTCCACACGGGCGGGACCACCGGCCTGCCCAAGATCGCCGTCCATACCCATCTGAACGAGGCCTTTGTCGCCGCCATGTTGCAACGGCTGGAGCCGGAGCCGCATGTCGTGCTGTGCGGCTTGCCGCTGTTCCACGTCAACGGCGCGCTGGTCACCGGCCTAGGCGCCTTCCTCGGCGGCTGGGAAGTGGTGCTGCTCACACCGCAGGGCTACCGGGGAGCGGGCGTGATGGCGCATTTCTGGCGGCTGGTCGAGCGCTTCCGCGCCACCAGCTTCAGCGCCGTCCCCACCATCTACGCCAGCCTGGCCGCGCTCCCGCGCGACGGCGCCGACATCAGCTCGTTGCGCCATGCCTTCTGCGGCGCGGCGCCGCTGCCGCCTACCGTGGCGCGCGAATTCGAGGCGGCCGCCGGCATCCCCTTGTGCGAAGGCTATGGCCTGACCGAGGCGGCCTGCATCTCAGCCGTCAATCCGTCCGGCTTCGGGCGCCGCCCCGGCAGCGTCGGCCTGCGCTTGCCGCACCAGCGGCTGCAGGCATGGAAGGTCAACAGCAACGGCCACGCCAGCGCAACGTGCGCGGTCGGCGAAGTCGGCGTGATCGGCGTGTGCGGCCCCAACGTGTTCCCCGGCTACCTGCGCGACAGCGACAACCGCGACATCTGGCTGCTCCCGGGTTGGCTCAACACGGGCGACCTGGGCTACCTGGACCACGATGGCTTCCTGCACCTGACCGGCCGCGCCAAGGACCTGATCATCCGCGGCGGCCACAACATCGATCCGGCCATGATCGAGGATGCGCTGCTGCGCCATCCGGCCGTGGCGCTGGCGGCGGCCGTTGGCCAGCCGGACCAGCATGCCGGCGAGCTGCCGGTGGCCTACGTCACCCTGAAGCCGGGCACCAGCATCGATGCCGCCACGCTGCTGGCGGCGGCGCGCGAGCTGGTGACGGAGCGGGCCGCCGTGCCGGCGCGCATCGAAATCCTGCCGCAGATGGCGCTCACGGCCGTCGGCAAGGTGGCGAAGGCGGAATTGCGCCTGCGCGCCGCCGAACACGTGCTGAGCCAGTTGCTGGCACGCGAAGGCATCACCGCCACGCTGCGCGTGGTGGCCGACGCCGCGCGCGGCAGCGTGGTGCAACTGCGGTGCACGGCCGAGGACGCCGAGCGCGCGCAGGCCCTGCTCAAGCGCTTCCCGTTCGCCGTGGACCGGCTTGGCGCATCAGCCTAGAACTACAACCAAAAACGACAACAAATGGAGACCATATGAAGCAATCGCATCAAGCCTTGCCTGCCAGGGTGGACGTGCTGGTGGTGGGCCTGGGGCCTGTCGGCGCCACGGCGGCAAATCTGCTGGGCCGCTACGGCGTGCGCACGCTGGCGATCGACAAGGCACCCGACCTGTTCCTGGCGCCGCGCGCGATCGCACTCGACAACGAAGCCCTGCGCATCCTGCAGATGGCGGGACTGGAAGACGGGGCCTTCGCCACCTGTGGCATCGACAAGGTGCAGATGCACTCACCGCTGTTTGGGGCCTATGCGCGCGCCAACACGGCCGGTCAGACCGACGGTCACCCGCGTCTGGCGACGTTTTACCAACCCGAGCTGGAAAGCGTGCTGCGCGCGCGCTTGACCGGCCACACTTGCGTGCAGACCGCACTGAGCACCGAACTGGTCGAATTCACCCAGGACGGACAGGGCGTGACAGCCACGCTGCGCCAGGCCGACGGCCGGCGCAGCGTGGTGCGCGCCGCCTACCTGGTCGGCGTCGACGGTGCCGGCTCCCACGTGCGGCATCTGGCCGGTTTGAAATTCCACGGCAAGACCTTCGTCCAGGATTGGCTGGTCGTGGACGCGCTGGATGTGCCCAATCCCATCAATCATGTGGAGTTCGTGTGCGACCCACGCCGCCCGACGCCGCACATGGTGGCGCCCGGCGGGCGCCAGCGCTGGGAATTCATGTTGCGGCCTGGCGAGACGCGCGAGCAGATGGAGCACCCGGAGACCATCCGCGCGCTGCTGGCGCCGTGGTGCAAGACCGAGGACATCACCATCGAGCGCACCGCCGTGTACCGCTTCCATGCCCGTATCGTCGAGCGCTTTTCCAAGGACCGGGTATTCCTGGCCGGCGATGCCGCCCACATCACGCCACCGTTCGTCGGCCAGGGACTGGTGGCCGGACTGCGCGACGTCGCCAACCTGTGCTGGAAGCTGGCCTGGGTCGTGCAAAAGCGGGCGCCACAGGCATTGCTCGACAGTTATGACACCGAGCGCCGCCCCCATGCACGCTCCATCATCAACATGGCGCTGCTGATGGGCGGGCTCGTGATGCCGCGCAACCGTTTCACCGCGTTCGCGGTGCACGGGCTGATGGCCACGCTGCAGTGCCTGCCCCTGACCCGGCGCTGGTTCGGCGACCTGCAAATCAAGCCGGCCAACCGCTTCTGCAGCGGCCTGTTCCAGCCCGGCCGCAGCGGCGCCCGGCTGGTGCGCGGCGGCCAGTTGCCGCAAGGCCTGCTGCGCCGGGATACCCGCTCGCCCTGCGTGCCCAGCGACGACGTATTGGGGCAGAAACTGGTCATTGTCGGCTTCGGCTGCAATCCGGCGGACCACCTGAGCGCCCAGTTGCAATCGGCCTGGCGCCACGCCGGCGGTGCCACGCTGGAAGTACGCCACCGGGGCCAGCCCGGCCAGGGCGGCCAGTCATGGGAAGACATGACCGATGCATTGGTACCCGGCGCCGCACCGGTCGGTTGGGTCGCGGTGGTACGCCCCGACCGCACCGTGCTGCACGATGGACCGCTGTCCCAATTGCGCGGCATCGTGTGCGAGTCGCTGGTCCTGCTGGGCTGCGATGCGCCCGTTTTCGCGGCAATGAGTCTTCCCATCCCCATGTAGGCAGTGGGGACATTTGCCCGCCGTTGTGAACGGCAGCAGGTTTTTTAGCCGGATCCACGCGACATCAATCACAACTACGACAGGAGACCAGCATGACCGACTTAATAAAAAAGACTACGCTTTGTGCCTTGCTGAGCGGCACGGCCTGCGCCGCCAACGCTGCCGAAGGATTCGAGCCGCGCTACAACATGGCGGGTAGCCTGGGCGGCGAAATCTTCGCACCGCCCGACCAGACCGGATGGGCCCTCGGCTTGGCCACCACCTATGTCCCGGTGCGAAAGGTAACGGGCGACAACGGCAAGGCGCTAACCCTGCCGGTGCCCGGCGGCACGCTGGCCGTGCCCGGCCTGCCGGCCGCACTCTCTCCAAGCTATGACGCCAGCAGTGCCACGCTGGACGGCAGCGGCAATATGGAACGTCAGGACCTGGCTGTGGCCTACCTGACGCCGGAGCAGTACGGCGGCGGGCGCCTGGCGTTCGTGCTGGATCTGCCGTTCGCCCGCAAGTATCAAACGATTACGCTGCGCGGCGCGCCCCCGGCCCTAAACTGGCGGGTGCCACTGGCGCCGCAGTTGCAGGCCGCCGTCGCGGGCCAATTCGCGGCGCACTACCAGGGCGCGCTGGCAGTCCAGGGCAGCTCCGCCACCGGCGTCACCGAGGGCGTCGGCGACGCCGAACTGATGGCCGGCTGGCAGTATGTGGGCGAGCAAGTGCGCGTGCTCGCAGGTGCCTCGCTGGTGCTGCCGACGGGGAAATACGCGACCGATCCCCAGCCCGACATCGGCGAAGGCAACTTCAAGACGCTGCGCCCGGCGCTGCAATTGGCCTATCTGCCGACGCCGCGGGTGGCGCTGGCGGCCAAGGTGTCGCTCGGCCTGAACGGGCGCAACCAGGACAACCAAATCCGCAGCGGCAACTGGTTCGGGGTCGAGCTGGCGGCCGGCTACAAGACCGACCTCGGCGTGTTCGGCCTGCACACGCTGCGCGTGCAGCAGTACCAGGACGACGACCAGAATCCCTTCGGCCCCAGCCGCATGCGGGCCACCAATGCGGGCGCTTTCTACACCGCCCGCTTGCCGCGC
This sequence comes from Rugamonas sp., assembly GCF_025354735.1. Lineage (GTDB taxonomy): Bacteria > Pseudomonadota > Gammaproteobacteria > Burkholderiales > Burkholderiaceae_D > Rugamonas. The sequence continues at coordinate 18,533 of NZ_JANXMI010000281.1, forward strand.
CTCGGCGCCATCGTGACCCTGCAGTACATCGATACCACGGCATCGCGCAATTCCAAGCAAGGCAGCTTTACCCAGTTGCGACTAATCCAGTTGTTCTGAGGTCGTCGCCGGCGCGGTGACCGACATTTGACACACCTCCGCCATAAACCGCAAATCAACATAATGACACATACGTCATTATGATATACTCCGGCAACAATCAGCCACCCCGTATCCCAACCATGCCAGCCTCCCCGACGCGCCTGAAAGTGCCCTCCATCGTCAGCGCAAGCTGCATCCTCGGCCTGCTGTACGCCGGTCGCGCCATCCTGCAGCCGATAGCCCTGGCGCTCATTCTCAGCCTGATCATCGCGCCCCTGATCCGCACCTTGGGCCGACACGGCATGCGGCGCTTGCCCGCCACGCTGGCGGCGCTGCTGCTGGCCGGCGCCTGCGCGGCCGGCATCGGCGCCATCTTGACCGTGCAATTGATTAGCGTCACCGCCGAGCTGCCGCAATATCAGGCCGCGCTGCGACAAAAGGCCGGCCAGTTGAGCGCGCAGGCCGAACGCCCCTTCGCGTGGATGGAGGCTAATCTGCATGCGGCTGAGCCACTGGCGCCAGGCGGCGCGTCCGACCAGTCGCTGGCGGCGACACCCCGCCAGCCGGTCGCGGTGGAGATCCGCCCTGCCCGCCCCTCCGCCGGCGAGACCCTGGCGCGCCTGTTCTCGCTCGTGTGGGGGCCGATCGGCGGGACCGGCTTGGTGCTGGTGCTGCTGTTGTTCATCTTACTGGAGCACGAGTCGCTGCAAGATCGCCTGATCCGCCTAGCCGGCCAGACCGAAACCAGCCGCACGGTGCGCACCCTGGCCGATGCGGCGCAAGGTGTATCGCGTTTTTTCTTCTCGCAGTTCGTCGTCAATGCGGCCTTCGGCATAGCCATCGGCATGGCGCTTTGGGGGCTCGGCATCCCCCATGCCGTCCTGTGGGGCGCACTCGGCGGCCTGCTGCGTTTCGTCCCCTATCTGGGCGCGCTGGGCAGCGGCGCTTGCATCACGGTCTTCGTGGCCGCCATCGATCCCGGCTGGAGCCTGACCATGAGCTGCGTGGCCCTGTTTGCACTGATCGAGCTGACCGTCGCCAACTTCATCGAGCCCAAGGTGTACGGTCACAGCACCGGAATTTCGCCACTGGCGGTGGTTGTGTCGGCACTGTTCTGGGGGACGCTGTGGGGCCCGGTCGGCCTGTTGATCTCCACCCCGCTGACAGTCTGTCTGGTGGTTGCCGGGCGCCATGTGCGCGCGCTGGAACCGCTCTCCATCCTGCTAGGGGAAGCGCCCAACGTGACGGCCGCGCAGCGCTTTTTCCAGCGCGCCCTGTCGGGCGAGATCACGGCCATTCTGCGCGACTCCAGCGCGTATGTGCGGCGCGCCAGCTTCGCGCGCTATTGCGACCATGTCCTTTTACCTGGTTTGGCGCTCGCCGTTGCTGAACTGCGTGTGGGCAAGATCGACGAGCCGCAGCAGGAACATATCCGTCGTACCGTCGCCGACGTGGCGGAAACTTTGGCGCCATCGACTGCGGAGTCGCTGCCAAAGCGGCGCAGACGCCATGTGTCGCTTCTCGACGCCAATGTCGGTGCCCACCTGCGCCAACTGCGCGAAGCACGCCTGGGGCGCTGGCAAGGCTCGCTCGAAGTGCCACAACACTCGATCGTGCTATGCGCTGGCCTGGCCCGGGAGCGCGACGACCTTGTGAGTGAACTACTGGTACGCGCCCTGCGCGAAGCCGGCGTTGACGCGCGCAGCATCTCGCTGCCCTTGCCTTATGAGGAGCACGAGCCGGAAAAAGCCAACCTGGTGGCGACTGTGTTTGTTCCTTCGCCATTGAACGACGCACTCGAGTCCTGGAGTCAAGCGATGGGTGAATTGCGCAGGCTGCTGCCCAATGCCATGCTGGTCGCCATCCGTGCGCCGCAAGACGAGTCGGAAGTTCAGTATCAAGAGGTTCAACGCCATGTGGACATGGTGCTGCGCTCGTTCGGGGAGGGGTTGGCGTTCGTCGCGCCGCAATCCCCATCCGAGATCTGACCCGCCGGCATGGGCGGCATCATCTGGGTCTGGCGGCGATCGCCAGCGAGGCGCTAAGACGCCCGGCCGGCAAGCCGCGCGCGTCAATGCGCCAGCAAGGCGTTGATGGGACCCAGGTCGGTGGGCCGCAGCGTGCCGGCGGCCGCCTTCAGGCGCAGGCCGTTCATGATGGTGTCGTAGCGCGCCTTGGACAAATCCTTCTGGGTCGCGTACAGCAGCTTCTGCGCGTTCAACACGTCGATGTTGATGCGCACGCCGACCTGGTAGCCCAGCTTGTTTGATTTCAGCGCGGTCCGGCTCGACACCTCGGCCGCTTCTAGCGCCCTGACCTGCGCCAGGCCGCTGTTCACGCCCAGGAAGGCCTCGGTGGCGCTGAGCGCGGCGTTGCGGCGCGCCGCCTCGAGCTCGTTGCGGGCCCTGCTTTCCAGCGCGATCGATTCGCGCACCTTGCTGGTGACGGCGAAGCCGCTGAACAAGGGCACGCTCCACGAGACGCCGATGGCGTTGCTGTTGTTGGTCCCGTAGCCGGTCTGATAGTTATGTGTTTTGCTGGCGGTCAGGGCCGCCGTCGGCATGTGGCCGGCGCGGTCGACCTGGATCTGGCGCTTGGCCACCTCCAGGCCCAGCTCGGCGCCGACGACGGCATAGTTCTGGGTTTCGGCCGCGTCGACCCACGGCTCGATGGCGTCCGGCTCGGGCGCGCTGACGGTCACGCCCGGGCGCAGCGGCGCGAGCTCGGGCGCCTTGCCGCCGATGATGGCCCGCAGCGCGGCGCGCTTGTTGCCGAGGTCGTTGATCGCGGCGAATTCCTGGGCCACCACTTGGTCAAACGCGGCCTGCGCCTCGTCGGCATCGGTGATGGTCTGGGTGCCGATCTCGTGGTTGCGTTTGGCCGAGGCCAGCTGCTCGGTGGTCGCCGATTTTTGGGAGCGGGTCACGCTGAGGTTGTCCTGTGCCGTCAGCACGTCGAAATAGGCTTGCGCCACGCGCGTGATCAAGTCCTCCTGCGCCTGGGCGAAGTCGGCTTCGGCCGCTGCCTGGAACAGCTTGCTTTGCTGGTATTGCTGCCAGCTGGCCCAGTTGTACAGCGGCTGCGTCAGCGACACCGTATAGGTATTGAGGTGATACTGGCTGTCCGACTCGACGAACTCGCCCGGGCTGGTGCCCGGCGGAAAACCGTACAGCGCATCAAAGCTGGTGAGCTGCCGGCCCGTGTTGCGCGTGTTCTGTCCGCTCGCCTGCAACGGCGGCAGCAAGCCGGCGCGGCCCTGGGTGGTTTTTTGCTGACTGGCGGCCAGCGCGTCGCGGGCAACGGCGTAAGTGGCGTCGTTGGCCAGCGCCTGCTGGTACAGCTGCACCAGGTCGGCCGCCCGCGCCGCCGCGGCGTCCAGCGTCAGCAGGACGCTGGCGATCAGCACGGTGATCAGGGGGTGTCGCAGGGAATTCTTCTTGGGAATCATTAAAAAATTGCTCATATAAAAATCAAAAGGGTCCCGCCGTTCGGCGCGCTGTCGGGTACTGGTCGGTATTGGCCGATTGGTGGGACGATACGCATGGCGCGTCTCGCGGCCGGCCCGCTATATGTCGCTCACGACAGGATGGGACGCAGTGGACGCTTCATTAAATTCATCGAAATGACGACGCGGCGGCCTTTGTTCGGCGGCACTTCATGCTGCATGATTCCGGGAAACAGGATCATGCTGCTGGCCTTGGGCTGGACCACGACCGACCGCGAAAACACGATGGGCGCGCAGCCCTCGTCGGCTTCCAGGTAAATCGCACAGGCGAATTCGGCGGGAAAATGACTGTGCGGCTTCGTATAGTCGCTGTCTTCGTAGATGATGCCCCAGCATTGCGCGACGAACAGTTCCAACTGCAGGGCGGTGAACCACACGCCCATGGTGTTTTGCGCCATCATTTGCGTGATCATCACCACGCTGTCGCACAGCGGCTGCAGCTTGGCGTTGAGATCGTGGCTGTTCCACGGGCTCATGTAGACAGACTGGACGTTCGACGGCGTCGACTCGGGATGGCTGAGCCGCAATTCATCGATGGCTTGGCGCGCCAACTCCAGCTGTGGCTGGATCAGTGTGAGGTCGCAAACGAAGATGGGCAGATCGGATGGCACATAGCTCATCGCGACCGTGACTTTGTCCGCTGCGGCAGCGATATGGATAGCCGGGGCATCGTTTGTTTCTATCATTGTAGGTTCTCATGTGCATCAAATAAGGGGGCCGTAACCGCGCCCGGGTGGAGCACGGTGGCGCCGCCGGCCAGCAAGGCGCGCCGCCGCGCCAGGCCGGCGGCTTCTGCCGCCAACGTTGTCACTCTGTTCTTCATGGTTTCCCTCTATGCCTAATCGCGTGTTGAATCGCCACCGTCAAGTAGCGGGACTAAGCACGTACAGCAAGATGGATGCCAGATAACTTCTTATGTAGAATCAATTACTTATGGAAAACATGTACTGACCGTATTCGGACATGTGTGCGGATGCGGCACAGGTTTTTGTCCGGATACGGACATTGCACGCCGGGCCGGCCGCGCGCGGCGTCAGAACATCACGCTGAATTGCGCTCCGCCGCGCACCGGCTTGACGTAGCGCACCGCCCCGCCATTGCCATGCAGGAGCTGGCGCACCACCGCCAGTCCGACGCCGCTGCCGCGCTCCTTGGTCGAAAAGAACGGCACGAAAATCTGCGCCGCCAGCTCGTCCGGAATGCCGGGGCCGTTGTCCCAGACGTCGATCCGCACCCGGCCGTCGCGGTGCCGGCGCGCCGTCACCCGCACCAGCGGCGCGGCGCCGCCGGCGGTGGCGTCGGCGGCGTTGAGCAGCAGATTGATCATCGCCTGCTCGAACTGGCCGGGGTCGGCCTCCAGCGTCAGCGCGGCCGGCTCGACATCGAACTCGGCGCGGCCGCCGCGCGCCTGCCAGTCGGCGCCGATCAAGGCCGCCAGGCGCCCGAAGACCTGGGTCAGCGACATCGTCTCCGGCCGCGGTTCCGGCATCGCCGACAGCGTGCGGTAGCTGTCGACAAATCCCTGCAGGCTGGTGGCGCGCCGCTCGATGGTGGCGAAGGCGATCGACAAGTCCTCGTTGACGTCGTCCGGCAGCAAGGCCTGCACCGTCTCCAGCAACTCCTGCGCCGAACGCGACAGCGACACCACCGGCGTCAGCGAATTCATGATTTCGTGCGTCAGCACATGCGTCAGCTCGCGCCACGCACTCAGCGTTTCCGCCTCCAGCTCGTTCTCGACGGGCATCCAGGCCAGCAATTGCTGGCGGCCCGCGCCGGTGGTCAGCGCCGCCGCCGTCAGCAGCACGCGCTCGGCGCCGTGCTCGCCGTTGAACCAGACCAGCGTGCGCTGGCCCACCTGCTGGCGTCGCAGCGTCTCGTACAGCTCGCCATGCTCGGCGGCGTGGCCGTGCGCCAGCACCCGGTGGGCGCTGGCGTTGAGCGCCACGGCCGGACCGGCGGCGTCATCGAGATCGATGCGGAACAGCGCGATCGGCGCGTAGCGCAGCCAGGCCGCCGCTGGATCGTCCAGCGCCGGCGCCGGCGCCGCCGCGCGCGATGGGGCGGGCGCCGCCAGCATGGCCAGGTTGCGCAACAGCTCCAGCAGCGCCAGCACGGCCACCAGCAGCCAGATCGACCAGCCTTGCCCCGCGACCCGGTCGGCGCCGGCCTCGGCCGCCGCCAGCGCCAGCACGGCGACGCTGGCCAGCACGCGCCCCTTGAGCCGGCGCTCAGAGGGCATGGCGTTCCAGCTTGCGGTAGAGCGCGGCGCGGCTCACGCCCAGCAGCCGCGCCGCCCGGCTGATATTCCCGCCGGCCATGGCCAGCGCGGTGACGATGGCCTCGCGCTCCAGCGCCTGCAATTCCAGGCTGGCCGCCGCCGGCATGGTCGGTGCCGGCCCTGCCGATGCCGCGCCGGCGCCGGCCGTGGCGGCCGGGGCGGACGGGGCGCCATCGAGGCCGAAGTCGTCCCAGGTGTATTCGGCGCGCTGGCCGACGATGACGGCGCGCTCGCAGGCGTGGCGCAGCGAGCGCACATTGCCGGGCCACGCGAAGCGCCGCAGGCGTTCTGCCGCATCGGCCGACGGCCGGTGCGGCTCGCGCCGGTACTGCCGCTCATAATGGGCCAGGTAGTGGCGCCACAGCGGCGCGATATCCTCCGGCCGCTCGCGCAGCGGCGGCACCCGGATCACGATGGTGTTCATACGGAACATCAGGTCGGCGCGGAACACCGCCGGATCGTACAGCTGGGCCTCGTTGAGATTGGTGGCGCTGATGATGCGCACGTCCACCTCCTCGGCGTGGTCGCTGCCCATCGGCGTGACCTGGCGTCGCTCCAGCGCCGCCAGCAGCTTGGCCTGCGCCGCCAGCGGCATATTGCCGATCTCGTCGAGGAACAGCGAGCCGCCGCGCGCCGCCTGGAAGCGGCCGGCGCGCTCACCGCGCGCGTCGGTGTAGGCGCCGGCGACATGGCCGAACAGCTCGCTCTCGAAAGTCGCCATCGGCAGCGTGCCCATGTCGACGGCCAGGAAGGGGCCGTCGCGCCGCCGCGAGGCGTCGTGCACGGCGCGCGCGACGAGTTCCTTGCCGACGCCGTTCTCGCCGAGGATCATGACGTTGGCGTCGGTCGGTCCGACCCGCGCGATCAGGTGCTTGATGTCGCGCATCGCCGGCGAGTCGCTGATCAGCGAGGGCATCGCCGGCACGTGCTGCGCGGCGCGCTGCCCCAGCGCGGTGTCGATCGCGCCCTCCAGATGGGCGTTGTTCCACGGCTTGGTGATGAAATCGGCGGCGCCGCGCTTGAGTGCCGTCACGGCCAGCGCGACGTCGGCGTAAGCGGTCAGCGCGATCACCGCCGGTGGCGTCGGCAACGCCAGCAGCAGCCCGAGCACCGACAGCCCCTCGGCGCCGTCGGTGCGGCCGTGGGTGAAATTGAGGTCCAGCAGGACCACGTCGGGCACGTCGCGCTCGAGCACCGTGCGCAGCGCCGCCGGCGTCGAGACGGTCTGGACCCGCTGGTACTTGCGCCGCAAGAAGACGCGGGCCGCGATGAGCACGTCGGCATCATCGTCAAGCACGAGGATATGGCTGGAACAGAGATCCATGCGGAGCGGACGCCTTTCAAAATGGCACGACGGATTGCGCAGCCGCCCGGCGGCGGCGGAGCGCATTCTAGCAGTCGGGGCCGGCTAAAGCACGCGATCGCGGGGCGGCGGCCGGCAACTGTCCGGAACCGGACAATCTGGCGCGGCGGCCTGCCCCGGCACCGGCCTTCACCAGCTTGAACACGGCCTTCGCCGCCTATTTCCCTGTCCCGGAAATTGCCAGGTGGATATATACTATGCGCTGCATAATTCCTTACCACCGCCGCTGATGTCTTTCATAACGCTGCTTAACGCGCGCCGTACCTACAGCTTGCCGCACGGGCCGCTGCACGCCGTCGACGGCGTCGACCTGCGCATCGAGGCGGGCGACTACCTGGCCCTGGCCGGTCCCTCCGGCAGCGGCAAATCGACGCTGCTCAACCTGCTCGCCCTGCTCGACGACAGTAGCGCCGGCGAACACTGGTGGCGCGGGGAACTCGTCAGCGGCGCCGGCGAGGCGCGGCGGCAGCAGGCGCGCGCCGGCCAGATCGGCTACATTTTTCAGCGCTGCCACCTGATCGAGCGCTACACCGTGGCCGACAATATCGGCCTGGGCTTGAACGGCGACCTGCGCGACGCCGCCGAACGGCAGCGGCGCATCGCCGCCCTGCTGGCCCGCTACGGCCTGCAGCACTGTGCCGGCCTGCACCCTTCCCAGCTGTCGCTCGGACAGCAGCAGTGTGTCGCCATCTGCCGCGCGGCGATCGCGCAGGCGCCACTGCTGCTGGCCGACGAACCCACCGCCCACCTGGACGCGCGGCAGGCGGCGCAAACCATGCTCCTGCTGCGCACGCTGCATCAGTCCGGCGTCACCGTGGTCCTGGCCAGCCACGACACCGGCATCGCCGCGCACGCGGCGCGCATCGTGCAACTGGCCGCCGGCCGCATCGTGGCCGACGCCGAATACCGCCGCTGAGGAGACATCGATGCGCGCTGTCCTCCCTCCCCTGCACCGCTGGCTGGGCCGCCATGGCCGCACCGCCGGCGCCTGGCGCGACGTGCTCGAACTGCTGTCGGCCACCGCGCTGTGCGCGCTGCTCGAAGGCTGGTGGCGGCTGCGCTACTCCGATGCCATGACGCCGGCGGCCGCGCGGCTGACGCTGGCGCTGCTGCCCATCGCGCCGCTGGCGCTGGCCGCCGCCGCCGGCGGCTACATGCAAGCGCAGCGTGCGCGCATGCGCGGGCGCCGCGCGGACATCGCGCTCTACCGCGTTCTCGGCGGCGACATGCGGCGCGCCGCCGGCCGGCAGGCGCTGGCCGCGCTGTGCCTGATGCCGCCGCCGCCCGCCTCGCACGCCCTGCTGCCCTTGCCACTGACCGCGCTGGGCGCACTGGCCGCCGGCCTGACTCTCGCGGCACATGCGGCGTGGCAGACCTGGAGCGTGCCCGCCTCCTACGACTTGACAGCCGGCGTCCCGGCTGACGATGCCGCCGGCGAGCCTGGCGACAATCCGGAGGGCGATAACGCCGGCAGCGCCATCGAACAACACCTGCGCCTGCCGTACGCCGCCAGCCCTTTGATGGCGCGCCGCAAACGCCCACTCACCAGCCGTTACAGTTATGCGCTGAATCCCTTGCTGTTGCTTATCTATGCGCTGTTGATCGACAAGCACCATCAACTGCCGTCGCACGAAGATGACGATCTGGCACGGACCGACGAGCACAACAACACAGGTGCCGGCCATCACGCCGCCGGCTGGCAGGACACGGCCGCGAACGGCGCCATCGCGTGGCACGAGCACCACGGGCGCGATGCCGCCACGTCAGCGCCGCCACTGGATGCCGATACCGGACACTTTCAAGCCGGCCGCGCGTTCCCGGCAATCGAAACCGATACCGCGCCGCCGCTCTCCGCCGACCGTGCCATGGCGTCGTTGATGGCCGGCGCCGCCAGCTCCCCGCTGACTTTGTCCATCCATGCGGACCAGCCCCATGCGGTGGTCACTGGCATGCCGGCCAGCGCCGGGACAGGCATCAACCTCTATGAAGCAGGCATGGAGGCGACGCCGCACAAGCTGCCGTCGATCGGGGCGCCTCTCGGCTTGCCCACGCTGGCGTGGTCCGCGCTCAATGCGATCACCATCGCGCCATACAGCAACCTGCAACAAGGCAGCGTCAACCAAATCGGCGGTTCGGATCAGCTGGTACTGGGTGTCGTGTCCGGCCCGCTGGCGATCTTGAAAAGTGCCAGCATTAGCACCCTGATGATCAATGCCATCAGCTTGACCAGCGAACAGCCGACCGCCACTCTCTCGCAGAGCGGCATCGGCAGCCAGACCGGACAAAGCGAAGCGGCACTGTCGGCCGCGCCGCTCATAGACGCTGGTACGGTCCACGCCGGCGCCACGTCGGAACTGCTCCTATCTGCCGGCATCGTCATCGTCGGCCAGCCGCTCAATGGACACGAGGGCAGCCTGCACTTCGGCTAAACGCGGCGTGGTGCTGGCGCGGTGATGCCTTTGCCCTGCCCTACCCAAGACCGAAATGGTGGATTTTGCACCTAAAGCGTTGTAGCTTATGGGCTATAATTCAATACTTGTTGAATTATGAAAGCAATGACCATGGACACCAAGGAAGTGTTGGCCGCGTTGTCGGCCATCGCACAGGAAAGCCGGCTGGGCATTTTTCGGCTGCTCGTGCAGCTCGGCCCCGAAGGGATGGCCGCCACCAAGATCGCCGAGCAGCTCGATATCGCGCCGTCCTCGCTGTCGTTCCACTTGAAGGAGCTGACGCACGCCAAGCTGATCACCTCGCGCAGCGAAGGCCGTTTCGTCTTCTATTCGGCTGATATCGTCGTCATGAACGGCTTGATCGGCTACCTGTCGGAAAACTGCTGCGGCGGTGTTCCCTGCGGCCCTGTGGGCTGCGGCGTCAACCAAGCCAGATCATGACGCGCATGAACATTTTCGTCAGTCTGCCGCTGCGCATGCTGGGAAAAAACGCCATCCAGCGCGAGATCCACGCGATTGGCGGCACCGCCATTTAATTTTTTATCCCCCACCCACCATGCATATCCTGTTTCTCTGCACCGGCAACTCGTGCCGCTCCGTCCTTTCCGAAGCCACCTTCAACCACCTGGCGCCGGCGGGCCTGAAAGCCATCAGCGCCGGCAGCCAGCCGGCCGGCCAGCTGCACCCGCGCGCCGTGGCGCTGCTGCACCGCAAGGGGATTTCAACCGAAGGCTGCTACAGCAAATCGTGGGACGATCTGCCGGTGACGCCGGACATCGTGGTGACCGTCTGCAGCGGCGCGGCCGGCGAAACCTGCCCGGCCTACCTCGGGCCGGTGCTGCGCACACACTGGGGCGTCGACGATCCCGGCCACGTGGCGGGCACGGAGGACCAGATCACTGCCGCGTTCGAGCAGGCCTACCGCATCATCCGGGCCCGCATCGAGGCGTTCCTGGCGCTGCCGCTGGCCGAGCTGGCCAAGGACCAAGCCCGCCTGAAGGCCGAACTCGACAAGATCGGCACCATCTCGGCGTGAGCCGGCAACAAGCCATACCGGCCGGCCCCGGCCGGTTCCCTCTTCACCGTTGACACCATACGCAAGGACAAGCCGTGCTCATCGCATTTCTGATCTTTCTCGCCACCTTGATCCTCGTTATCTGGCAGCCGCACGGCTTGGGGATAGGCTGGAGCGCCGCCGCCGGCGCCGTCGTCGCGCTGCTGGCCGGCGTGATCCACGTCGCCGACATCCCGCTGGTCTGGCACATCGTCTGGAACGCGACCGGCACCTTCGTGGCGGTGATCGTCATCAGCCTGCTGCTGGACCAGGCCGGTTTCTTCGAGTGGGCTGCGCTGCACGTCGCGCGCTGGGGCGGCGGCAGCGGCAAGCGCCTGTTCGTGCTGCTGGTCCTGCTGGGCGCGGCGGTGGCCGCCTTGTTCGCCAACGATGGCGCCGCGCTGATCCTGACACCGATCGTCATCGCCATGCTGCGCGCGCTGCGCTTCCCGGCCAGGGCCACGCTGGCCTTCGTGATGGCGGCCGGCTTCATCGCCGACACATCGAGCCTGCCGCTGGTGGTGTCGAACCTGGTGAACATTGTCTCGGCCGACTATTTCAACGTCGGCTTCGCCCGCTACGCCGCCGTCATGGTGCCGGTCGACCTGGTCGCCGTCGTCGCCACGTTGGCCGCCCTGATGTGGTTCTTCCGCAAGGACATCCCGGCGAACTACGACCTGGCACAGCTGAAGGCGCCGCACGCGGCCATCCACGACCGCGCGACCTTCGTCACCGGCTGGTGGGTGCTGGGCCTGCTGCTGGTGGGCTTCTTCTGGCTGGAGCATCGGGGCGTGCCGATCAGCGCCGTCGCGGCGGCCGGCGCGGCGCTGCTGCTGGTGGTGGCCGGGCGCGGCCATCAGATCTCGACGCGCGCGGTGCTGGGCGATGCGCCGTGGCAGGTCGTGGTTTTTTCGCTGGGCATGTACCTGGTCGTCTACGGGTTGCGCAATGCCGGCCTGACCGGCTACCTGACCGGCGTGCTGAACGAATGCGCGACCTATGGCGTATGGGGCGCCGCGCTCGGCACCGGCTTCATCACCGCGATCCTGTCGTCGATCATGAACAACATGCCCACCGTGCTGGTCGGCGCGTTGTCGATCGACGCGACCACGTCCCAGGGCGTGGTGCGCGAGGCGATGATTTACGCCAACGTCATCGGCAGCGATCTGGGACCGAAGATCACGCCGATCGGCAGCCTGGCCACGCTGCTGTGGCTGCACGTCCTGGCGAGCAAGGATATCCGTATCTCATGGGGCTACTATTTCCGCGTCGGCATCGTGTTGACCTTGCCGGTGCTATTGATCACGCTGGCCGCGCTCGCCGCGCGCCTGGCTTAAGGTGAGCTCTAATAACTCGATTTTGACGGCGTAAAGCGGTGAGCAGGGCGCTTGCCCAATGTCGGCGGTTGTAACGGCCGATCCGGCGACGCGTGGGAAATGGCAAGGCAAGGAACAAACTGGGCGATCTGGGGGC
>NZ_JANXMI010000284.1 GCF_025354735.1 Rugamonas sp.
CGCTTTTCCTGCTCGACGTCGACCACTTCAAGAACGTCAACGACAGCTACGGCCACGCCGCCGGCGATGCCGTGCTGAAGATGATCGCCGAGAACCTGCGCATCGTGCTGCGCGAGACCGACATGATCGTGCGCTGGGGCGGCGAGGAGTTCCTCGCCTTTTTGCCGGCGATCCCGCGCAACGGGCTGGAAGAAGTGGCGCGCCGGATTTTGACCGGGATCTCGTCGCAGACCATCGCCTACCAGGAGCACCGGATCACGGTCAACGTGTCGGTCGGCTTCGCGCCGTTCCCGCTGATACCGGGCGACGTGCCGCTGCCGTGGGAGCGCGCGGTCAACCTGGTCGACATGGCGCTCTACCTGGCCAAGGCGCACGGCCGCAACCGCGCCTACGGCGTGCGCGGCTTCGACAATTTCAGTCAGACCTCGATGGAAGCGATCGAGCAGGATCTGGAGCGGGCGTGGCGCGCCGGCTTCGTCGACCTGAGCGTGATCCTCGGCGGCGCGCCGGAGCCGGACGCGCCGTCGCCGAATGAACATAGCAACGTGGTGCCGCTGAAGGCCGCGGCGCTCAAGACCGGCAATTGAAACAGGGGAAGCGGCGCGCCGCTGCCGCATCGAAGCCGGTGGCAGCGAGCGGTGGATCAGCCGCGCCTACGCTACTTATCCTCGTGCGCTTTTTCCTGCATTTTCTGGCCCGCCTGCTCCAGCTTTTTGCCGGTGGCGTCGGTCGCCTTGTTGATCTCCTTGCCGGCATCGTCGGTGGCCTTGCGCACTTGCTCGCTGGTTTCCTTGGCCGCGTCCTGAATCTGCTGGTTGGCCTGCTCGGCGGCCCTGGTCAGGTCGCGGCCCGCCTTGTCGGTGACCTGGTCGAGCCGGCGCCCGGTCTGCTCGGCCGGACCGGCGCCGACAGTGTTGTCATCCTTTTTATGACAACCCGCCAGGGCGCCCATCGCCACCACCAGCGCCAACGTCGCGCCCAGATATTTTGCTGCCGCCATCATGTTCTCCCGAATAGTTATGCTGCGCACAGCATACACCGTCCATTGACAAGCTGACCACACGCCAGCGCCACCGCTCGCGCCCGCGCCGTCCGAGCCAGCCTCCGCGCGGCGCCCGCCGCCGCCAATGTTGACGTTGCGCCCGTCCCCGGCCAGAATTGAAGCGGCCACGACAAAAAACGGCGGCGCCGTGCTACCCTACCCCAGCCACTTTTCTGAAATGAGCGCCATGAAGCCGCTACGATTGATCGCCACCCTGCTTTGCTTCTGGTACGCGCTGGCCGGCGGCGCCGTGGCCGCCGTCACCGAAATCCGCACCGCGGCGCAAACCGATTCCGAGCCCAAGTTCGTGCGCACCGTCGTCAATGGCAGCACCTCGGTCAGCGGTATGTGCATCGACATCTTCCACGCCATCGAAAAAATCGACCCCGAACTCAAATTCGTCGGCGACCAGGAATGGGAACCGCCGGCGCGCATCGACGCCCATATCTTTTACGGTAAAAAGGACGTCGGCTGCGGCCTCGTGAAAAACAAATACCGCGATGGCCGTTTCGTCATACTGGAACCGGCGATGTTCACGTTCCGCTACGCGCTCGCGGTGCGCGCCGACGATGACGTGGCCATTTCCAGCTGGGACGACGTGATCCGCCTCGGGCACGACAACGTGGTGCTGGCCGTGCAGGGCATGGGACCGAGCAAGCAGCTCGAAGACATCGCCGGCCTGCGCCTGGACACCGGTTCCGGATCGATCCAGCAGAATTTCGAGAAGCTGCTGGCCCATCGCGGCCGCTTCGTTTATTTCCGGGCGCCGGGACTGGTCTACCTGCTGCACGAGTTCTGCGTGCAAGACAAAATCAAGATACTGCCCACCACCATGAACACCCTGCCCCTGTATATGCTGGTCGGTAAACACGTGGCGCCGCCAACGATAGAGCGCCTGCGCCTCGCCCTCGCGAAGCTGAAGGACAACGGTGAATTAGACCGCATCCAGAAAAGGTGGGAGAATTTCGGCGTGGACCACCCGCCGGCGTGCGCCAAACATTGAGCCGCCGCGCCGCCGATGGCCGTGCCGCCATCCCCCTCGCGCATCAACCGCGATAGATAGGATTCGATGCCACGTACACATGGACGCCGCCCACCATCACGTCCGCCGGCGCGATCTTCGACAGGTCGAAGCCGCCACGGTTGCTGTAGGTGTCGAAGTGCCACGTGAACGACTTGCCGTTGGCATTGAAGCGCACGGTTTCGCCGTCGGTCACGTTGACCGACCGGGTGGCGGCGGTCAGGTCGATCTGGCGCTCGGCGGCGGCATTGGTGGCGTTGCCGAAATCGGCGCTGCCGGCGGTGGGGCCGGCCGCCTGGGCGGCGCCGGCGAACAAGGCCGACGAGAAGCCGATGGTCAGCAGGATGGTGCGTGCGCGTTTGAAGTTCAACATGATGTGGTTTCCTTTATCGTTGTACCGCAGCGAGCTTGCTGCCGATGGAAACCAGTATATAAATCCGGCGCTGACGAGAACATGACCCATTCATTACAAAAAAATGACAGGCTGTCCCGCGCCGCTTACCGGCGCGGGCTCACTGACAGCGGTCGCCGATCCAGTCGGCGCCGCGCGCCAGGCAGCGCTGCATGTCGGCGTTGAGGCGCTCGGCTTTTTGCCACAGGGCCTGGCATTCGCGGTTGCCGGTTTCGACCATCGTGGCGCACTGCTGCGCCTTGGCCATCGCCGCCTTGTAATTGCCCTGTAAAAGTTCATGCTCGGCGTCGGCCAGCACGCGGCGCGCCATCTGCTCGTTTTGCGCCACCGCCGGCGATGCCGTCAACAGGCCGGAACGCGGCGCGGTTGCGGGTAGCGGCGCGGAGATGGACGCCGGCGCCGGCGGCGCGGCCGCGCCCAACAAGGTCGCTTCCAGCAAATGCGACAGCGAATCGCGCAACGCCAACGTGCGCTGCGCCAGCTCCGGGCGCTTCAGCTTATCGGCCGCGTTCAAATTGTTTTCGAGGCAGACGTGATTGCCGGCGGTGAGGCAGGCGTCGGCGCGGTCCAGCAACTGGCTCGCTTTCCTGGTCTCGATCTTGTCGCTCCACTCGCCCGTATCGGCGGCGGCGCCCCACTTCTTCTCGAACGCCGCCAGCGTGGCTTCGGCGCGGTCGACATGATCGTATTGCAGGTCGGTGTCGACCAGACCGCGCGCCTCGGTCCAGGCCTTGGCGCGCAGGCGCTTCTTCTCGCAGGCCGGGGCGCTGGCGGCGATCGCTTCCTGCAAGCGCTTGAGCTGCGGCTCGCCGGCCCTGGCCGATTTCAGCGCGGCCAGTTCGGCGCGCGCCTCCGTTATCTTGCATTCGCCGACCAGGGCGATGTCGGCATCGACGCGGGCCTCGACTTTCTGGCGCTGGCCGGGCGGCTTGGCGATGTACCAGATCGCGGCCAGTCCGACGGCGATCATCAGCCACGTGGTCTTGCGGATAGGATGGCGCAGCGGCGGCGCGTTGCGGCGGTCGGTCAGTTCCGGCCCCAGTTCGGGTATCTGCAACTGCTTGGCGCCGAAATCGACTTTCACTTTTTCGCGCGGCGGCTCGGGCATCGGCGGCGGCGATGGCGGCGGCGGAGCGACCGTTTCCACCGGCGGCGCTGGCGCAGCCCTGGCGGCGGTTTCCCGCGCCGGCTCCGGCGACTGCCGCCGCCCGCAGTAGGGACAGAACGCCACCTGCCGCGGCCAACTACGGCCGCAGGCTGGATTCACACAACGATAGATCACGTCAGCTGCCACGGCGCCGCTTCCTATTCCGGGTCGGGGATGTCGTCGTGCGGATCGGGGATGGCGGCATCGAACAACGCCGCCAGCTCCAGCACTTCTTCGGCGGCGCGCCACTGGTCGACATGCGGCACCCAGCGCATATTCCACACCTTGGTGCCGGTGACGATTTCGCCGCGCGCGATGCGCTGCGCCAGTTCGGCCAAACCAAACGGGCCATGCTGCGTCTTATTCAAGAACACCTTATAGCTGCTGGCCTGCTGGCCGGCGGAGGACGTCGACGTCGGCGCCGCCGGCGCGGCGAACACGCTGGCCGCCTGCGTTTCGCTGACCAGATATTCGGGCCGGATCACGCGCTTGTCGGCGCTGTTCTGCACTTCCCAGCTGTAGGCGTCGGCGGCCGAATCGGGCACCGCGACGCTCCATTGATTAATCAGTTCCAGCGCGCGTTCGATGCCGGCCTGCGACGCCTGCGGATTCAAGGCCAGCGCCCGTTGCAGCCAGGCGTCGTACAAGCGCCGCGCCGTGATGTTCGGCAGCGACGGCGACGGCAGCTCGGCGCCGGTTTCGTCCACCTCCAGCCTCGGTTGATACACCCGTAGCTGATAGTGGCGCATCAGCGCCGCCAGCAGCAGGAACTGCGTCGGCCCGACGCGGCCCAGCCTGTGCTGGACGGCGGCGATCACCTGGTCGCGATAAAACGGCGGCAGGCCGTTGGAGCGGATCGCGAACTCGTTCCCGATTTGCAGCCATTCGCCCGATCCCGGCTCGACCTCGAACAGGTATTGGCCGCGCGGCTGGAACGACGCTTCGCGGTCCGACAGGTCGGCCTTGCGGCGGATGACACCCAGCACGATGGCCTGCAAAAACCATTCGTAGTCGTCGGCCAGCCGATTCAGTTCATCCATCGACGGCGCGATGGGATGGCGGAAGCGGGTCGCGTCGAAATGCAAATGGGTCGGGATTTTCGGATTCTCGATCTGGTAGGAGGCGCGCCACGTCGGCAGGCCGCGCAGCACCGTCATCGGGAATCCCGACAGCTCGATGTAGCACACCGCCTTGCCGCCTATGCCGGTGTTGACGACGTTGACCAAATCGCCGTGGAAGAAACCGGTCGGCACGGCGGCCTTGATTTCGGCCTCCATCTTGCGCCATGCATTGGCGTCGCCGACGCCGATGAAGCATTTGAACTGGTCGGCGTTGGGCGTGAATTCGGCCGAGAAGCGCGCGTTCATCCACGGCATGGCGCTGCGTATCCATTCATTGAAGATGCGGGCGCGCTCCTGCGGCGACATGGCTGACAGACGTTCGAGCAGCGGATCGGACGGCGCCGCATTGGCCAGCTGCGCGCCGGCCTGTTCGCGACTGAGCTGGGTCTGCGCGCGGCGGAATAATTTGAGCAGCAGCGACGAACGCAGTGTGTCGTCGCCCAGTTGCGGGAACAGCCGCGCCGAGCCGCCGAATTCGAGCAGCACTTCTTCGCTCCAGGCGCTGATGTCGCCGGTCAGCTTGACGGCATCGGGCACGTTGTCGCTGGCCAGCTTCATATAGGTCGCGTGTTCGTGCTGGGCGTCGGCGCGCAGCTGGTCGATGCGCTGGTCGACCGCGCCCAGCATGGCGTCGACGCAGCGCCGCCCTTCCTGGAATTCGCCGGCGATGCCGCTCCACACCGGCTGTCCGTGTTCGTCGACGGCGGCGGCGTCGCCCAGCCAGGCCGACATCGCGCGCAGCACGGCGTCGGCCTGCGCGGCGGCGACGGCCAGCAGGTGGAAGCGCAGATAGTCGGCGATGTCGCGCTTCAAATGCGTCATCACTTCGCGGGCCTGGGCGTCGCGGCCGAACATCTTGCCGGCCGCCTGCGACAGATTGTTCAGCGACTCCTCGACCTGGCGCGTGCGCAGCGCGTCGCGCAGGCTGCGGTAGCGCTGGCCGTTGCGCTCCACGTGCATCAGATCGCGCTGGGCGATGCGGGACTTGATCTGTTCGAGCAGCGACAGCACGAATTCCAGGCCGCCCTGCTTGCGGTCGTCCAGCAGCGCGAACAGCTGGTCGCGCGCGCGGCCCTTCAGGCGCAGCAGCAGTTCGGCCGAGTGGCGCTTGATGCGGTCTTCGCTGGTTTCGGCGGTGGCGCCGGCTTCGCGGATGGCGTCGCGCTCCAGGTTGGGCAGCAGCTCGGCCACTTTTTCGCGCCACAGATTGAGTTCGTAGCCGGCCATGATACGGTCGATGTCGAGCTGCACCTTGCTCTCGATGCGTTCGAGCAGGGAGCGGCCGTCCTTGTCCAGCAACAGCATGTCGGTCAGCGCGTATTCGTGGAAGGGCGTGACGTCGACCGTGCCCTTTTTGAAGTCGGGGAAGGCGTCGAAGGGATGCTCGCTCATCGCCATCTGCTCGCGCATGAAGACGTCGCGTTCCTGGTCGCCGGCGCGGCGGGCCGGCGCGCCATCGCTGCCGACGATGCCGAAGAAGGCTTTCACCATCAGGCCCGCCAGCTCGTAGGCGCGGATATCGTCGCGCAGGCTTTGCTGGGTGTCGAGCACCGCCTGGCCGAAGGCCGAATAGACTTTGGAGTACGACAGGCGCATGTCGCCGAAGCGCTGCTCAGGCACGCGCGGATTGAACGGCCCCAGTTTGTGCTGCTGCTGGTTGACCGCCACCGAGCGCTTGCGGTTGGCGAAATCGGCCGAGGCGAAATCCTCGAACAGCGAATCGGCCACCATCTGGTACACGTCCTTGACGTCCTGCGTGGCCTTGTTGGACAGGTTGGCGGTGTCGACGAAATACACGTCGTCGAACGGCGCGCCTTTGCCGGTCAGGCTGTCCGGGTCGGCCCAGCGCACTTGCGCGTTCATGTCGCGCATCGCCGTTTCCAGTTCCATCATCGTGGCGTAGGCGTTCGCTTCGGTGCGTTCCTTGTTCGCCTTGACGTAACCGGCCGGCATGAACAGCACCAGGTCGACCTGGCTGTCGGCCACTTCCTGGCGCGCCACGGCCTTGGCGATCCAGCCCAGGTCCATCACGCTGCCGGCGCCGGTGCCGCCGGCGTTGGAGCCGATGACGACGATGCGGAATTTGGAGGTGTCCACCTGCAGGCCGAGGCGCTGGTAGTTTTCCTTGCGCTCGTTGCCGGCGTTGCTGCTCAAGAAATTGAGCGCGCCCTTGATGCGGCCGCGCAGCTTGGGATATTTGTCGAACAGGTAGAGCCGCGCGACGGCGCGGATCTGGCCCGCGCCTTTCGACGGGTCGATGCCGAGCGAGCGCAGTTTTTTCGGCCGCAGCGGCATCCATTTTTCGATCAGCGGAAAGCGCGCCAGGCTGTCGTCCGATTCGTGATACTGCTGGAGGTCGATGTGTTCGACCAGCCTTTCCTCGTCGCTCAGCTTGACCAGTTCATACCACGGGTCGGTGCGCTGCGATTTGCCTTCGTCGATGACGGCGCCGTTATCGAGATCGAAATGCAGGAAGCGCGCGACCGGGAACTGGCCGATGGCGTCGACCCGGGTCGGGCTGTGGCGGTTCCACACGGCCGACAAAATGCGGCGCCGGATGCGCATCATCACTTCCATGCCGGTGCCGCCGGCGCCGATGAACAGGGTGGGCCGCAAATCGACTTTGAGCTCGGCCTTTTTTTCCGTGCCGGTGTTGGGGAATTCTGCCATGGCGATCTCTCGAAAAGTGTAGCGCTAGCGTAGCGGCGATCAGCGCCGGCCGGTCAGCAGGGCGGCGATCAGGGCCAGCACGCCGAACACCAGCAGCGGCACCATCACCGCCACGCTGAGGAATTTGGCGCTGTTCATGATCGCGAGGACGGCCGCGCCGCTGAGGAAACCGAGTCCGACCAACAGCAGCCAGCCCGCCGTGCCGGCCGCCGACGGCGCCACGCGGCGCCGCACCAGGTGGTGGGTGTAGGCGTTGCGGGCGAAGAAAAAGATAATCAGCAGGACGACGAAGATGCCGCCGCCGAGCAGCTGGTCGCGCGCCGACGTGTCGGTGGCGGGCGCGCCTTCGACCGGCGCCACTTCGATGCCGGCCGCCGAACCGGCATCGGCCGGCACGGAACTGGCGCCGGCCGGCGCGCTGGCCTGGGCCGCCGCCGCGTTGGCGGCCCTCATGGTGTTGGCGTCTGCGTTGGCATCCGCCTTGGCGTCCGCCGATGGCGCCGGCACTTTGAAACCGGGGTCGCCGCCGTTTTTCGCCGAGCGGGGGTCGTCCTGATTGTTTTTCATCTTATTTTCCTGGTCGTTCATCGGCCCAGACGCACTTGCGCGCCGTCGCGCAAATCCGTCAGCGTGCTGCCGAACAGCGTGGTTTTTAATTCGGCCACTTTGAGTCCGGCCTTATCGTACAAGGGCTGCCGGGTTCCGGGCCGCACGTGCATGGTACGCAGTTCGTCCTCCACCGTCACCAGCATCGTGCGCGGCCGGGTCAACGCCAGCCACGCGGCCAGCGCCGCCGCGGCCAGGGCCAGCACGGCGCCGGCCAGCGCCAGCAGGGGCGCCAGGCCGAAGCTGACCCGCACTTCGATCGGCAGCACCGCGCGCGAACCCTGCACCTGCGCCGGCGGCGTGAAAATATCGGGCAGCGGATCGCCGGGAAACAGCGCCGCCATGCGCGCGCGGAAGGCTTGCGACAGTTCCAGCTTTTGTTCGCTCAGGCGCACTTCTATGGTCCCCGGCAGCACGTAGGCGGAACCGGCCGACTTGAACGCCGCCGCCGACCAGCGGCCCGGCAGTTGCGCCACCGGCAACTGCATTTCCGACGCCAGCGGCTGGCCCTTGCCGGGCAGCGGCGCCAGTCCGGCCACGCTGGTGGCGCCGAGCTTGATCGGGCGGTCTTCGCCGGCCAGCATCGAGTGCGCCGACAGCTGGGCGCTGGCAATGGTGTAGGGGTAGATGCTGTTTTCCAGCGTCCACTGGATTTTCGCGGTGGGCGTGACGGCGCCGGCCTGCACGTCGGCGCGCAGCGTGCCCGATGGCGTCATCGAAAACGCGACGCCGGGCGCGTTGGCCACGCGCACCGGCGCCAGGCGCACGGTATCGCGGTCCAGCGGTTTCAAACGCGCCGGCGGTTCGGTAATCACCTGCTGCAAACGGCCCGAGCGCAGCAGCGCATCGAGCTCGCGCGCGCCCTCGGCGTGGATGGCGAACACATAGACCATCAAGCCGCTGGCGCTGTAACGGCTGCCGCGCACCGGCATCTGCAAGGGGAAGGCCAGCGCCGTCGTGATGTCGGCGCCGCTGTGGATCAGCTGATAAAACTCG
Organism: Rugamonas sp.; assembly: GCF_025354735.1. Taxonomy (GTDB): domain Bacteria; phylum Pseudomonadota; class Gammaproteobacteria; order Burkholderiales; family Burkholderiaceae_D; genus Rugamonas. The sequence continues at coordinate 9,016 of NZ_JANXMI010000284.1, forward strand.
CCGTTGCGCCGCGCGGTGGCCTGGTCGTTGTTCGGGCTGTTTTTATTATTCGTGAACAGCCATACCAGGCCGGCGCGGTGGTCGAGCGCCGTGGCGATGGCCGCGCCGACGGCTTCCCCGAGGTCGGTGTCGGCCAGCGCGGCGCTGCCCGGTTTGTGCGCGACCGTCAACGGCGCCAGCGCGGCGTCGACCTGCCGCCGCGTGGCCGCTCCATCGACCGTGGTGGCCAGCAGCGCTTTCGGCGACGGCGCGTTCGGCAGGCTTTGATTGAAGGAGGCCAGCACCAGCGCGTCGCCCGGCCGCGCGGCGGCCGTCACCACCGCCGCCACCAGCGCCTTGTACTGCGACGACGGGTCGCTGTAGAACGGCTCCATCCAGCCGGAATTCTGGACCAGGAAAACGTGCGAGATTGGATGCGCCGGCGGCACGGCGACGGCCGGCGCCGCCGTCAGCGCCGCGACCAGCGCCAGGCACGCCGCAGCGGCCAGCGCGGCGCGGATCACGTCGGCGCTTTCACATGCCAGCCGCGGATCTCGTTCCACTTCGGATGGTGCAGCCACAGGCAGTGGTCGTAGACAAAGGGCACGCAGCCGGCCGGATCGCTCAGGCGCGCCACTTCGTCGAGGATCACATTGCGCTGGCCTATCCATTCGATGACGGTGCGTGGCAGGATGGCGCCGTCGAGCGCCGCTTCGGCCTTGCCGGTGTAGGGTTCGATGCGCAGCACCAGGCCGGTCGGCTGGCTGCGCGTGCTGCTGACGTTTTCCAGCAGCGGCAGCACCAGCGCGTCGGCCTTGGTCTGGTCTTCGACGTCTTCGCTGTCCCACGGTTCGTTCTTGACCTGGTGGCCGCGCCGGAACAGCAGCGTGCCGAAGCCGAGCCGCGCGCCGTCGATGCGCTGCACCTGGCCGTCGGCGCGGCCCAGCTCCACGAAGCTATAACCGTGGCCGTCATGGCCGATCAGCCACAATAAACCGTGGCGGCTTTTGACCGGGCCGCCGAATTTCAGGCGCGGCGTCCAGCCGTCCGGCCACGCCAGCCATTGCGGCGCGCTGCCGGGACGCCACAGCAACTGGCCCTGCGCGTGCAGCCACACCAGGCGGCCGTCGTAGCTGTAGGGACGCGACCAGCCCGATACGGGCACCGGCGGCACCGGCGAGCCAGTCGACGCGGCCGATGCGCCCTCGCAGCGCAACGCTTCCGGATCGGCGCCGTCGGCCAGCGCGGTCCACAGGCGCGCGCCATCGTCGGCGGCGTACAGGCAGGCGATGTGACGGCCGACCGCGCCGGGCGCGCCGACCACGGCCGCATGCAGCACGGCGCGCGTGTGGAAGGTGAGGTTGACGGGATCGATGGTCAGGCGCAGCAAGCCCTGCGCCGACGGCAGCAGCGCCACCTCGCCGCGCGGCGCGCCGGGGGCGGCCGGCAGCCAGGCGTAATCGGAGGCGGTGAACGACAAGTCGGCGGCGCCGTCCTCAGGCGCCATCACATGCCAGGCGGCGGCCAGCGGGTCCCAGTATTGCAGCACGTTGCGGGTGTAGGCCAGCGCCAGCAACCGTTGCGAGGCATAGCCGAAATCGGCGGCGGCGAACACGCACAGGGCGTTGGGCGGCGTCGGCATCTTGCGCTCGGCGGCGCCCACGGCCGGTTCCGGCGCCCGCGTTTCGAGGCTGGCCGCCAGCGGCAGCGCCGTCACCGGCAGGCCGTGCGGCACATGGCGCGGCAGCGGATATTCGTTGACGGGCAGCGGCGCGCTGCTGGCGCCCCACCACGCCGGCGCGCGCGCGTGGCGGGCCGGCTGGGCGTAGCGCGTCAGCGCCTTGCCGCACTGCGGGCAATAGGCGAAACCCTGCGGGAAGATGGGCGCGTGGGCGCAGCCGGCCGGCACCGAGGCGCCCAGCAGCTGGGCCACGTCGGGCAGGCGGCTGCGGGCCTGCGCGGCCCAGTCGATGCGCGCGCCGCCGCCGGCGCCGGCGGCCAGTTCAAAGGTGCCGCTGTCGGGCCGTTCGAGCCAGACGCCGTCCGCCGTTTCCCATCTATATGCCATCGTTAGTCTGTCCAGAGCTGTCCTTGCCGTGGTCGGGTCGTCTGCATGCATCGCACCGGAACTCCGCCTCGGCGAGTCCCGCATGAGCGACCATCATAACGCATGTGGCGCGGGCGCCAAAACAAAAACGCCCCGGTGTGCGGGGCGTCAGCGCGGTCGTGCCAGCGGTTTCAGACGATTTTTTTCGGCGGCGGCGGCGGCGCCCACGGCACCACGTCGCTGGCCGGCGCGGTCTCCAGCGCCTCCGACACCGTCAGCCAGCGCACCAGCGTCTCCATGCGCCGGATCGTGATGCCCTTGCCGTTGATGTAGCCGACCTGCTCGAAGCTGTCGGACTTGCTGACCATCTTGGACACCGTCGGCAGATTGTCGACCAGGCGGTCGTAGGCCTTGCGCGCCTTCTGCTCCCACTTGAGCAGCGTCGGCTCGCCGAAACGGTTGCTCTCGTAGTAGATCGTCAGCGTGCGGTCGTGGTTGCCGAAGCCGACCACCGCCGCGCCGCTGCGCACGGCCTCCAGCACGTCGGCCTTGGCGCCGGCGGCCGGCACGAACAGGGCCGCGCGGCCGCCCGCGTCCGGCCGCTCGAGCGGCAAATCCAATCCTTTCGTTGCACTCATCGAAATCCCATTCGGTTGGTGTGGCGGTACGGTGCCAGCGCAGGTGCCGCGCTGGCCGGCGGCGCGGCGGCCGCCCGGCGCGGTTCCCGCCGGGCGTTGAGTTGCCTAAAGGCTATATTGTCAAATTCTACCCCCAGGGCCGCCGCGGGACAAGCACTATGACGCGGCGTGGAAACGGCCGCCGAGCCGTATAATGCTGGCCATCCCCACGCCCGCCCATCCGATCACCATGATGTCCCTCTCCGCCCCCGCCTCCCCCATCGATGCCACCGCCACCTCCGTGGACGCGCCGGTGTTGACGCCATCCGCGCTGGACGCCGCCGCGCGCCACGTGGGCGACCTGCTGGCGATGGCGATCGGCCACACGCCGGCGCACGGCGCGCTGATCGTCTACGACACGCGCTGCGCCCTGAACCTGGCGCTGACGGCGGCCTACCGGCGCGCCGTGCCTGGCGCCACCTTCGTCGACTTCGACGCCGTCACGCCGGAGCAGGTGCTGGCCGCGTTCGCGTCGATGGCGGCCGACGACCTGGTGGTGCTGATCCAGTCGACCAGCTTCCGGCTCGAAGCGTTCCGCATCCGCATCGAATTGTTCAAGCGCGGCCTGAAGGTGATCGAGCATGTGCACTTGTCGCGCATGCCGGGCGAACAGGGGCTGCACTATATTGCATCGCTGGCCTACGACCCGGCCTATTATCGCGGCGTCGGCCACGCGCTCAAGGCCCGCATCGACGGCGCGCGCTCGGGCGTGGTCGACAGCGGCGGCGAGCGGCTGGTGTTCGCCTCGCCGTTCGAATTGGCCAAGCTCAATATCGGCGACTACAGCGGCATGAACAATATCGGCGGCCAGTTCCCGCTGGGCGAAGTGTTCACCGAGGCGCGCGACCTGGAGGCGGTCAACGGGCGGGTACGCATCTTCGTGTTCGGCGACACCGCCTTCATGGTGAACCGGCCGGCCACGCCGATCACGCTGATCGTCGAGCGCGGGCGCGTGGTCGGCGCCGACGACGCGACGCCGGAGTTCGACAATATGCTGGCCATCATCCGCGCGCACGAGGGCGAAGTGTGGCTGCGCGAACTGGGCTTCGGCATGAACCGCGCGTTCTCGCGCGAACGCCTGGTCGACGATATCGGCACCTATGAGCGCATGTGCGGGATTCATTTGTCGCTGGGGGCCAAGCACGGCGTGTACCAGAAGCCGCAGTTCAAGCGCAAGGACGCGCGCTATCACGTCGACGTGTTCGCGGTGACGGAGGCGGTGTATCTCGATGACGAGCAGGTCTACCGCGACGGCGCCTGGGTGGTCTAAGGCGCCGATTTACGCGCACCGTCACGGCGCCATTTTCAGCAATCCGGCGGCCAGCAGCTCGGCGTCCCACGGCGGCACCGGCTGATATTCATCGACCAGGAAGTCGATCAGCGCGCGCACCTTGGGCGACGGCCGGCGGCTGGCCGGGTACAGCGCGCTCAGATGATTGAGCGGCAGTTCCCAGTCCTCCAGCACCGCCACCAGCGATCCGTCGAGCAGCGCGCGCGAGGCCAGGAAGGTGGTGTTGTAGACGATGCCCAGCCCCCGCAGCGCGGCCTGTTGCAGCACCAGCCCATTGTTGGCCGAGAACGCGGCCTGCACCCGCACCGTCTCCTGTTCTGCACCGCGCGTGAAATGCCACGCCATGCCGTCGGTCAAATGGCTGAAGTGCAGGCAGCGGTGCTGGCGCAGCTCCTGCGGCGTCTTCGGCTGTCCATGCCGCGCCAGATAGGCCGGGCTGGCGCACAGCACCGCGCGGCACGGCGCCAGCGTGCGCATGGCCAGCGCGCGGCTGTCCGGGATGCCGCCGACCCGTATCGTCAAATCGAAACCGTGCTCGATGGGGTCGAGCAGCGCGTCGTCCACGTACAGCGTCGGCGTCAGCTGCGGGTGCGGCAGGCTGAATCGGGCCAGCGCGTCGGCCAGCCACGCGCTGCCGAAGCTCGACGGCGCCTGGATGCGCAGCGCGCCGGCCAGGCCGGCGCCGGCGTGGGTGACGGCGCGCGCCGCTTCCTGCGCCTGCGCCACCGTCGCCATGCACGGCGCCAGATAGGCCTGGCCGATGTCGGTCAAACTCACTTCGCGCGTCGAGCGGTGCAGCAGGCGCGCCTGCAGCCGGTCCTCCAGCTGCATCACGTGCTTGCTGACCATGGCGCGCGTGATGCCCAGCTTGCGCCCGGCCGCGCTGAAGCTGCGCAGCCGGGCCACTTCGACGAATATCTCCATTGCGCGTAATTGGTCCATGCGCCAATTGTCGCCACTTTGGCGACAATGTGTCAACCGTTTGCCCGTTGATGCATCACAATCGGCGGCATACAATGCCTGATCCCCTGCCCGGCGCCGCCGCGGCCCCCACCCAAGCGGAGCACAGCCATGCTGACCAAGGAACAACAAGACCAATACCAGCGCGATGGTTACATCGTGCTGCCGAATTTCAAAACCCTGGAAGAAATCGCCGTGCTGCGCGCGCGGGCGGCGCAGATTGTCGACCAATTCGATCCCAATGCGGCGTCGGGCATCTTCACCACCAAAGAACAGGAACAGCGCAGCGACGATTACTTCCTCGGTTCCGACAATACGATACGCTGCTTCTTCGAGGAGGAAGCCTTCGGCGCCGACGGCCTGCTCAAGCAGGACAAGGCGCTGTCGATCAACAAGATCGGCCACGCGATGCACGATCTCGACCCGGTGTTCCGCGCCTTCACGGCCGATCCGAAGCTGGTGGCCGTGGCGCGCGACCTGGGCCTGGAACAGGTGCAAGTGTGGCAGTCGATGTATATCTTCAAGCAGCCCGGCATCGGCGGCGAAGTGCGCTGGCATCAGGATGCGACGTATTTCGACACCACGCCGGTCAGCGTGACGACGTTCTGGTTCGCGCTCGAAGATGCGACGCTGGACAACGGCTGCATGTGGGCCGAACCGGGCGGCCATCGCGGCCCGATGCGCGAGCGCTTCATCCGCAACGGCGATGAAATCGGCATGGAGAAGCTAGCCGCGATGCCGTGGCCGGACGACAGCACGGCCGTGCCGCTGGTGTGCAAGGCCGGCAGCCTGGTGTGCTTCCACGGCCTGCTGCCGCACTACAGCGCGCCGAACCGCTCGCCGGTGTCGCGCCACGCGTACACGCTGCACGCGACCGACGGCCGCACCGAATACTCGCCGCAGAACTGGATACAGCGCGACGCCGCGTTTCCGGTGCGCGGTTTCCTGTAAGGCGGCTCATGGAGATTTTGATTTTCGCGCCGCACTGGGGCAGCAATCACCTGACGCCGCAGGACTTCATCGACCGCGTGAAGGCGGCCGGCTTCGACGGCGTCGAGATGTCGCTGCCGCTGGCGGCGGCCGAGCGCGAAGACTGGAGCGCGCGCATCGGCGCCGCCGGCCTGCACCTGATCGCGCAGCAGTGGGAGACCGTGTTCCACGCCGAATTCGCGGCGCATAAAACGGCGCTGGCGCAGCTGCTGCACAACGCCTGCGCGGCGCGGCCGCTGCACGTCAATTCACACACCGGCAAGGATTACTACACGCGCCAGCAGAACCTGGAGCTGATCGCGCTGGCCGATGCGATCGCGCGCGAGCACGGCGTGGCCATCGTGCACGAGATACACCGCAGCCGTTTCAGCGGCCATCCAATGCTGTTGCTGCCGTATCTGGAGCAGCTGCCACATTTGCAGCTGACGGCCGACCTGTCGCACTGGTGCTGCGCCTGCGAATCGCTGCTGGAAGACCAGCCGCGGACGCTGGCGGCGACGCTGCCGCATGTGCGCCATATCCACGCGCGCGTCGGCCATGCGCAGGGACCGCAGGTGGCGGACTTCCGCGCGCCGGAAGCGGCGGCGGCGCTGGCGGCGCATCTGGACTGGTGGGACCGCATCGTGGCGCTGCGCCGCGCCGACGGGGCCTCGCGGCTGACGATGACGCCCGAATTCGGACCGGTGCCGTACACCCAGTCCTTGCCTTACTCGCAGCAGGAAGTGTCGAACGCGTGGGAGTTGAATGTGGCGATGCTGGCGCTGTTGCGGGCGCGGTACGCGTTGGCGTGACTCCCGGGCCTAAACCAAACCCGGGGTCTGACCCCGATTCGCTGCCGCCGCCGATGCGCTGCCGCCGATTCGCGTCTACTGCGGCGCGTCGCTGTAGCGCGCGGCGATGTCCATGAACTGTTCTTCCACCGTCAGCAGCGCGTCGACCACGTCGGGGTCGAAGTGCTCGCCGCTGCCTTGCCGTATCAATTCCAGCGCCGTTTCGTGTGTGAACGCCGGCTTGTAGACCCGCTTCGAAATCAGCGCATCATAGACGTCGGCCACCGCCATCAGCCGCGCCGACGTGGGAATCGCGTCGCCCACCAACCCTTGCGGATAGCCCGAGCCGTCGTATTTTTCCTGGTGCGAGTGGGCGATCTCGCGCGCGTAGCGCAGGAAGTCGTTGCTGTGGCCGAGGTGCCGTTCGACGCCGGCGATGGCGTCGCGGCCGTACACGGTGTGCAGCTTCATCACCTCGAATTCCTCGTCGCTCAACTTGCCGGGCTTGAGCAGGATGGCGTCCGGGATGCCGACCTTGCCGATGTCGTGCAGCGGCGCGGCCTGGCACAGCAGCGAGATCTGTTGGTCCGCCAGTTCGCCGGCGAAGCGGCGGTGCGGCTGCAACTGGCGCGCCAAGGCGCCCATGTACAGCTGGATGCGGCGGATATGGTTGGCGGTCTTGTTGTCGCGCGTTTCGGCCAGCGAGGCCAGGGCCCAGATCACGGCGTCGAGCATCTGCGTCAGCTCGTAGGTGCGCTCGGCCACCAGGTGCTCGACCAGCAGGTGCTGGTGGCGCAGCAGTTCGCCGGACTGCTTGAGCAGGATGTGGGTGCGGACCCGCGCCAGCAGCGTTTCGGCGATGACCGGCTTGGCCAGCACGTCGGCCGCGCCGCACATGAAGCCGTGCTGCTCGTGGCGCGGCAGGTCGCCCTCGGCCAGGAAGATGATGGGGATGCCGGCCGTGTCGGGATCGGCCTTGAGCTGCTGGCAGACGTGGTAGCCGTCGATTTCCGGCAGCGCCACGTCGAGCAGCACCAGGTCGGGCCGGGGCAGTTGCTGCGCCAGCCGCAGCGCGGCGCGGGCGTTGTTGGCCAGCTTGATTTCATACTGGTCCTGCAACAGGCTATTCATCGATACCAAGTGATCGGGCGACTGATCGACGATCAGGACGATGGCCTTCGGTTTGACGTTCATGCCTGCTGCTCCCCGCGGTGCGCGTGTGTTGACGGCTACTATGATAACTGTTCCGGCTCGGCAACGTCTAAATAACGGCGGCCGCCGCCGCCCGGCACGGCCCGGCGGCGATTGACAGGGGCGGGCAAACGGCTTAATCTGGCCCCGAATCCATTAAATCCCTCATTTCAGGCCGCCATGAAAACCCTCGCTTTCGTTATCTTCCCCGGTTTCCAGATCGTCGACCTGGCGGCGGTCACGGTGTTTGAAGTGGCCAACAGCCTGCCGGGCGGACCGTATTACGACATCAAGATGTATTCCGAGCACGGCGGCAACGTCGTCAGCTCGGCCGGCGTGGGCGTCGATTCGCTGCCGTTCGGGGACCACCCCGCCGACAGCGTCATCGTCTGCGGCGGCATGGAACAGATCATCTCGACGCCGGCCTTCCTGGCGTTTTTGCGCGCCATGAGCGCGACCGCGCGCCGCACCGCCAGCATCTGCACCGGCGCCTTCCTGCTGGCCGAGGCCGGCCTGCTCGACGGCCGCCGCGCCACCACCCACTGGGACACGGCGCGCGAGCTGCAAAGAATGTATCCGAAGGTGAAGGTGGACGAAAACCGCATCTTCATCAACGATAATAACTTCTGGAGCTCGGCCGGCATGACCGCTTGCATCGACCTCGGCCTGGCGCTGCTGGAACAGGATCTGGACATGGCAAGCGTGCGCGCCGTGGCCCGCAAGATGGTGGTGTATCACCGGCGCAGCGGCGGCCAGTCGCAGTTTTCCGCGCTGCTGGAGCTGGAGCCGAAATCGGACCGCATCCAGGTCGCGCTCAGCTATGCCAAGCAAAACCTGCGCAAGCCGCTGTCGGTCGACGAGCTGGCCGACGCGGCCAACCTGAGCCGGCGCCAGTTCAGCCGCGCCTTCCGCCTGGAAACCGGGCAGTCGCCGGCCAAGGCGGTGGAGACGCTGCGGGTCGAGGCGGCCAAGGCGATGATAGAAGACAGCTACCATTCAATCGACATCGTGGCCCGCGAAACCGGCTTTTCCGACCCGGAACGGATGCGCCGCGCCTTTTTGCGCGCGTTCGGCCAGCCGCCGCAGGCGATCAAGCGGGCGGCGCGCCTGGAAGCGGCGTGAGCCGGTGCAGAAAAGATTAAAAATAGCTTGCAATTGAATAGCGCACTATTTATACTGTGCCCATGAATACCAAATCCCCCCCCCACCTGGCGGCACCGCGGCTGGACGACCAGCTGTGTTTCGCGCTGTACTCGACGTCGCTGGCGATGAGCAAGTTGTACCGCAAGCTGTTGCGCAAGATGGGGCTGACCTATTCCCAGTATCTGGTGATGATGGTGCTGTGGGAGCAGAACGAGCTGACCGTGTCGGCCGTGGGCGAGCGCCTGTTCCTCGATTCGGCCACGCTGACGCCGCTGCTCAAGCGCATGGAGCAGGCCGGTCTGCTGACCCGCATCCGCGCCGCCGCCGACGAGCGCCAGGTCATCATCTCGCTGACCCCGCACGGCGACGCGCTGCGTCACGACGCGGCGCTGCTGCCGGGTTGCGTGCTGAGCGCGTCCAATTGCAGCATCGATCAGGTGGTCGGCATGAAGAACGAGCTCAACACGCTGCGCGCCAGCCTGATGGAAAACGCCTGATTCGTCCCGATAAGTAATCAAGTCGCCGCAAGGCGCGATAATTAAGTAGTTAGTGATTTAATCGCTAACACTTAAACCGAGCAGCAAGTAGTCTCATGTAACACCGTTTGTTCCTAGTCTGTGGGTGAAATATATAGCTAACGATTTAATCTCTAACAACTTAAATAGAAAGAGTCAGACCATGAACACACTGAAAAATATCTTCGCCGCCAGCGCCATGACCCTCGCCGTCGGCAGCGCCATGGCCGGCGGCCTGCCCGGCGTCGAACGCGGCACCGCGCAATTTTTGACCGCGCTCGAAGGCGGCAAGCCGATGGAAACCATGACCCCGGCCGAAGCGCGCGCCGTGCTGGTCGGCGCCCAGGCCGGCGTCAAGCTGACGCTGCCGAAGGCCGACGTGTCGGAAAAAACCATCACCGTCGACGGCCGCGACATCAGGCTGACCATCGTGCGGCCGGCCGGCGTCAAGGGCGTGCTGCCGGCGTTCATGTTCTTCCACGGCGGCGGTTGGGTGCTGGGCGACTATCCCACCCACGAACGCCTGGTGCGCGACCTGGTGGCCGGCTCGGGCGCCGTCGCCGTGTTCGTCAACTACACGCCGTCGCCGGAAGCCCATTACGGCGTCGCCATCAAGCAAGCTTATGACGCCACCGCCTGGGTCGCCGCGCACGGCAAGGACATCAACGTCGACGGCAAGCGCCTGGCCGTGGCCGGCAACAGCGTCGGCGGCAATATGGCGGCCGTGGTCGCGCTGATGGCCAAGGACAGGGGCGGCCCGGCGCTGCGCTTCGAAGCGCTGATGTGGCCGGTGACCGACGCCGATTTCAGCACCGGCTCTTACCAGCAGTTCGGCAACGACCACTTCCTGACCAAGGGCATGATGCAGTGGTTCTGGGACAATTACACCAGCGACGCCAAGGAGCGCCAGGAAATCTACGCGTCGCCGCTGCGGGCCAGCGTGGAACAGTTGAAGGGCTTGCCGCCGACGCTGATCGAGACCGCCGAATTCGACGTGCTGCGCGACGAGGGCGAAGCCTACGGCCACAAGCTCAACGCGGCCGGCGTCGATGTCACGAGCGTGCGCTACGGCGGCATGATCCACGATTTCGGCCTGCTCAACGTGGTCAGCCAGGTGCCGGCCGTGCGGGCCGCGATGGCGCAGGCGGCGCAGCAACTGAAGGACCATTTGAAGTAAGCGCGACGGCATCGCACGGCGGGCCGCCGTTCCCGGCCGCCGTGCGATGCGCGCCCAGTCGTCGTAAAATGGTGGCCCACGCCACCGATGCCCGCTCCCATGACGACCACCGCCCCCATCTTCACCGCACCCGACCATTTGCAGCAGGCGCTGCGCGACGACGGTTACGCGCTGCTGCGGCCGCGGGACGTGGCCGCGCTGGCCGGCTGCGAGCTGGCCGCGCTGATGGCGCTGAACCCCAGCTGGGACACGCTGGAGCTGGACAATTATCTGAAGGACGGCGGCCGCTACCGGCGCCGCCGCCATTCCTGCTTCATCCAGGACGGCGAGCGGCTGACCCAGACCGCGCACCGTCCGCACTGGCAGCCGCTCGAATACAACGCGCTGCACGGCGGCATGAACCGCCTGTTCGCGCCCGTGCTGGCGGCCACGGCCGAACAGCCGGCCTGGCGCGCGCTGCTGCTGGCGCTGGGCCGGCTGTGCAGCGCCGTGCGCGGCGCGCAGCCGTGGCACATCGAAGCCCACCAGTTCCGCATCGACACCACCGACGGCATCGGCCGGCCGACGCCGGAAGGCGCGCACCGCGACGGCGTCGATTTCGTCGCCGTGATCCTGATCGGGCGCCACCATGTCAAGGGCGGCGAGACGCGCATCTTCGAGGCCGACGGTCCCAACGGCAAGCGCTTCACGCTGACCGAGCCGTGGACCATGCTGCTGCTCGACGACGCCAGCGTGATCCACGAATCGACGCCGATCCAGCCCGTCGGCGAGCAGGCCCACCGCGACACGCTGGTGCTGACCTTGCGCGCCCACGCCTTCCAGGGACCAGCGGTTTGAAAGTGACCGCGCACGCCGGCAAAAATTTCCTCCGCGCCGGCTAAATCCGATATAGTCGCAGCAGCCCTGTGCAACACCGGCAGCAACCGCAATCGCAACACACCAACAGCAACCGCACGCCGCCCTGCCCGTCCACGCCGCACGGCCGCCTGCACCCGTAATTCAGGAGACGGTCCGTGGACACCAGTTACGAAATTCACCCCGAAGACATCGAGATACTGATCGTCGAAGACAGCCCGACCCAGGCCGAGCGCGTGCGCCGGCTGATCCAATCCGTGCACTACCGCGCGCGCGCGGCCGCCAACGGCCAGCTGGCGCTGGACGCGATCCGCGAACGCAAGCCGCACCTGGTGCTGTCCGATATCGTGATGCCGGAAATGGATGGCTACGACTTGTGCCGCGCCATCAAGTCCGACCCGGCGCTGCGCGACATTCCCGTGATCCTGGTGACGTCGCTGATGGACCCGAAGGACATCATCCGCGGCATCGAATGCGGCGCCGACAATTTCATCCGCAAGCCTTACGCGGAAGATTATCTGCTCAACCGCATCGGCCACATGCTGATGAACCAGAAGCTGCGCAAGAACCAGAACATGGAAATCGGCATCGCCCTGTACCTGGGCGAGCAAAAGCACTTCATCAACGCCGAGCGCCAGCAAATCCTCGACCTCTTGATCTCGACCTACGAGCAGGCCGTGCAAGTGAACAGCGAGTTGCAGGCGCGCGAACGCCAGGTGATAGAACTCAATATGCGCCTGGCCCACCACGCCGGCGAGCTCGAAACCATCAACCGCGAAATCGCGCTCAAGAACCTGGAACTGGCCGAGGCCAGCCGCATGAAGTCGGCCTTCATCGCCAATATGTCGCACGAGCTGCGCACGCCGCTCAACGCCATCATCGGCTTCACCGGGGCGCTGCTGATGAAGTTGCCCGGCCCGCTGACCACGGAGCAGGACAAGCAGCTCAACACCATACGGTCGAGCGCGCGCCACTTGCTGTCGCTGATTAACGACATCCTCGACGTCGCCAAGATCGAGGCCGGCAAGGTGACGCTGGCGGTGGAGGCGGTCGCTTGCCAGGACCTGGTCAAGCAGGTGGCCGACACGCTGCGCCCGCTGGCCCAGCAAAAGGGCCTGGCGCTGGAAGTGGAGCTGGCGCCGCAACCGATCACGGTCGACACCGACCGCCGCGCGCTGACGCAGATCATGATTAACCTGCTCAACAACGCCATCAAGTTCACCGACACCGGCACGGTGCGCATCAGCCTGACGCAGCGCGAGGAGGACGGCCAGCGCGTCACCGAACTGTCCGTCGCCGACAGCGGCGCCGGCATCCGCGTCGAAGACCAGGCCAAGCTGTTCCAGGCCTTCTCGCAGCTCGATTCGACGTCGACCCGCCACGCCGAAGGCGCCGGCCTGGGGCTGTATCTGTGCCAGAACCTGGCCAACCTGATCGGCGGATCGCTGTTCTTCAGCAGCGACTTCGGGCGCGGCAGCACGTTCACGCTGGCCCTGAGCGGCAAAGCCTGAAGCGGCGCTGCGCCGGCCGCAGCTGATGCCCTTTGCGACGGAGGCCCGGATGGGAGCGCGCATACTGATCGTTGAAGACAACCAGGCCAGTATGGAGTTGCTGGTCTACCTGCTGGGCGCCTACGGCCACCAGCCCTTGCAGGCGCACGACGGCGAACAGGGCGTGGCGCTGGCCTTGCGCGAGCTGCCGGACCTGATCATCTGCGACCTGCAACTGCCCAAGCTGGACGGCTACGGCGTCGTGCAGCGGCTCAAAGGCGAGGCCGCCACCCGCGCCATCCCCATCCTGGCCGCCAGCGCGCAGGCCGTCAACGACGGCGGCGCCGCGCTGCGGGCGGCCGGCTTCGACGGCAGCCTGGCCAAATCCTTCGACCCGCTGGAAATGCTGCCGGCGCTGGACGCGTTTTTGCCCGCCGCCCTGCGCGCCGGCGACGCGCCGCCGGTCGCGGCTGCGGTCCCGGTTGCGGACGATGGCGCGGCGGAGGGATCAAACGATGTAAATCGTATCAATAATATAAACGATATGGACGATGCCATGGACGCCGCAGCGGCGGCGCCGGCCGCGCCGCGCTTTCAGGCCAGCGGCGCGCGCATCCTGCTGCTCGACGCCGCGCCCGACGACTGCGGCCTGGTCGCCAGCGTGCTGCTGCACTTCGGTTACGCGCTGACGGTGGCCAGCGACGCCGCGCAAGCCGAACAGGCCACCGCAGTGCAGCAATATGATCTACTGCTGTGCGACCTCGACCCTTTCCACGCCCTGCGCAGCGGCTTCCCCGGCGCGGCCCTGCAAATGCACGGCGGCCTGCCGGTGATCGTGCTGCGGCCCGACCCGGACGACGACGTCAGCGCCCTGCTCGGCCCAGCCGCGCCCACGGCCTGCCTGCTGGAACACCCTATCGAACCACAGCAACTGGTCGACGCCATCGGACACAGCTTGGCGGCCCGGCGCCAGGCCGCTTAGAAAAAAAACAGCGTTTCAAACTTGGCAAACGACTTGCCGGGTTTGTCATGATGGCGATTTCGACATCGTAGTTTTACTGTATTGCAGCGCAACATAAATCGGCCTATATTGGAACTGTCTCCTCCAAGCGTTCTCCGAACATTGGATTCAGCCCGCAGCCCCCAGGTTCGCGGGCTTTTTTTTGTCCGGACGGCAGATACGCCGACCCCGAGGAGACTTTGCCTCCGAAGATACGACGGCTAGGCGCGCATCAGGTTGAAGCCCGGCGCCGTCTGCGCCAGCGCGGGAAAAATCTGCGCCAGCTGCTGGTCGCCGAGGCGCAAATGGCGCTCCGAAATCTGCGCCAGCACGCTGCGGAAGTCGGTCGTCACGGGCACGTCGCGGCCCTCGTGCAGCTGGCCGTCGCCGACGCCGCGCCAGTCGCCATAGACCTTGCCGCCGGCGACGCCGCCGCCCAGCACCCACATCACATTGCCGTGGCCATGATCGGTGCCGCGGTTGCCGTTCTCTCGCGCGGTGCGGCCGAACTCCGACATGACGACGATGGTCGTATCGTCGAACATCGGCCCCAGACGCTGGGCCAGCACGGCCAGCCCCTGCCCCAGCGGCGCCAGGCGGTTGGCCAGCTGGCCGGTGGCCGCGCCCTGGCTGGCGTGCGTGTCCCAGCCGCCCAGCGCGATGAAGGCCAGCTGGATGTGCGGGTCGTTGCGCATCAGCGAGGCCAGGCGCGCCGCGTCGTCCGGGAAGCCGTTCGGCAGCGGCGCGCCGCCGTTGGCCGCCACCATCTCCCTGCTCATCGCGCCGCCGTCCATGCCGCCCGTGCCGCCGGCGCTGGCCGCGTCCATCACTTCCTTGTGCGCGTCCTTGCCGTCCTGGTAGGTGCGGCCGAAGCGCGCGTTGTTGGCGTACAGCGCGTCGAAGGCGCCGCCGATGGCCGGCTTGTCGAGGATGTTGGCCCTGGTGCCGGCCGCGCCGTTGGCCAGGTTGACGGCCGCCGCGTGGCCCGACAGGATGCGCGGCATGGTCGGTCCGATGCTGAGCGCGCGCGTCGGCGCCGACGTGCCGGGCAAGCCGGCCAGCAGGCGGTTCATCCAGCCGTCGGCCGTGCCCTTGTTGCCGGGCGTGGCGGACTCCATGTAATCCTGGGCGTCGAAGTGGGAGCGGGTCGGGTCGGGCGAGCCGCTGGCGTGGACGAAGGCCAGCTTTTGCTGCTGCCACAAGGGCATCAGCGGCGCCAGCGCCGGGTGCAGGCCGAAGTAGTTATCCAGCGCCAGCGCGCCGCCGTCCTGCCCCGGCGCGGCCAGCCCGATGGTGGGGCGCAGGCGCGCGTAATTGGCGTCGCCGACCGGCGCCACCACGTTCAGGCCATCGACGGCGCCGCGCAGCATCACGACAATCAGCTTGTTCTTCGTCGGGTTGCCGTCGGCGGCGGTGGCGGCCCAGGCCTGGCGGCCCAGCGGTATCATCAGGCCGGCGGCGGCCGCCATCGTGTTGAGGAAGTCTCTGCGTTGCATGGCGTGCTCCGATCGATATGGGTTCGAGTCGTTCGATTAATGCTGCATGAAGTCGGGACTGCCCAGCAGCATCGCCGCCCGCAGTTTCGGCGGGCTGGCGGCCACGGTGTCGAGCGTGCCGGCCGAAATCGCGCCGCCCAGCGCCTGCTGCAAGGCGGCCGCATCGAGCTGCGGCGACAGCGCCGTGGCGAAGGCGATGCGGCGGCTCAGCGCATCGGGATTGAGCCACGCGTCCTGCGTGTTCTTGTAGCCGTCCGGCGTCTGGCAGCCGTACAACGGCATGCCGAGGCGATTCAACACGCCCATCAGCGGCTTGATCTCGCCCAGCGGCGCGTTGCTGGCGCGTTCGGCGGAAATCACATATTGATACGGCGTTTTGAACTTGGCGCCGACGGCGGCCGGCGCCATGAATTCGGGGCTGGCGAACAGGGTGCGCAGCACGGTGCGGATGTCGCCCCGGCTATCGAGGTAGCTGCGCGCCATGCGCTCGACCAGCGCCGGCGGCGGATTATCCTGCACAAAATACTGGGCCAGCTCGAAGCTCAGATGGTGCGCGGTGGCCGGGTGCATGGCCAGCACGTCGAGCGCGTACTCGCCTTCGGACTGGCCGCCGGACGTGACGCGATGGCCCAGCCAGACCTTGTCGCCGCTGTCGTGGCGGGCCGCGTCGAATTCAAACGTCTGGTTGCGGGCGACCAGCTGGCGGCCGTTGTAGGTCCAGCCGGTCAGCATGCGCGCCAGTTCCGTCACGTCCTTCTGGGTGTAGCCGTTGTCGACGCCCAGCGTGTGCAGCTCCATCAACTCGCGGGCATAGTTTTCGTTCAAGCCGCTGGCTTTGTTCTTGGGATTTTGCGCCTGCAGGGCGGACTGGCGGCGCGCGCGCGGCGGCTCGTAGCCGTTCGCCGTCGACAGCCAGTTATCGAGGTAGAACAGCATGGCCGGATGCTTGGCGGTGGCGCCCAGCAGGTCGCGGAAGGAACCCAGCGCGTAGGGCCGGATCGCGTCGCGCTCGTAGCTGGCCACCAGCGCGCGGTCCAGCCCCTTGCCCTCGAAAACGTTGAAGTGGTTGTACCAGAAATCGACCATCACCTCCTCGAGCTGGCGCGGGCTGTCGACGGCGCGGGCGATGCGCGCCTCGGCCGCCTGTTCGGCCATGTTGACGACGACGGCGCGGCGCTTGGCCTTGGCGCCGTCGTCTTCATCCTTGACCATCGCGCGCACCGCCAGGAACTGCATCAGCGACGCGCCGGCCGGCTGCTGCACCGTTTCCAGCGCGTTCAGGCGCTCCGTCAGCGCCGGCGGCATGGCGATGGCGTCGGGATTGAGCTGGCTGTCGATGTAGCGCTGCACGCCCATCTGCGCGACGCGTTCGATGTCGCCGGGACGCGGGCCGAACGCGAGGCGGTTCAGCACGTGGGCGGCGGCCTGCTCGGGCGTCAGCGCGGCGGGAGCGGCGGTCGACGGTTCGGCGGCCAGCGCGGCGCCGCAGGGCAGCAGCGCGGCGAAAGCGAGGGTGGTCCAGCGCGAGGATTTCATAGGTGGGCTCTTTGCGTTGACGTGACGTTTATGCGAGACTTTCTTTATAGCCCAATTGGCGCGCCCGACAAACGCAGATGGTGTTTCTGATGTAAGAATTTGTGAGCGCGCCGCTACAATAGCGGCAATATGAACATCTGGTCCACATTATTCGGGAGACGAAAATGGAAGTGCAAGTCATCGACATAGCAGAGGTGCACGTCGCCTATCTGCGCTACAAGGGTCCGTTCGGCGCGGCCATCGGCGCGTTCTGGAGCGAGATTTTCAACCCGTGGCGCGCCGCGCACGGGCTTGAACGGCGCGTCACTTATGGCGTGGCGCAGGACGACCCGTGCAGCACGCCGGCGGCCGAGTGCCGCTACGACGCCTGCGTCGAAGTCGATGCAGATTATGAGGTCAAGCCGCCGGTCAAACTGGCGCAGCTGGCCGGCGGCCGCTACGCCGTCGCCGCGTTCCGGGGCACGGGCGCCGACATGCCCGCCGCGTGGACCGAATTCTTCGGCAACTGGCTGCCCACCAGCGGCCTGACGCTGGATGGCCGCCCCTGCTTCGAGCGCTACGGCGCCGACCACGCGGCCGATCCGCAGACCGGCGCGTTCAGTTGCGAGCTGTGTTTGCCCGTGAAATAAGGGACGACGCCGCGGTGAACCTATGCGTTCAGGTCGAAGAGCTTGCGCACTTTATCGCTGCGCGTTTCCACCAAATCCAGCAAACGCAGCATCGCCCACCGATCAATGATCGAATCGGTCAGCGTCGTAATCAATTCGCCGTCATCGAGCACCAGAATTTCTGGTTCCGAGTTTTGACGGGGTGAGATTTGAAAGAGCGGATCGAATAGCGCGTCATCCTCTTTCTTCTCGATGAGCAGAAGTGTGAAGTGATACTTTCCCCGTGCAAAGTCCGCAGTGAACTGGCGCAGCACCAAATGCGCATTGAGGATGATTTCCGTGTTATCGCGCCGGTTCAACTGCCGCCAGTGCAGCGATTTCGATTTCGTTCGTTCGACAATTTCCTCAAAAAGCGCTTCGTATTCATTCATAGGTCCTCCGAATACGACAACAAATCATTGATTGCTTCTCTCAACGCTGCGACATCCCGCGCATCAATAAACCGGTGGATAGCGAGCTTGATACGGCCCTTGGCGCTGAACCGATTCCACGCATGTATTGGAAGATTTCTCTTTAACGCTTCAAGTTTGACCAGCGAGATCGAAGACAACGGTCCCTTGTTGTTCAGGAAGCGGAGAATTTCATCGGTCAATTGCCGAATTCTTTGCTTCCTCCTGAATTTTACGATGTTCGCGCGGATGCTGCGCACATAAATCAGCGACACCAGCGAGACCGCCAATCCGATGATGGAAGCCCATGAACTGTAGAGCATCAACTGCGCATCGCTCATCCCCGTACTCCCGATTCCACCTGGACCCCGCCGGTCGACGACGCAGCAAGATCATGTCGCGCGGAGCGACCATTGTGGACCTCGCCGCCACCGTGAGTTTGAGTCAGCTCATAGGCGCGGTTTCAAACTAGTCTTTTTTTTCCGCGTCTTCCGTCCCGCTCCAGCCGCCGCCCATGGCGCGGTACAGGTCGACCGAGGCGATCAGCATCCGCGCCCGCAGTTGCAAGCGGCCGACGTCGGCGCTGTAGAGCGTGCGCTGGGCGTCGAGCTCCTCCAGGTAGGAGGCGTAGCCGTTGCGGTAGCGGTTGTGGGCGATGCGCAGGGTCTCGGCGGCGGTGGCGCGGCGGGCGTCGTTTTGCACCGCCTGCTCGCCCAGGCGGAAGATCGCGGCCAGCCCGTTTTCCGTTTCGGCGTAGGCGCTGCGCACCGTGTTTTCATAGGTGTAGATGGCCTCGTCGCGCTGGGCGGCGGCGGCGTCGGTCTGGGCCTGCACGCGGCCGCCCTCGAAGATCGGCGCCGACACGGCCGCCGTCAAATGCCACAGCGCCAGCGGCGAGTTGACGAAGTCCTGGAAGCGGAATGCTTCGATGCCGCCGCCGCCGACCAATTTGAACGAGGGCAGCAACTGGTCGCGCGTGGCCGCGAGGTTGGCGTGGGCCGCCACCACATTGAGTTCGGCGCGCGCGATGTCGGGCCGGCGCCGCAGCAGGTCCGACGGCAGCCCGGCCGGCACCGGCGGCGGCTGCAAATCGGTCAGCGCGGCGCCGCGCGCGATCGGCCCGGGATTGCCGCCGGCCAGTATAGCCAGCGCGTTTTCCTGCTCGAAGATGGAGCGTTTCAGCTGCGGCACCAGTTCCGCCGTGGTCTGGTATTCGGCCTGCGCCTGCAACCACTCCAGGCGCGAACTGTAGCCGACTTCGAACTGGCGCTGCGCCAGATCGCGCGACTGTTCGCGCAGCTTGAGCGTGGCCTCGGTCAGCTCCAGCTGCGCATCGAGGCCGCGCAAATTCAGGTAGCCGCTGGCGACGCTGCCGGCGACCGACAGCGCCGCCGCATCCTCGGCTGCCCGCTCGGCCTGATATTGGGCCCGGGCCGCGCTGGTCTGCGCCGCCAGCCGGCCCCACACATCGAGCTCGTAACTGGCCTGGAACTCGGCCTGGAATACATTGATGACCAGCGGCGTGTTGGTGTAATCGAGCGTGCGGGTGCGGGTCGGCTCGGCGTCGGCGCTGACGTTGGGCCGCTGCGCCGCCCTGGCGATCGCCACCCGCGAGCGGTATTCGATCAGCCGCGCGCGCGCGATGCGCAAGTCGCCGTTGTTGGCCAGCGCCGTCGTCACCAGCGCGCTCAGGGCCGGGTCGCCGAAAGCCTGCCACCACTGGCGTTCCAGCGCCGGCGCGCCGGGCCCCGCCGCCGCCGGGCCCCGCCATGCGGCCGGCGTGCGCAGCGTCGCCGGCGGCGGTGGCGCCACGGTGGCGGCGCATCCGGCCAGCAGCGCGCAGAGCAGCGCTGCCCGTGCCACGCTTGCGAGGCTTGCCACGCGTGCCACACTTGCCAAATCCGCCGCGCTTGCCGCATTCGCCACCTTTGCCACGCTGACGACGTTCGTCGCATGCGCCGCATCCCTTACACCCGCAGCCCCCGCCGCCGATGCGACCGCGAAGCGCGCCTTATTCCATATGGCGCGCTTCGCGGCAGCACGGCGCGCGCCGCTGCGCTGGGCCGCCGCTGTCATGGCCGCGCCCCCGCCGGCGCCGCGTCGTTCAGCTGGGCCGAGGTGTCGATGCTGACCTCGACCGACATGCCGGGCCGCAGCCGCCGCGCCTGCGCCTGGCCGGCGTCGATGCGGATGCGCACCGGGATGCGCTGCGCCACCTTGACGTAATTGCCGGTCGCGTTATCGGGCGGCAGCACGCTGAATTCGGAACCGGTGGCCGGCGAAATGTGTTCGATCTGCCCGGTCAGCGTGGCGCCGTCGAGCGCGTCGACCTTGAAGGTGACGCCCTGCCCGACCTGCACGTGGTTCATCTGCGTCTCTTTCAGGTTGGCGATCAGCCACAGTTGCGGCGGCACGATGCCCATCAGCTGCGCGCCGGCGTTGACGTAGGCGCCGAGGCGCACGCTGACCTGGCCGAGCTGGCCGTCCACCGGCGCCGTGATGCGGGTGTTGTCGAGGTCGACCTTGGTCGCCTTCAGCGCGGCCTGCGCGTTGGCCACCGCCGCTTCCAGCGCGGCCTTGTTGACCACCACCGTCTGCGCCGCTTCCCTGGCGATATCGACCGAGGCGCGCGCCTGCGCCACCGCCGCCACGGTCTGCGCCCTGGACGCCTTGGACGCGTCCTGCTCGCGCAGCGACAGCGAGCCGTCGGCCGCCAGCAGATTGACGCGGGCCAGGTCGGCCGTCGTCTTCACGGCCTGGGCCTCGACGTTGGCCAGCGCGGCCTGTTGCAGGGCGACGCTGGCGACGGCGCTCTTGCGCGACTGTTCCCAGTTGGCCAGCGCGGCCTGCTGCGCCGCCAGCTGGGCGCGCGCCTGGTCGTAGCGCTGCTGGTAGATGCGGTCGTCGATCAGCACCAGCAAATCGCCCTGCTTGACCTGCTGGAAATCCTGCACCTTGACCGCCACCACATAGCCGGACAGCTGGGTGCCGACGATGGTGACCTGGCCGCGCACGAGCGCGTTTTCAGTGCTGACGATGGCGCTGCTGAACGGCGGCAGCCGCCACGCGTACAGCACGATCAGCACGCCGACCAGGGCCACCAGGCCGAAGGCGGCGCTGCTCAGCCAGCGCATGCCGGACGGCGGCGGCTCGGCGGGCGGCGGCACGGGCGCGGCGGACGCCGACGGCGAGACCGGTGGCACGGATGGAGCGGGTGGAGCGGAAGCGGGTGTCGTAGTCATCGCGATCCAGAATTAGAAATGGAAACATGGGCCAGGCCGGTTTGCGCGTTGCCGGCCGGCGTGGTGTGGTGCAGCAGGCCGAGGTCGAGCACATAGCGGATCACCATCCACGCCAGCGTCAGCATGGCCAGCACGAATATCATCAGGAACACGTCGTTATAGGCCAGCACATTGGCTTCGCGGGTGGCGGCCGCGCCCAGCGAGGCCAGGCCCTGGGTGTTGCGCAGGGCCGGATCGGCCAGGCGGCCGCCCAGCGCCGCGCCGCCGGCCTGGACCCGCGCGGCCACTTGCGGGTCCATCAGCGTCAGGTGCTCGACCAGAAAACTCGAGTGGAATTTTTCGCGCACCACCTGGAAGGTGCCGACCAGCGCCGTGCCGAGCAGGCTGCCGAGGTTTTGCGTCATCGTGAACATCACCGAAAAACTGATCAGGTTGCGTGGCGCCGCGATCACGGCGCCGAAGCCGGACACGAAGGTGGGGCCGACAAAGAAGGTGCCGCCGAAGCCGAGCAGGAACTGGCTGACGTACATATTGATGGGCCGCGTCAGATTGGTGGCGTGGCCGTCCATCCACGAGCCTATCGCCATCAGCACCAGCGAGAACATCAGCGAGGCCGGGATGCGCGCCGGCGTGATCGTCAGCGCGCTGACCACCAGGCCGGCCACGCTGCCGACCAGCACCACCACCCACAGCGCCAGCATCTGGTCGTTGTTCAAGCCCAGCGCCTGCAAAAAGCCGACGGTGCCGCTGGCCTCCGACTGCACGATGCGGATCAGCAGCACCGACAGGAACAGCCGCACCATATTGCCCTTGCCGAGCCAGCGCGTGTTGAGCAGCGGCGCGCTGCGGTTGTGCTCGACCGTCAGCGCGCCCGCCAGCAGCAGCACGGCGCCGGCCAGGCTGTAGCCCAGCCACGGCGCGTCTAGCCACCAGTCGGTGCGGCCCAGCGCCAGCACGGCCGACAGCAGCGCCGCGCCGGGCGCGAACAGGGCGAAGGTGAGGAAGTCGAGCGGCGTGAAGGCTTTCAGGCGGTCGCCCGGCGGCAGCTTGAGCAGCAGCACGCAGCCGAGCGCCGTCAGCGCCATGCCCAGTTCGAAAAAGTACAGGCCGCGCCACTCGCCGATTTCCAGCAGCTCCGACGAGAACAGCCGCGCCAGGGGCAGGGCCAGCTGCGAAAAGCCGATGCCCAGCACCACGCCCTTGAGCCGGTGCTGGGCCGGGAACGCTTGCAGCGTGTAGTACAGGCCGAGCGCCGTCAGCGCCGCGCCGGCCATGCCGTTGGTGGCGCGCACGGCGATGGCCGACGCCAGGCCGTGCACGAACAAATGGGCCATGGTGGTGACGGCGTACAGGATCAGGAATAATTCGGTGTAGAGGCGCAGGCCGAACTGCTGGCGGAATTTGACCAGCAGCAGATTCATCGACACATTGGCCATCACGTAGGCGGCCGGCAGCCACTGGATTTCGGACGAGTAGACGCCCAGCGAGCCTTGCAGATAAGGCAGGTTGACGGACACCAGCGCGTTGCCGAGGCCGCCGGTGATGGCGACGATCAGGCCGACGATCAGGAAGGCGAGCCGGCGCGGCGTCGAATGGGTCGGGTTGGACGGTGATCCCGGCAGCACGGGCTTTTCATGCGGCAGCCATTTTTGTGGAGCGTAAACATCCATGCGTGAAATCGTCGAGTGAGTGTAAGCCGGCCTGAAACCCATCCTAGCGGAATAGTTGTTGCTGGATGGAGCATATCACTACATGGCGATTTTGTTACCTTATTTAACAGACCAGAGTGCCGGCCGCCACACTCGTCCAAACGCGGCCGGCACCGTCTGCCACATCAACTAGCAACGATATCGTTTATATCGTTCATATCGTTCATATCGTTCATATCGTTTATACCGTTTACACCAATGGCGGATCGTTCTCGCGCCGGAACGAGCGGTGGCCGGCCAGGCGCTGCTTGAACGCGGTCAGCGCCGCCGTCAGCCGTTCGCCGTCGGCGCCGACGATGGCGTCGTCCGGCTCACCGTTCGGCAGCGTGGCCGGGATGCCGGCTGCGGCCAGCAGGCCGGCGCCGGCGCCGATGGCCAGCAGCGGCTTGCAGTGGCGATACTGCTGGCGCACGAAGTCGAGCGCGTTGGCGTCGCAGGCCAGGGTCGCGGCCGCCGCTTCGCCGTCCACCACCACCAGCGCGTCGTACAGCACCGGCGCCGCCGCCTCCATCGAAATCTCGACGTCGAGCGTGGCGCCGTCGGCGGCCCTGACCTTGCCCAGCTGGGCGCCCACCAGGCGCGGCACCGCGCCCTCCTTGAGCAAGTCCGCATACACGGCCTTGACCTGGGCGGCGTCGATGCCGTCGGCCACCAGCAGCGCGACCTTGCGGGTGCGGACGCCGGCCGTGCCGGGACGGGCCATCAGCGACAGCGCCGGCGAGGGGTCGAGCTGCGGCATCGGCAGATTGCTCGCCAGCGGCATCGGTGCCGGCACTTCCATGCCCAGGCCCTGCGCCACCGCGTTGACGAGGATGGCGTCGACGTTGGCCAGCATCGACAGCACGCGGCGGCGCACGGCCGGCGTCTGCACCCGCGTCAGCTCGAAGCGGAAGCCGTTGACGATGTGGGCCTGCTCGTCGGCCGTCTGGCTGGTCCAGAACAGGCGCGCCTGCGAATAATGGTCGGAGAACATGTCCGGCTTGCCGCGCACCTTGTCGGTTTTTTCCGGCGCCAGCAGCGTCGCCGGGAAGCTGCTGTAGCCCGAGGCGCCGGCCTGGAAGGGACAGCCGCCGCCCAGCGAATTGGGTTCGTAGGCCACGCGCCCGCGCGGGATGGCCTGGCGGTGCATGCCGTCGCGCTGGTTGTTGTGGACCGCCGCCACCGGCGCGTTGATGGGGATTTCGTGGAAGTTGGCGCCGCCCAGGCGGCTGATCTGGGTGTCGACGTAGGAGTGGATGCGCCCTTGCAGCAGCGGGTCGTTGCTGAAGTCGATGCCCGGCACCACGTGCGCGGTGCAGAAGGCCACCTGCTCCGTTTCGGCGAAAAAGTTATCGGGATTACGGTTCAAGACCATCTTGCCGAACGGCGTGACGGGCACCAGTTCTTCGGGCACCAGCTTGGTCGGGTCGAGCACGTCGAAGGGGAAGCCGGCGGCCTGTTCCTCGGTGAAGATTTGCAGGCCCAGTTCCCACTCCGGATAGGCGCCCGCCTCGATCGCTTCCCACAGGTCGCGGCGGTGGAAGTCGGCATCGGCGCCGGCGATCTTGGCCGCCTCGTCCCACACCAGGGAATGGGTGCCGGCCACCGGGTTCCAGTGGAATTTGCAGAACACCGACGCACCGTCGGCGTTGACGAGGCGGAAGGTGTGCACGCCGAAGCCCTGCATCATGCGGTAGCTGCGCGGGATGGCGCGGTCCGACAGGTGCCACATCAGCATGTGCGTCGTTTCCGGCGACAGCGACACGAAGTCCCAGAAGGTGTCGTGCGCGCTGGCCGCCTGCGGGATGCCGTTGTTCGGCTCCGGCTTGACGGCGTGGATCAGGTCCGGGAATTTCATGGCGTCCTGGATGAAGAACACGGGGATGTTATTGCCGACCAAATCCCAATTGCCTTCGTCGGTGTAGAACTTAACGGCGAAGCCGCGCACGTCGCGCACGGTGTCGGCCGAGCCGCGCTCGCCGGCGACGGTGGAAAAGCGCACGAACACCGGCGTGCGCTTGCCGGCCTCGGCGAACGGCGCCGCGCGCGTCACGTCGCTGAAGTCTTGATAGGCTTCGAAATAACCGTGGGCGGCCGAACCGCGCGCGTGCACCACGCGCTCGGGGATGCGCTCATGGTCGAAATGGGTGATCTTTTCGCGCAGCACGAAGTCTTCCATCGCCGTGGGGCCGCGCAGACCGACCTTCAGCGAGTTTTGACTGTCCGACACCGGCACGCCCTGGTTGGTGGTCAGGCGCTGGCCGCTGTCGTCGGTGCGCACGCGGTCCAGCGGCGCGCTGGCCGGACTGCTGCCGGGCGCGGCGCCGACGCCGGTCTTGGGCGAGGCGTTGACGTCGGAGGCGGTGCTGGCGCCCGCCGCCGGCGTGGGCGGGTCGAACGATTCGCCCTGCGGCGGCGTCAACACGCCGTCGCCGAATTCGGCCGCCGTGTCGGCGTTGTAGGTGCGCTCGGCGGCCAGCTGCTGGCCGCCGACCACCTTCTCCAGCAGGCGGGCGGCATGGGGGTCGCCGCTGCCCAGGCTGTCGGGCGGCGCCGCGTCGGCCGGACCGGACACCGTGCTGAGTATGGAACCGGCGCCGTCGACGGACGGCGCGGCAGATTTGCGTGTGACCATACCAATACCTCGCTGTAAATTAAACGAATGGAATGAAACCAGGGGAATGAATCAAAAACCCGGCCATGCGGCCGGGCCACGGATCAGCGCACGAACAGGGCGATGAGGATGACGATAGGAATGGGCACTCCTAGCAGCAGTAATAAAATCGAACGCATGGGATACTCCTTTTTATGATAGTTGTGGGACGATCCCGCCGTTCAGGCGCGATGGACCAGGATGGCGCTGTCGCGGCGACGGCCGCCCAGCGTGGCGCAGATGCTGGCGACGAAGGCGCCGATCAGCAGCGCGACGAACATCCACAGCGCGGACGCGGCGGCGGCCTTGCGGGCCTGGTCGGCGTAGTTCTTGGCGGCGGCCTTGGCGTCGGCCGTGGCTTTGCTCAAGCGGGCATAGACGTCGTCGACGCGGCGTTCGGCGTCGGGCTGGCTCATGCCGGTGCGCTTGGCCACCATGCCGGCCAGGTACTGGCGGTCGTCCGGCGCCAGCGCGCCGGCGCGCAGGTCGGTGGCGAAGATGCGGCCCACTTCGGCGCGCGCGGCGCCGTTGTCGGTTTCCGGCGCGGCGCTGTCGGAACGCATCAGCATGTCGGTGAAGTAGGCGCTGCCGCTGCCGCCGCGATCGGACGTCGCCGCGGCGGCCATCGGCACGGCGGCGGCGGTGGCTGCGCCACCAGCGGCGGCGGCGGCATTGACGGCACCGCCGATCGCCGATTTGGTGGCGCCGGCCATCAGCGCCGCCATCAGCAGCGTGGCGACGGCCCAGGCCAGCAAGCCGTGGGCGGTGTCGCGGAAATAGACTTCATCGGTGTGGACGCTGGCCCACTTGACGCGCAGGCGGCCGGCGATATAACCGCCGATGCCGGCCGAGGCCAGTTCCATGAAGGTGATCCAGAGGATGGTCGAGCGCGCGACCGGCGCGTCGCTGTACGACCATGGCGAGACGGCCGACAGGCCCAGGCCGAAGCCCAGTATCAGCAGCACGAACGAGAGCGCGGCGGCGGTGGCGGCGCCGGCGAAGACGGCGCCCCAGGAGACGCCGGAATTATGGCCGTCGAACGCGGCGGCGGTGTCGCCGGCGGCGGCGGTGGTGGCGGGTGGATAGCCGCCGGACATAGTGGGCATGGCTTGCATGGGATTCTCCATTTTTAGTTGTATGTAGCGTTGACGCTCGTTGATGCTTTTAGATCCGCACAGGCCTGGCACACGCCGGGCCGCGCGGCGCCGTCGCGCTCAGGCGGCAGCGCCGCGCGGCCGGCGCGGGGTCCGCGATTACTTGCGCGAACCGAACAGCTTGGACAGGCCATAGCCGGCGGCGGCGGCCAGCAGCACGGCGATGGCCGGGCTGGTGCGAACGTAGTCGCGGCCGGTGTCGGCGAATTGCTGGTAGGCGGCGCTCAGCTGTTTGCCGCGCGCGGCGACGGTGTCGGCGACACCGTTGACGCCATCGGCCACGCTGTCGACGCCATTATGGGCGCGGGTGGCCAGGCGGTCGGTTGCTGGCGGCACTTTGTCGGCCACTTTATCGATGGCGCTGTGGGCATCGGCGCGCATGTCCTTGCCGATCTGGGTGACACCTTCGCGGGCGGCGTTGAGTTTATTGTCGACGGTGTTGGCGGCGCTGCCGGCGGTGCTGCCGGTGCTGCTGGTGTTGGCGGCGTTGGTGGTGTTACCGGTGTTGCCAGTGAGATTGTTGTCCATGATCGTATCCTTAAATGAGTGATTCAACGAAGTACGGGATCAACAGTAAAGCGATGGCCGCCGCGTCACAGTGCGGTAGCTAACAAATTAGAAGTGATGCGAATGGATGGGAAGCGATGTCGGCGGCGGGCTTGCCGCGCGCGGGTGGGTGGGTCTTTTTTTCGGTTTTACTAAAACGCGCGATTCCATACTAGCTGCCGCTATTGCTGACTAAACGGCGCTAAGCGATAGAGCGCCGGATTTAGTATGGTTTCGCGTACCGCACGGAAATTTTAGTAAGCAATAGCGCGTTGTAGTACGCCTTAGCAGGCATTAGCGGCGAATAGTAAAACCGCTTCCGGCGCCGACCCACCATGTGTATCCGCCAGGTGTAGCGCGGCGGACGCGGCGGCTCACATCGTCGCGCGGTCGTGCGGCGCGTCGAGATCCAGCACCGGGCCGGCCGGCACCACGCCGGTGGGATTGATGCTGCGGTGGCTCTGATAATAATGTCCCTTGATGTGCGCGAAATCGACCGTCGGCGCCACGCCCGGCATCTGGTACAGCTCCTTCGTATAGTTCCACAGATTGGGAATAGTCGACGATGCGGCGCAGATTGCATTTGAAGTGGCCGACATAGACCGCATCGAAACGGATCAGCGTCGCGAACAAACGCCAGTCGGCCTCGGTGACGGCGGCGCCGGCCAGGTAGCGGCGCTGACCGAGCAGTTGCTCCAGCCAGTCCAGCGACTCGAACAGGGGAAACACGGCTTCCTCATACGCGGCCTGGGTCGCCGCGAAGCCGGCCTTGTAGACGCCGTTGTTGACGGTGTCGTAAACGCGGGCGTTGATGGCGTCGATGTCGTCGCGCAGCGGGGCCGGATAGTAGTCGCCCGGCAACGCGCCGACGCCGTCGAAGGCGCTGTTGAGCATACGGATGATTTCCGACGATTCATTGTTGACGATGGTGTTGCGCTGCTTGTCCCACAGCACCGGCACCGTGAAACGGCCGCCGTATTGCGGATCGGCGGCGCGGTAAATCTGTTGCAGGAAGCGGGCCTGGTGTATATCGTCCGGCACCACGCCGGGACCGGGCGCGAAGTTCCAGCCGTGTTCCGTCATCAGCCAGTTCACGACCGACACGGAAATCATCGCTTGCAGCCCTTTGAGCTGGCGGAAGATCAGCGTGCGGTGCGCCCACGGACAGGCCAGCGACACATACAGGTGATAGCGGCCCGGTTCGGCGCGAAAGCCTTCGCCGCCGGTGGGACCGGCCGCGCCGTCCGGCGTGATCCAGTTGCGGAATTGGGAAGCGCTGCGGATAAAACGGCCTTGGGTGGACATGGCGAACTTTCAGGGAAGGTGGCGCGGGCGCACGATAATTGCGCACTATAAATTCTTCCGCGCCGCCGCACAACGGCCCGCGCCGTAATGTCGCGTTCAGGTATTGTGAATCGCTGCCGATACCATGGTATGACGCGGCTGCGGCCCGGCCGCGCTATGTGGATCAGCGCACAGATCATCGCGCGCGCGCCACTGTCATGCTGGGCCACTGATATCGCAGAGGTGCCACCATGTCCCCGATCGAGCAAACTTCCATCCTGGCGCAACCGTTCGCGCTGCCGACCTCCTATATCGAAGCGCTGCACCGCAACGAGGCCATCGCCGCGCTCGATACCACGGCGCTGAAGGCGCTGGCGCTGGAGGCGGTGCCGCCGCCGGCGTCGAGCGCCATCGACCTGTCGCCGGTGGCGCAGTTTCAATCGGCGCTGGCGCAGTCGCATCAGCTGCTCGACGGCTTGCCGCGATCCGATGGCGGCAGCGGCGGCGCGCAACTCGATACGCTGACCGGCGCCGCGCAAAACCTGGTGGCCGCCTACAACGTGCTGCAAACGGGCGACGCCGACAGCGCGACCGTGCAGGCGCCGCTGCGCAGCAATCTGCTGCACAGCGTGACGCAGCCCAATGCGGCGGCCGACGCCAGCCAGGCGGCCGGTCCGGCCACGCTGGCAGACATCGGCATCACGCTGCGGGCGGCGGCGGGCAACAATGGCAACAATGGCAGCGGGGACGGCGATGGCCTTTCCGCGCTGACGCTCGATGCGCAGGCATTGCAATCGGCTTACGCGGCCAATCCGCAAGGCACCGTCGCGCTGCTCAATCAAACCACCGGCAACTTCGAACAGCTGGGCGACCAGTTTGCGCAGCAAGCCAGCGTCGACGCGGCTGCCGGCGCCGCGGCGGTGGCGGGGAGCGGCAACGCATCGGCATCGGCATCGGCTTCAGATTTGACAAGGGCATCGGCTTCAGCGGCAAACGCGCCATCCATAACGACAACGGCCGGCGCCAACGCGGCGACGGCCAACGCGGCCAACGTGCCGCAAGATACGCTGGCCGATCTGGCCCTGACCGATGCCCTGGCCGACAACGCCACCGCAACAGCCGACGGCGTCACCCAAACCCAGCTCGACCAGCTCGACCAACAGCAGCAACAACAGCAGCTCGACGCCGCGCGCGAGGTTTACAGCGCCCAGAGCGCCGCGCTGCAAGCGCAAGGCAAGACCCTGCTAGCCCAGCAGGCCGCCCAGTTGCAGGGCACCGAGCAGCTGACGCAAAAACAGCTGGCCGACGCCGGCGCGAAAACCGTCGCCAACGCCGTGACGCAATTGCGCGTGACCGCGCAGCAGCACACCGCCCTGCTCGCGGCCGGCGCCGGCGCCGCGGG
>NZ_JANXMI010000285.1 GCF_025354735.1 Rugamonas sp.
GGCTGGCTCAAGACCGAGGCGGCCAAATCACGCAAGCAGCGGCGCAGCCTTAAACAGCTCCACGAGGATTTATTGGAATTGGGATTCGGGGGGTCTTACGATCGCGTGGCGGCGTTCGCCAGGCAATGGAGGGAGGGTCAAACGGAGTGGGTCAATTCAGCGCGCAAACGAACAGGCTTTTGATCAAGGTCATGGTCAGGTCAATTTTCATTGCTTTATCTTTCTAAGGTTAGTTACAGAGGACGGTATAGCTGGTTTCCCGTATAATCCGTGCTCCCGTTACGTATGGCTCGGGGGACTAAAATTTCCGCCTAAGTCATTGAATAGCTTACAGATTTCTAGACGTCATATTTGGCAGGGGACTGCTTTCTGAGCATTTTTCTGCGTTTTACGAGCAGTTTTTTTCAGTGCCCTTTGGGTGGAGGGAACACTGCGGCAAGTTGCGGCAAGTTGCGGCAAGTTGCGGTACTCGAAAATTGCTAAGCATTTGATATCACACACAAAAACAACAGAACCGAGCAAGACCAATGACCGCAAAACCTCCCGAAAAAGTCACGCCGATGATGGCGCAGTATCTGAAGCTGAAAGCCGAGCACCCGACGCTGCTGCTGTTCTACCGCATGGGCGATTTCTACGAGCTGTTTTACGAGGACGCGGAAAAGGCGGCGCGCCTGCTGGGCATCACGCTGACGGCGCGCGGCAGCGCGAACGGCCAGCCGATCAAGATGTGCGGCGTGCCCTTCCACTCGCTCGACGGCTACCTGGCCAAGCTGGTCAAGCTGGGCGAGTCGGTCGCCATCTGCGAGCAGATCGGCGACCCGGCCACCAGCAAGGGACCGGTCGAGCGCAAGGTGATGCGGGTCGTCACGCCCGGCACGCTGACCGACGCCGACCTGCTGCCCGAAAAAGCCGAACGCCCCCTGCTGGCGCTGTGCGCCGTCACGCAGCGCAAGGTCGTCACGGCCGGCCTGGCGTGGCTGTCGCTGGCCAGCGGCGCGCTCAAATTGATGGAGTTTTCCGGCGACGGCAAGAGCGTCGCCGCGCGCATGCAGCAGGAGCTCGAACGCATCGCGCCGGCCGAGATCCTGCGCGGCGATAACGCCGACCTGTTCGACGGCCACCCGGGCGCCAACACCTGCCGCGTGCCGGACTGGCATTTCGACGTCGCCGGCGGCCACAAGTCGCTGCTCGACCAGCTGGCCGTGGCGACGCTGAGCGGCTTCGGCGCCGACGGCCTGGGCGCGGCCTTCGGCGCGGCCGGCGCGCTGCTGCGCTACGCCCAGTCGACCCAGGGCCGCGGCCTGCAACACGTGCGCACGCTGACGACGGAGACGGAGAACGAATTCATCGGCCTCGACGCGGCCACCCGCCGCAATCTGGAGCTGACTGAAACCATCCGCGGCCAGGAAGCGCCGACGCTGTTCTCGCTGCTCGACCACTGCCGCACGGCGATGGGTTCGCGCCTGCTGCGCTACTGGTTGCACCACGCGCGGCGCGACCAGAACGTGGCGCGCGCGCGCCACCAGGCCATCGCGGCGCTGGGCCACGCCGACGCCACCGGCGCGCTGTCGGCGACGCTGTCGCAGGTGCCCGACATCGAACGCATCACCACCCGCATCGCGCTGCTGTCGGCCCGGCCGCGCGACCTGGCCAGCCTGCGCGACGGCCTGCGCCAGCTGCCCGAGCTGCGCGGCGCGATGCAGCGCAGCCTGGCCGGCGCGCAGGGCCGCGACGCCGGCCTGCTCGACGCCATCCACCACGCGCTGGCGACGCCGACGTCCTGCCTCGACCTGCTGCAACGCGCGGTGGCGCAGGAGCCGGCCGCGATGGTGCGCGACGGCGGCGTCTTCGCCGAGGGCTACGACGCCGAACTCGATGAACTGCGCTCGCTGTCGCAGAACGCCGGCCAGTTCCTGCTCGACCTGGAGACGCGCGAACGGGCCCGCACCGGCATCGCCAACCTGCGCGTCGAGTACAACCGCGTGCACGGTTTTTATATCGAAGTCACGCACGGCCAGACCACCAAGGTGCCGGACGACTACCGCCGCCGCCAGACGCTGAAGAACGCGGAGCGCTACATCACGCCGGAGCTCAAGGCCTACGAGGACAAGGCCTTGTCGGCGCAGGACAAGGCGCTGGCGCGCGAGAAGCTGCTGTACGAACAGCTGCTGTTCGAGCTGGCGCCGCACATCGGCAGCCTGCAAACCATCGCCCAGGCGCTGGCCCAGCTCGACGCGCTGACCGCGCTGACCGGCCACGCGCTGCGCCACAACTGGTGCGCGCCGCAGCTGGTGGCCGAGTCGTGCATCGACATCCGCGAAGGCCGCCATCCCGTCGTCGAGGGCCAGATCGAGCGCTTCATCGCCAACGACTGCCGCTTCGTCGACGAGCGCCGGCTGCTGCTGATCACCGGTCCGAACATGGGCGGTAAGTCGACCTTCATGCGCCAGGTCGCGCTGATTACCTTGCTGGCCTACGTCGGCAGCTATGTGCCGGCGGCCAGCGCCGTCATCGGCCCGATCGACCGCATCTTCACCCGCATCGGCGCCACCGACGACCTGGCCGGCGGGCGCTCGACCTTCATGGTGGAGATGACGGAATCGGCGGCGATCCTGAACGCGGCCACCACGCATTCGCTGGTGCTGATGGATGAAGTGGGACGCGGCACGTCGACCTTCGACGGCCTGGCGCTGGCCTGGGCCATCGCGCGCCACCTGATCGACAGCAGCCGCAGCTTCTCGCTGTTCGCCACCCACTACTTCGAGCTGACGCAACTGCCGGAGGCCCATCCGACGGCGGCCAATGTGCACCTGTCGGCGGTCGAGCACAAGGACAGCATCGTGTTCCTGCACGCGGTGCTGGACGGGCCGGCGTCGCAGAGCTACGGCTTGCAGGTGGCGCAGCTGGCCGGCGTGCCGCAAAGCGTCATCAAGGCGGCCCGCAAGCACCTGGCGCGGCTGGAGGCGCAGGCGCTCGACGCCACGCCGCAGCGCGACCTGTTCGCCATGCCGCTGGCCGACGCCGACGACGACGCGGCCGAACCGCCGGCGCCGGCCTCGCCGCATCCGGCGCTGGCCGAGCTGCTCGACGCCATCGGCGAGCTCGATCCCGACGCGCTGACGCCGCGCGAAGCGCTCGAGCAGCTGTATCAACTCAAGCGCCTGGCGCAACCGGCGCTGGCATGACACGCCGCAGCGCGCCGCCATCGCCGTTGCCGCGCCGGCTGGCGCTGGCGGCGTCGCTGGTCATATTGCTGGCGGCGCCGCTCACGGCCGGCGCGGCCAACGGCGGCGGCAACGGCGCGGCCGCTTTTGAATTCGACGTCATCGGCCACTCGTTTGGCGACGGCGCCGGCGAAGCGGTGCTCAAGCGCGCCATCGCCGACGCCAACCAGGAACGGCCGGCGTTCGTCGTCGCCACCGGCATCAAGGCCGCGCGCGAGCCGTGCAGCGACCGTTTGTACGCGCAGCGCAAGGCCGTCCTCGACGAATCGGATGCGGCGCTGATCGTCGCGCTGGCCGGCAGCGACTGGACCGAGTGCCTCAATTCGGCCGGCCGCTCGGGCGCCGTCGAACGCCTGAACCGGCTGCGCGAAGTGTTCTTCACCGACGGCCAGTCGTTGGGCGCGCGCCACGTGGCAGTGACGCGGCTGTCGGCGACGGCCAAGTTCCGCAGCTACGCCGAGTATGCGCACTGGCAGGTCGGCAACGTGCTGTTCGCCACCATCAACCTGCCGGCGGCGAACAACCACTACCGGCCGGAGGCGGGCCGCAACAGCGAATATGAAGACCGGCTGGTGGCCAACCGCGCGTGGCTGCACCGGCTGTTCACGCTGGCCGGGCAGCAGAAGCTCGACGGCGTGGTGCTGTTTTCGGACGGCGACATCGGCTTGCAGGCGGAGGAGTCATCGTTTTTGTCGGGGTTTTCAGCCCGCCAGGATGGCTTCGCCGAACCACGCCGGCAGCTCAAGGCGCTGGCGCAGAAATTCAAGGGCAAACTGTTGCTGGTCGACGCGCGCGGCACGGCCGAGGGCGCGCCGGCCATCGTCTGGCATGACAATGTGGGGCATCTGAGCCTGGCGGCGCAGTCGGCCGGGGTCAGGGTCAATCCCGGCGCCGCCGTGCTGTTCACGCTCAAGGACGCGGGCGCCGACGCGGCGCCCTGACCTGGCCAGGGGCGCGGCAAAAAAGGCGTGCGGTCACGTCACGTGAAAACGGGGTCAGACCACGTCCGTGGTCTGACCCCGTCGCCACATCCGTGGCCGCTGCCGGCGCCGTGCCTAAACCGGCCGGCGCGGACGACGCTTAATGTATCGGGTGGATGGCGACGTGGTCGCCCTCTTCGCCTTCGTCATCTTCGTCGCCGTGGTGGTGGCCATGGGCGCCGTGCACGTGTTCGTGCATGATCTCTTCATCGGTGGCGGCGCGGACGTCGGCCACGTTGAGCGAGAAGCGCAGCGCCATGCCGGCCAGCGGATGGTTGCCATCGAGGACAACCTTGTCGTCGGCGATGTCGGTGACGGTGAAGATCATCGCGTCGTCTTCGTCGTCGCTGTCGGGCATGCCTTCAAACTGCATGCCCACTTCCAGCGGTTCCGGCAGGCGGCCGCGCGGCTCGACCTTGACCAGCGCCGGGTCGTATTCGCCGAAGGCGTCGTCCGGCTCGATCTGGATGATGGACGAATAGCCGACTTCCTTGCCGTCGAGTTCTTCTTCGATTTTCGGCAGGGTGTTTTCGTAACCACCGTGCAAATAGACCATGGGTTGACGGCCGTCTTCGATCAGATTGTCCTGGGCATCGGACAGTTTGTAATTCACAGTCACGACCGTGTTCTTGGCAATCTTCATTGTATTTCCTTTCTGTATATGAGCAGGTGGATTATACCCTCGACAGCTGATGTCGATGTGCTGGCGGCGTGGTTATAATGGCGTATGAAAAAATTACCCCTGTTAGGCGATATCACGCCGGCGCAATTCCTGCGCGATTACTGGCATAAAAAACCCCTCGTCATCCGCCAGGCCATCCCCGGTTTCAAGCCGCTGCTGAGCCTGGACGCGCTGGCCGAACTGGCCACCCACGACCACGTCGAGTCGCGCCTGGTGACGGCCGGCGGCGGCCACTGGAACATGCAGACCGGCCCGCTCGAAGCGATCCCGTCGACGGCGCAAAAGGAATGGACGCTGCTGGTGCAGGGCGTCAACCTGCACGACGCCCGCGCCGACGCGCTGCTGCGCCAGTTCCGCTTCATCCCGGACGCCCGCCTCGACGACCTGATGGTCAGCTTCGCCACCGACGGCGGCGGCGTCGGTCCGCACTTCGATTCCTACGACGTGTTCCTGTTGCAGGCGGCCGGACAGCGGCGCTGGCGCATCGGCCCGCAAAAGGACTTGAGCGTGATCGAGGGCTTGCCCCTGAAAATCCTGTCCAAGTTCAAACCGAACGAGGAATTCGTGCTCGAACCGGGCGACATGCTCTACCTGCCGCCGCACTACGCGCACGACGGCGTCGCCATCGGCGACTGCCAGACCTATTCGATCGGCTTCCGTTCGCCGTCCTACCAGGAACTGGGCGAAGCCTTCCTGCAATTCATGGCCGATTCGATCGACTTGCCGGGCCGCTACGCCGATCCCGAACTGGAGGCGAGCGCCAAGCCGGCCGAGATTCCGCGCCACATGCTGGCCACGGTGGCCGAGGAAATGAACAAGGTCCGCTTCACCGAGGACGACGTGACCATCTTCCTGGGCGAGCATTTGTCCGAGCCCAAGCACAATGTGTTCTTCACGGGACCGGCCAAGCCGCTGGCGGTGGGCAAGTTCCGCGAGGCGGCCGCGAAAAAGGGCTTGTCGCTGTCGCGCAAGACGCTGATGCTGTATCGCGGCAAGAACGTCTTCATCAACGGCGAATCGTTCGCCATCGGCCGCGCCGACAAGGCCACGCTGGAGGCGCTGGCCAACGAGCGGGCGCTGCCGGGCACCGCCCTGGCGACCGCGTCGGAGGACGTGCTCGACGCGCTCTACACGTGGTACACCGACGGCTGGATCGAGCTAGGCTAACGCAACGTTCAAGGGGGGACTTCATGCAGGCAGACCAGGAAGCGAGCGCGGCGGAAGCGCAAGTCCACCCATTCACGACGCGCGCCGAGTTCAACGACTATGTGCAGCAGTGCCTGGCGCGCGCCACGCACACGCTGCAACTGTTCGATCCCGACTTCGCGCTGTGGAACCTGGGCGGCACGGCGGCGGACGCGGCGCTGCGGCGCTTCCTGGGCGGCCAGGGGCGCTTGCGGCTGGTGGCGCACAGCAACGCCGAGCTGGAGCGCCACGCGCCCCGCTTCCTGCGCCTGCTGAAGGATTTCAGCCACCTCATCGAGTGCCGCCTCACGCCCCAGGGCTTGCGACAGCTGAGCGACTCGTTTTGCGTCGCCGACGGCGTCCATATAGTCCGCCGTTATCATGCCGACCATATGCGCGGCGTGGCGGCATTCCAGACACGTTTTGATACAAAACTTAGTATCGACCGGTTTGACGCCATTTGGCTGGAATCGAATCCCGGTTTACATGCAAGTACGACTGGATTATGAGCCAGATCAAGGTAGAATGCCGGTGTTCGACACGAAAGCTGGTAAGGTGAATAAAATTCCGTATTACGCGGGATCTAAAGAAATGTTGCGATATCGCAAAATAGTTGTGCAAACGACTGGTGCGCCTATTGCGACACACCAAAAATCGCTATAATATTCGGTTAGGAAGTTTCCGTTGTCTGGCAGGCACCATTACAGGTACGAAAAGCCTTCGAAGACGCCCTAATGAGCGATAATTACCGGTAATTATTCATCGCAACATTGTTGTTTCTAATTATTTGAATTAATTAAGGAAAATCCATGAAAAAATCCCTGCTGATCATCTCCCTGCTGGCTGTTGCTCTGGCTGCTTGCTCGAAAAAAGAAGAAGCTCCTGCTGCTCCAGCTCCAGTAGTCGTAGAGCCAGCTCCAGCTGCTGCTCCAGCTCCAGCTGACGCTGCTGCTCCAGCCGCTGCCGCTGCTGCTTCGGCCGCTTCGGATGCTGCTGCTGCCGCTTCGAGCGCTGCTTCGGCTGCTTCGGCTGCTGCTGCAACGCCAGCTGCTTCGAAGTAATCAGCTTGCGAAAAAAACCGGCCTGCGGGCCGGTTTTTTTTCGTCCGCGTTTTCGTGATTTCATGGACCGGCCACGGCGCAGACGACCCGCGCGCCGGGCGGACATAAAAAAACCGGCCTGCTGGCCGGTTTTTTATTCCCCTCGCTCGCCGCCCCGTTGAGGCGGCGGCGCGGACTTATTTCAGTTGCTCGTGCAGCAGCGTCAGGATCTTGCCGGCCGTCGGCGTGGTGTCCGGCTTGCCGTCGTTGCTCTGCACCGCGACCTGGCTGGTGGTGGTGCCGGCGACGGCCTTGACCGTGATGTGGTAGCGCTGGGCTTCCTTGTCCTCTTCCGACGAGCCCCAGCTGAACAGCTTGCTGAACCAGCTCTTGCTCGGACCCTTGGCGTCGGCGTCCAGGAAGCGCACGAAATAAGTGCCCTGGTTGCGGTCGCGGTCTTCGACGGTGAAGCCGGCGCGGTCCAGCGCCAGGCCGACGCGGCGCCAGGCGCGGTCGAAGCCTTCGTCCACTTCGACCATGCGGCCGGCGCCCTCGCCCACCAGCGTCGCGTGCTGCGGCTGGACGATAGCGTTGTTGACGGCGGTCTTGGCCGACTGCGAGTCGTCGGTGTTACCCAGCTTGGTCATCAGCTGCGCCAGCATCTGCGCTTCCAGGGCCGGATCGTTGGCGCGCGGGGTCCACGCGGTCGATTCCTTCTCGGCGCCGGTCAACACTTCCTGGGCGCCGCGGTGGCTGATGTAGATTTCGCTGCCGCCGTCGGGCAGGCGCTCGATGCGGGTGCGGAACTTGTCTTGCTGGCCGCTCGAATAGAGATTGTCGAACAGCTTGCCCAGCGTGTTGCGGATGATGCCGTCGGGAATCTTCGAACGGTCTTCATGCCAATCCGTCTCCATGATGCCGGCGGTGGCGTTTTCCGTTTCCAGCGTGAAGCCGCTGTCTTCCCAGAACGATTTCAGTTGCGGCCACAGCTGCTCGGGGGTCTGCTTGACGACCAGCCAGCGCTGGTTGCCCGAGCGCTCGACCTTGATGTCGTTGAGCTTGAGCGGCACCACGGCCTCGCCGCCGTTCGCTTGCACGGCGGCCGGGCCGGCGCCCTTGTTGGCGTTGTAGCCGGAGGCGGTGGCGATGCCGTTGGCGCTGTCCGGCAGGGCGTAGCGGTTATCTTTCTGCAATTGCGTCAGGTCGGGCGGCACATCGAGCGGCGCCGCTTTCTTGGAGGCCTTGTAGTCGACCTTGTCGCTGCCGACCACGGAACTGATCATGCCGCAACCGGTCAAACTGGCCATCAGGGCGCCCAGCACCAGGGCGCGTTGCGAGGAAGTAGTAGCTGTCTTGCGTATAGTCATGTCGTTACTAAGTAATTAGCTGAAACCAGCTGAAATCAGGGATGGACCGGACGGTTCAGGTCGGGGCGTCGTTTTCGCTACTCGTTATTGCAGTACACCGGCTTCGCGCAGCGCGGCGCGCACGGCATCATGGCACTCGGCCGCCAGCGGCACCAGCGGCAAACGCAAGCCCGGCGGCATCAAGCCCATTTCGGCCATGGCCCATTTGACGGGCACCGGATTGGGCTCGATGAACAACTTCTGGTGCAGCGGGAAGACTTTGTTGTTGATCTCGATGGCGCGGGCGACGTCGCCGGCCATGGCGGCCTTGCACATGTCGTGCATGGCGCGCGGCGCCACGTTGGCCGTCACGGAGATATTGCCGTGGCCGCCGGCCAGCATCAGCGCCATGGCGCTCGGGTCGTCGCCCGAATAGACGGCGAACGATTTGGGCGCCAGGCGCAGCAGGTCGATGCCGCGGCCGATGTTGCCGGTCGCGTCCTTGACGCCGACGATGTTGGCGATGGCGGCCAGGCGCAGGATGGTGTCGTTGCTCATGTCGGCCACGGTGCGGCCCGGCACGTTGTACAGGATCACCGGCAAGTCCACCGCCTCGGCGATGGCCTTGAAGTGCTGGTACATGCCTTCTTGCGTGGGACGGTTGTAATAAGGCACGACCAGCAGGGCGGCGTCGGCGCCGGCATCCTTGGCATAGCGGGTCAGTTCGATCGCCTCGGCGGTCGAATTGCCGCCGGTGCCGGCGATGATGGGGATGCGGCCCCCGGTGTGCTCGACCGCCGCCTTGATCAGGGCGCAGTGTTCTTCGACATTGACGGTGGCCGATTCGCCGGTGGTGCCGACGATCACGATGCCGTCGGTGCCTTCGGCGATATGCCAGTCGATCAGCTGGTTCAAACCCGGATAATCCAGACTACCGTCCGCGTGCATCGGGGTGACGATTGCAACTATGCTGCCCTTAATCATAGGAAACCAGAACAAAAAGTATTAAAACGTCGATTGTAGACGATAGGCCGCGCCAGCGGTGCATCTCGTTGACCATCGCTCTTTAAAATGGCGGCAACCGCGCCGCCTCGCGCGCAAATGCCGGCTTGACCGCGCAGATTCGTTGCACCATGGCAGTTTTCGGCACCGTGACGACGCCCTCTTCATAGGCGATGACCCGCAAGCCATGCTGGCGCGCCCAGTCCAGCAACTCGCCCGCCTGCAATAAAAAGGCCGGATTCGACGGTTTGCCGAAGGCGGCGTTGCCGGCGGCGAAGGTTTCGTAGATCAACATGCCGTTCGGCGCCAGACTGGCCAACATCGCCGCGATTAAAGGACGATGCAGGTAGTTGGTGACGACGATGCCGGCGAAGCGTTCACCACCGAAGGGCCAGGCGACGCCGTCCGCTTCCAGGTCGATTTGCGACGTCGTGATGGCCGGACCACAGGTGGCGGCCAGCGCGGCCGGGTCGCGGTCGACGGCCAGCACGGCGTGGCCGAGCGCGGCCAGATGGCGCGAGTGGCGCCCCAGGCCGCAAGCGAGGTCCAGCACTTCGCCGCCGGGTATCAGCGGCGCGCAGCGCAGCACCCACGGCGACACGGTGGCGTTGACGTGGGCGCGCACGGCATCGAGCGCCGACGGCTCCGGGGTCGGCCCCTGCCCCGCCGGCGCCGGCAAATTCGGGGGCGGCCCCCGGTCCGCGCCGCCGGATGGATCGTTTTCGTTCATATCGTCGCTCAAGAGTAGGCCAAACCCATCGCTTCGCGCACGTCGCGCATGGTTTCCAGCGCCAGCTTGCGGGCCACGTCGTTGCCGTCGGCGACGATGGCGCGCACCAGCGACGGATCGTCGAGATATTGCTGGGCCCGTTCGTGCATGGGTTCCTGCTCCTTGATGATGGCGTCGATTACCGGCTGTTTGCACTCGATGCAGCCTATGCCCGCCGATTTGCAGCCTTGCACCACCCACTCCCGCGTCGCCGCATCGGAATAGACTTCATGGAGTTGCCAGACCGGGCAACGGGCCGGATCGCCGGGGTCGGTGCGGCGCACGCGGGCCGGATCGGTCGGCATGGTGCGCACTTTTTTGGTGACCGATTCCTTGTCCTCGCGCAGCGCGATGGCATTGCCGTAACTCTTGGACATCTTGCGGCCGTCCAGGCCGGGCAACCGCGACGCCACCGTCAGCCGCGCCTGCGGCTCGACCAGGATCAGCTTGCGGCTGCCTTCCAGATAACCGAACAGACGCTCGCGGTCTATCATCGACAGGCTTTGGGCGTCGTCGAGCATGGCCTTGGCCTGTTCCAGCGCGTCGTCCTTGCCGTGCTGCTGGTAGTCGGTGCGCAGTTCGTTGTAGAGCTTGGCGCGCTTGCTGCCCAGCTTTTTCACGGCGTCCTGCGCCTTTTCCTCGAAGCCTTTTTCCTTGCCGTACAAATGATTAAAACGGCGCGCAATTTCGCGCATCATCTCAATATGCGGCACCTGGTCGTCGCCGACCGGCACCTGGCTGGCGCGGTAGATCAGCACGTCGGCCGCCTGCAGCAGCGGATAGCCGAGGAAGCCGTAGGTGGCCAGATCCTTGTTGGCCAGGTTTTCGATCTGGTCCTTATACGTCGGCACCCGCTCCAGCCAGCCCAGCGGCGTCGCCATCGACAGCAGCAAATGCAGCTCGGCGTGTTCGGGCACGCGCGACTGGATGAACAGCGTCGACTGCGACGGATCGAGGCCGGCGGCCAGCCAGTCGACCAGCATTTCCCAGGTGCTGCGCTCGATGATGGTGGGGTCGTCGTAATGCGTGGTCAGCGCGTGCCAGTCGGCCACGAAGAACAGGCACGGCAGCTCGGTTTGCATCTTGATCCAGTTTTTCAATGCGCCGTGATAGTGGCCAAGGTGCATGGAGCCGGTGGGACGCATGCCGGAAACAACGCGATCGGGATACATAGTAGTCAGTTTAAAAGGAGGGAAAGGGGATGGACCAGCAGCGCGAAAACGACGATCAGGCCGTGGATCGCGGCGGCCAGCACACCGTTCAGCAGACCCGTGTACATCAGCAGGATCAGGCCGGCGAACACATAGATGCCGTAGCGCTCGATGCGGGCGAATTTATAGGCCAGCCGGTCCGGCAGCAGGCCGGTGACGATGCGGCCGCCGTCGAGCGGCGGGATCGGGATCAGGTTGAACGCGCACATGGCGGCGTTGACGCTGATGCCGGCCTTGGCCACGGCGGCGAAATACGGTTCCCCGGCCAGTTCGCCGCCGATCAGCACGTACAAGATCATCCAGCCCAGGCCCATGGCGAAATTGGCCGCCGGTCCGGCCGCCGCCACCCAGGCCATCTGCTTTTTAGGATTGCGCAGGCGGTCGAAGTCGACTGGCACCGGCTTGGCGTAGCCGAGGATGGGCAGGTGGGCGAAGAACAGCATCAGCGGCAGCAGGACGGTGCCGAAAAGGTCGATGTGCCGGGCCGGGTTCAGGCTCAGCCGGCCCTGATCGGAGGCGGTCGGGTCGCCGAAGTATTTGGCGACGTAACCATGGGCGGCTTCGTGCAGGGAAATTGCAAAAAGTACGGGGATCAAATAGACCGTGATGGTACGGATCAGTGCAGCGGGATCGAAATCATTCATGGTTGCGATTCTACCAGAGCCGCGCGAACGGCCATGCGGCCACCGTCAAGCCGCTGCGCATGGGGCATGCCAGCGCCGGTCACAGCCCGAACAGGGCGGCGTTGCCGCGGCCTTGACGGATCAGCTCGGCGTCCGGCCCGGTCAGGTCGATCACCGTGGTCGGCTCCAGGCTGCAGGCGCCGCCGTCGATGATGAGCTCGATCTGCTTTTCCAGGCGCTGGCGTATGCTGTCGGCGTCGGTCAGGGTGTCGGCGTCGCCGGGCAGGATCAGGGTGGTGCCCAGCAGCGGCTGCTGCAACTCCTCGAGCAAGGCGCTGACGATGGCGTTTTCCGGCACCCGCAGGCCGATGGTCTTGCGCGACGGGTGGCTCAGGCGGCGCGGCACGCACTTGGTCGCTTCCAGGATGAAGGTGAACGGCCCCGGCGTGGCCGCCTTGAGCAGGCGGAACTGCCGGTTGTCGACGCGGGCGTAGACGCCGATCTCGCTGAGGTCGCGGCACAGCAGCGTCAAATGGTGTTTTTCGTCGATGCCGCGGATGCGGCGCAGGCGCTCGACGGCCGACTTGTCGTCCAGGTGGCAGACCAGGGCGTAGCAGGAATCGGTGGGCATGGCGACGATGCCGCCGGCGTGGATGATCTGGGCCGCCTGTTTAATCAGGCGCGGCTGCGGATTGTCCGGGTGGATCTGGAAGAATTGACTCATGGATCGGCGACCGGAACGGGAAATGTTCCAAAGATAAAATTATCATAATTGTACGCGAACCACGGCCCAGGCCGCGTACCGGACAACGGCGGGCGGCCGGCCGGCTTAAAACCAGTCGTGCCAGACCGGGGTGACGCCGGCCGGCAGCGGCGGCAGCGCCGCGAAGTCGACCCGCGATTCGCCGGGCGCGTGAAAGTCGCTGCCGCGCGAGGCCAGGAAGCCGTAGCGCTGGGCCAGCTGCGCGTATTCGCCGTACTGGTTCGGCGAGTGGCTGCCGGTGACGACTTCGATCGCGGCGCCGCCCAGCTGCTTGAATTCATTGAACAATTCGCCCTCGGCCAGGTCGCTGAAGCGGTAGCGGCCCGGGTGGGCGATGACGGCGATGCCGCCGGCGCCCCGGATCCAGCCGACCGCGTCCGTCAGGCTGGCCCAGCAGTGCGGCACATAGCCAGGCTTGCCTTCGGACAGGTATTTCTTGAACACGTCGGGGATGTTCGCGCAGGCGCCGATCTCGACCAGGAAGCGGGCGAAGTGGGTGCGCGACATCAGGTCCGGGTTGCCGACGTACTTGAGCGCGCCCTCGTAGGCGCCGGGGATGCCGGCCGCCGCCAGCTGGGCGGCGATTTCACGGCCCCGGTTGTCGCGGCCGGCCCGCGTGCAAGCGAGGCCGGCCAGCAAGTCGGCGTGGTGTTCGTCGATGCGCAGGCCGACGATGTGCACGGTTTCCTTGGCCCAGGTGATGGAAATCTCGACGCCGCTGATGAATTGCATGCCGACGTCGGCAGCGGCGGCGCGGGCGGCGGCGATGCCGCCGACCTCGTCATGGTCGGTCAGTGCCCACACATCGACGCCGGCCCGGTGCGCCGTCTGCGCCACCGCCGCCGGCGTCAGCACGCCGTCGGACACGTTCGAGTGGCAATGGAGATCAACTTTTAACATACGCAACAACCCTGGCATCAACGCGACCATACAATACGGACAATACGAAGCGTCCATTGTACGCTGCCCGCCTTTTTCCTGCGCCCGACTTGTTTTTTGCTTAAGCGGAAAGCCCGCTTCAGGCCAGGAAATCCTCGATCAGCGCGGCCAGCGCGGCCGGCTGGTCGTGGTGCAACATGTGGC
Source organism: Rugamonas sp. (assembly GCF_025354735.1). Lineage (GTDB taxonomy): Bacteria > Pseudomonadota > Gammaproteobacteria > Burkholderiales > Burkholderiaceae_D > Rugamonas. Next base: position 13,909 of record NZ_JANXMI010000285.1, read on the forward strand.
CGGCGTCGGCCATCATTGCGCGCCGCAGGTCGGCCAGCTGGCCGAGGCGGCGGTCGATTTCGATGCGCGCCGCCGGCTTCGGCCCCATCCACTGCCACATGGCGGTGTCGTCGGCCTCGACCCACAGCACCGGCGCCGTGATGCGGCGCCAGCAGGCCAGCACCTCCTCGATGCGGTACAGCAGCGGACTGGCGCGCTTGTGCACCGGGTCGCCCAGGATGTCCCACTGGCCGGCGTCGTTCCGCGCCGACCAGTGCGGCGCCAGGAAGGCGGCCCGCTCGTCGCTCAGGCGCGGGTTGGTCTTTTGCAGCCGCGCCGCCACGGCCGCCAGCGTCGGATAGGCGCGCATTTCCGGCGGCGCCAGCAACTCGTCCAGCCACTGGGCGTAGCGCGCCGGCGCCTGCTCGGGCGTGGTGTCGCGCAGGCCGAAGCCTTCCAGGTTGATGAGCTTGCGGATCCGTTCGGGCCGCGCGCCCGCGTACAGGCCGGCGACGTTGCCGCCCATGCTGTGGCCCAGCAGGTTGACGGCCTGCTCCGGCGCGTAGTGGCGCAGGATGGCGTCGAGGTCGGCCAGATAGTCGGGGAACCAGTAGGTGTCGCCGCCGCCGCGCTGGCTCAGGCCGAAGCCGCGCCAGTCCGGCGCGATCACGTGCCAGTCGCCGCGCAGCTGGTCGACGACGAACTGGAACGAGGCCGACACGTCCATCCAGCCGTGCAGCATGAACAGCTTGGGCGCGCCGTCGCGGCCCCAGTGGCGGACGTGGCAGCGCAGGCCGCGCACGGTGAGAAATTCGGATCGGGATGCTTGCATGGGATTTACCTAAAAGATCAGCGCTTGAAAACCGCGCATCGGACGCCATATCGTTTGCTTGCCGGCCGGCCCTGACTGCCCGCGCCAACAAAAGCACGACCGTTCGATAATTATACCGCAGCGGCGGCCGGCCCCGCTTTTCTCCGGGATGGCGCAGCGCAGCGTAAAATAGCGCCATCCCACCGCACACCGACAGGCACCCCATGAGCATCTACCAATTGGGCGCAGACGCGCCCGACATCGATGGTTCCGCATTCGTCGCCGCCGACGCCAACGTGATCGGCAAGGTCACGCTGGGCGCCCACGCTTCCGTGTGGTTCGGCGCCACGCTGCGCGGCGACAACGAGCGCATCACGATCGGCGACCGCAGCAATGTGCAGGAGTCGGCCGTCATGCACACCGACGTCGGCTATCCGCTCACCGTCGGCGCCGACGTCACCATCGGCCACCAGGCCATGTTGCACGGTTGCAGCGTCGGCGACGGCGCGCTGATCGGCATCCAGGCCGTGATACTCAACGGCGCCAGGATCGGCAAGGGCTGCCTGGTCGGCGCCGGCGCGCTGGTGACGGAACACAAGGAATTCGCCGACCACATGCTCATCATCGGCACGCCGGCCAAGGCCGTGCGCGCGCTGACGCCGGAAGAAATCACGGCCCTGCAAGGCAGTTCGCGCAACTATGTGGACAAGGCCCAGCTGTTCAAGACACAACTCAACCAGATCGGATAACGACATGAGCATCACCCTAGGCGCCACCGCCAACCCGGACACCCTGAAAAAATTCATCTTTGAAAACGCCGCCGTGCGCGGCGAGCTGGTCGACATTTCCGCCACCTGGCGCGACGTGCTGTCGCGCCACGCCTACCCGCCCGCCGTCAAGAAAGTGCTGGGTGAAATGGTGGCGGCGGCGGCGCTGCTGTCGGCCAATTTGAAATTCAACGGTTCCATCATCATGCAGATCCACGGCGACGGTCCGGTACGCCTGCTGGTGGTCGAGTGCGACGCCGAGCTGCGCCTGCGCGCGACGGCCAAGCTAGACCCGGCGGCGGTCATCAGCGACGACGAGATTTTGCCGGGCCTGCTCAACCGCAGCGGCAAGGGCCGCTTCGTCATCACGCTCGATCCTAGCGACAAGATGCCGGGCCAGCAACCCTACCAGGGCATCGTGCCGCTCGACGGCGACGACGTCGCCACCGTCATCGAAAACTATATGTTGCGCTCGGAGCAGCTCGACACCAAGTTGTGGCTGGCGGCCGACGACAACGTCGCGCGCGGCCTGCTGCTGCAAAAGCTGCCCCACCACGGCGGCAAGGCCGAGGCCGCGCCGCTGTCGGAGGAAGATGCGCTGGAAACGTGGAACCGCGCCGTCATCCTGGGCTCGACCTTGAAGCAGCAGGAGCTGCTCGAGACCGGCATCGACGTGCTGATGCAGCGTTTGTTCTGGGAAGAGACGATACGCGTGTTCGATCCCGTGCATCCATCGTTCCACTGCACGTGCACGCGCGAAAAGGTCGGCAATATGCTGAAGATGCTGGGTCGTCCCGAAGTCGACAGTGTGCTCGACGAGTTGGGTTCCGTCGGCGTCAACTGCGACTTCTGCGGCCAGCACTACGAGTACGACAAGGTCGATTGCGCGCAGTTGTTTGCGACCGACGCGCCGGTCGAGGTACTGATTCCGGTGGGCGACGTCAAGCACTAAGCTGGGCGCAGACGCCGTCAAGACCGCGGCATCGTTCCAACAAAAAAGAGCCGGAGGCCTTCATCGCTTCCGGCTCTTTTGTTTTGTGCGCTTTACATCGTCACAAAATTTTTCCCGCACGCGACCGGCGCTACTTCGACCGCCGTCACCATCTTGCCGCCCCCCGTTTTCAAATCGACGCGCTCGACGCACACGGCGCGCAGCAGCGTGCGCTGGTCGCGCGTGCACAGCATGGCCGAGCTGGCCCCATCCTTCTGGCAGTTGAAGCCTTCGACCGCCATCCGCACCAGCGCCTGGTCGAGCGGCATGCCGGCCGTCACCGTCTGGTTGGCGAACGAATTCAGGCGCGGCTGATCGACCGTGTAGCAGCCGGCCAGCGCCAGCGTCGCCAGCCCTGCCAGCGCCGTCAGCGCGCGGCGCGGCCGCGGCAGCGAAAACGACAGTGAAAACAAATCGGTATTGAACATGAGCGGCGGGCGTGTGGGGATGGCCTAGCTTACGCAAGAACGCGCCGCTTGTCCAATCGGCACGGCCGCGCCGGAGTCCGCGTTGGAGTCCGCGCGGGGGCCATGTCTTGCTCCTGTCATTTTGCCGTCATCACCCTGTAACACGCGGTGCTTACCATGCGCAGCGTTGCAGTGTTCTCAATGTTATTCAATCCGGCATATCAAGGCAAAAAAATGAAGAAGAAATCCCCAGCGGCAGCGCGCGTTCAATCGGCCCATGGCGTGATGGCGGCATCGGCCGTCTTCGCGGCGCTGACCTTCCCGGTCCTGGCCATGGCGCAGAACGTCGCCGCCGCAGTGGCCGAGATGGCCGTTCCGGCCTCCGCCTCCGGCACGGCCGACGCGTCCGCCGCCGATGCCGCCATGGTCGCCGCCGCCGACGGCCCGGTCACCATCGTGGAAGTGGCGTCGCACAAAACCCGCTCCTCGGTCGCCATCACCAGGGCCGACATGCAGAAAATCCTGCCCGGCGTGAATCCGCTGAAGGCGCTGGAAACCCTGCCCGGCGTCAGCTTCCAGACCGCCGACCCTTGGGGCAACAACGAACAAAACCTGTCGATCTTCGTGCACGGCTTCAGCGGCCAGCAGCTCGGCTACACGATGGACGGCGTGCCGCTGGGCGACCAGCAATACGGCAACTACAACGGCCTGTCGCCGCAGCGCGCCGTCATCAGCGAAAACGTCAGCAGCGTGATCCTGTCGTCCGGCGCCGGCGACCTCGCCACCGCGTCGACCAGCAACCTGGGCGGCACCATCGAGACCTATTCGAGCGAGCCGGCCAAGCAATCGGGCGCCACGGTGCAGCAGACCGTCGGCAGCTACAAGACCTCGCGCACCTTCGCCCGCATCGACACCGGCGACTACGGCAACGGCAACAGCGCCTACCTGTCGGCCGTGCACCAGGAAGCGCGCGCCTGGGACTTCCAGGGCCGCCAGGGCGGCGACCAGGTCAACGCCAAATACGTGCACCAGAGCGACGCCGGCAAGCTCACGCTGTTCTTCGACTATTCGAAAAAGACCGAGCCGAACGAGGACGCCACCGTCCACGTCGCCAACGAAACGAGCGCGCCCTACACCCGCCCCTTCATCTATCCCGACTTCAACTATCTGCAACAGTATTTGAGCCCGACCGGCGCCACGCCGCCGGCCGACGGCAACAACTACCGCGACTATTACAGCGACGCCCAGCGCACCGATTACCTGACCTACGCCAAGTACGATATGAACCTGGGCGAGCACACCGTGTGGTCGAACCAGATTTATTATCACAACGATGACGGCGTCGGCGTCGTCGCCGGCCCGATCGGCGTGGCCGGTTTGCCGGCCCTGTTCAACGTCTACTTCCCCGGCCAGAACCTGAAACAAGTGTTCGGCAATTCCGGCCTGGCCACGCGCACCACCGAATACGTCATCAAGCGCGGCGGCTGGCAGTCCTCGCTGCGCACGGAAATCGGCGACCACCACATCGAAGGCGGCCTGTGGTTCGAGCAGAATAATTCGAACGCCTTCCGCCGCTGGTATGCCTTCGACGTCAACCATCCGACCTCGCCGTACGACCGTCCGAGCAATCCGCTCATCACGCAATACGGCAGCACCATCGAAAACAAAGTGGTGCAGTTGCACTTGCAGGACGAGTGGCAGTTGCGCCCCGACCTGGCCTTGCAGGCCGGCTTCAAATCGAGCCTGCAATTCGCCGACGGCGAGTTCCCGGTGCAGCCGGCGCGCGGCGCCATCGCCAACGGTTCGCTGGCGCTGCCGGTGGGCGTGATCGACACCAAGAAATGGTTCTTGCCGCAGGCCGGCGCGCGCTGGGACATCACCTCGCACGACCAGATGTTCGCCAACGTGCAAAAGAATATGCGCCAGTTCCCGACCTACGGCGGCGGCGGCACCTCGCCGTGGAGCCTGGCCAGCCAGCAGGCCTTCGACTTGTTCAAGGCCACCGTCAAGCCGGAAACCTCGGTCACGTATGAGCTGGGCCTGCGCAGCAGCCATGAAGTGAACTGGGGCGTCGTCAGCGCCGTCGACAGTCAGATCGAGCTCTACCACGTCGACTTCCGCGACCGCCTGCTGTCGATCAGCCCGACCGCCGTCATCACCTCCATCATCGGCGGCAATCCGGTGCTGGCCAACGTCGGCAGCGTCAAGACCGACGGTATCGACCTGTCCGGCACGCTGCACTTCGGCCGCATGTTCTCGTTCTACGACGCGCTGTCCTACAACCGCTCGCAGTACCAGGACAACTACACCAGCGGCACCACGCTGGTGCAGACGGCCGGCAAGGAAGAGCCGGGCAGCCCGCAGCGCATGAACAAGTTCGTCGCCACGGCCACCGTCGCCGACACCGAGTTCCAGCTGATCGGCGACTACGTCGGCAAGCGCTACGCGACCTACACCGACGACTTGAGCGTGTCGAGCTACTTCCTGATGAGCCTGGGCGTGTCCGGCAAGCTGCCGTTCCTGAACGGCAGCATGGTCAAGAACGCGCGCTACCGCCTCAACGTCAGCAACCTGGCGCAGCGCACCGGTTCGCTCAACGTCGTCGTCGGCGCCGCCTCGGGCACGTACAATACGTATCCGATCGCCCCGCGCCAGGGCTTCCTCACTTTCATGGCAGACTTCTGATGACACAGCTGATCTTGCCGGGCCGCTTGTCGCGGCGCGGCTTCATCCAATCGGCGGCGCTGGCCGCCGGCGCCGCGCTGATCGTGCCGGGGGCCGCGTTCGGCGCCGGCGCGCCGGCCGGCGCCGCCGGCGCGGTCAGGCCGACGCTGCTCGGCCACCGCGGTTGCAGCGCCCAGCGTCCCGAGCACACGCTGGCGTCCTTCGGCAAGGCCATCGCCGACGGCGCCGACTATGTCGAACCGGACCTGGTCTGCACCAAGGACGGCGTGCTGGTGGCGCGCCACGAAGCGAATTTGACGGAGACCACCGACGTCGCCAGCCGTCCCGAATTTGCCGGCCGCCGCGTCACCAAGACCATCGACTACGAGACCAAGTCGGGCTGGTACATCGACGACTTCACGCTGGCCGAACTGAAAACGCTGCGCGCTGTCGAACGCATCCCGAAAGTGCGTCCGGCCAGCGCCCGCTACGACGGCATGTTCCAGGTCGCGACGTGGGAAGAGATCATCGACTTCGTCGCCGCCGAGGCGGCCACCCACGGCCGCATCGTCGGCCTGGTGCCGGAGCTGAAGCACTCGACCTACTTCGCCAGCGTCGGCCTGCCGCTGGAAGACCGCTTCCTGGCGGTGACCGGCTCGCATGAATACACGCGCAGCAATCCGGTCGAGATCCAGTCGTTTGAAACGGCCAACCTGAAGTATCTGCGCAACAAGCTGGGCCACCGCGCCAACCTGCGATTGATGCAGCTGGTGGTGAACGAGCCGGTGCGGCCGAGCGACGTGGTGGCGGCCGGCGGCAAGCTGACCTTCGCCGACATGTGCAAGCCGGAAGGCCTGCGCGACATCGCCACCTACGCCGACGTGGTCGCGCCGCCGCACCGCGTGGTGATCCCGGTCGACAAGGACGGCAAGCTGATGGCGCCGTCCGCGCTGGTAGGCGACGCGCACCAGGCCGGCCTGCGCGTGGAAACGTGGACCTTCCGGCCCGAGAACCAGTTCCTGGCCGCCGACTTCCGCAACGACGCCGGCCCGAACGTGCGCAACGAAGCCGGTTCTATCGCGGAAATGAAGCGCTACATCGCCGCCGGCCTCGACGGCTTCTTCACCGACGATCCGGGACTGGGACGGCAAGCCATCGGTTCCTGATGCGCCAGGCGTGCCCGTAAAAAATCCGGCCTCAAGACTATTGAGGCCGGATTTTTTTTTTGCGCGCCGCCATGATAAAAGTTTCTTCACACAGCGGTCAAATCGAGCTTCCCGACCGCTTCGGGTCGACATGCTGGCGCGCGATCCAGAGATCGTAGTTGTCCTGCATGGCCAGCCAGCTTTCGGGCGTACGGCCGACAGCCCTGGACAAACGCAGCGCCATTTCGGGCGTCACGCGTCCGGTCCCTTTGAGCAAGCGGTTCAGCGTGGATGCCCCGACATCCAGTGCCGCCGCCAGCTCACGGGCGCTGATGGTATTCGACTCGAGATAAATATCGATGATGAATTCGCCGGGATGAGGTGGATTGTGCATGGCCATCAGTGATAGTCCTCGTAGTCCAAAATGTAGGCGTCACCATCGCGAAACTCAAACGTCACACGCCAGTTGCCACTGACGGATATCGCCCAGCGATTCCGCATGGGCCCCTTCAGCGCATGAAGCCGGAACCCCGGCATATCCACATCGACGATGTCAAGCGCGGTGTCCAGCACGGCGAGCTGCATGCGTAGCCGCTTCGCATGGCCGGGCTGGATGCCGCCGACACGCCCAGTATCGAACAACATCCGCAAACCTTTATGCCGGAATGATTTAATCATAGTCCATCGTAGCGTGTAACGCAGGTCGCCACAATTCATCCGTGCGCCACGCCAGAGCTATGTCAATACCGCTTAGTCGCCGATATCAGTGCGGCGAACCAGGCTTTCATCTATCGTCTCCGGGTGGGTATGCAGCGGCGCTCAAATGCATTCGGCGCCGTGCTTGCGGGCCGGCAGCCAGCAGGCCATGCGCGTGGCGCGGTGGCCGTTGCGCCAGAATTCGAGCGAGATCGGCACGAAGCCGAGCGAACAATAAAACGGCAGCGCGTTCGACGTCGCGTTCAGTTCCACCGTTTCGACGGCGGGGAATTCCGCTTCGATATGGGCGCGCGCCTTGGCCCACAAGGCTTGCGCGATGCCCTGCCGCAGCCGCGACGGGTCGACGAACAACAGGCCGACCAGATTCGGTTCCGGCATCAGCACCAGGCCTATCATCGTGCCGTCGGCGGCGAAGGCGCCGCCGGCATAGGCGGCGCTGGCGAGCTTGGCGCCGATGCCCTCGGGCGCGGTGCGTTGCAAAAAGTCTTGCTGGGCGTCCGGCAGCCAGTCGTTCGAGGCCAGGCGCTGGAAGCTGGCGTGGACCACGGCCGATGCGGCGGCGGCGGCGTCCGCGGTCAGGGGACGGATGGTGAATTTCATGGAGCACTCAACTTTATAGGAGATGATCGATGCGCAGGCGCCGTCGTCGAGAGCGGCGTGCAATGCGCACAATATTACCGCATAGTCGGGCGACCGGCGCGGGCGACCGGCATGGGCGACCGGCATGGGCGTCGTCATGCGCTCGCGGCACGTGCCGGTGCGTCTCCCGCGTGCGGGCGGACAGCCACTCGATGAAGCGCGGACGGAACGGAACGGAAAGTTTATTGCGCGGCGGCGGGCGCCGGCGGCGATGGTGTGGCGGGCGCGCGCGGCACGCTCTGCCCCTTGGCGACGATCTGGATGAAGATTTCGTTTTGCTTAATCATGCTCAGCTCGTAGCGCGCCCGTTCTTCGACGGCGCCGGTGCCGTCCTTCAGGTCGCGCACTTCGGAGTCGAGCTTGGCGTTGCGGGCCAGCAGTTCGGCGGTTTTCTTGTGGGCCGACGCCACTTGCGCCTCGAAATCGCCCACGCGCAGCCAGCCGCCCTTCCCCAGCCAGAGCGGGTACTGGATCAGCAGCAGCAGAAAAATCAGTCCGAGGGTAATCAGGCGCATGGCAAAGACGGATGATACGAAGGATGCGCGGCGGCCGGATCGATGCCGGCCGCCGCGACGTTACAGCACAATTACAACACGATCACTTCAGATTGTAGAACGCGTCGCGGCCCGGGTAGCTGGCGATGTCGCCCAGGTCTTCCTCGATGCGCAGCAACTGGTTGTACTTGGCCATGCGGTCCGAGCGCGACAGCGAGCCGGTCTTGATTTGCAGCGCGTTCATGCCGACGGCGATGTCGGCGATGGTCGAATCCTCGGTCTCGCCGGAACGGTGCGAGATGACGGCCGTGTAGCCGGCGCGCTTGGCCATTTCGATGGCGGCGAAGGTTTCGGTCAGGGTGCCGATCTGGTTGATTTTAATCAGGATCGAATTGGCGATGCCCTTCTGGATGCCCTCTTTCAGGATCTTGGTGTTGGTGACGTACAGGTCGTCGCCGACCAGCTGGATTTTCTTGCCCAGTTCCTTGGTCAAGATGGCCCAGCCGTCCCAGTCGCCTTCGGCCATCGCGTCTTCGATCGAGATGATAGGGTACTTGTCGCACCAGGTCGCCAGCAGGTTGGTGAACTCGGTGGCGGTCAGGCTCAGGCCTTCGGCGCCCAGCTCGTACTTGCCGTCCTTGTAGAATTCGCTGGCGGCGCAATCGAGGCCCAGCGCGATCTGCGTGCCCGGCTCGTAGCCGGCTTCTTCGATGGCCTGGATGATCAGTTTGATCGCTTCTTCATGGTTGGCGACCGACGGGGCGAAGCCGCCTTCGTCGCCGACCGAGGTGGCCAGGCCGCGCTTGTGCAAAATCTTTTTCAGCGTGTGGAACACTTCGGCGCCGTAGCGGACCGCTTCCTTGAACGATGGCGCGCCGACCGGGATGATCATGAATTCCTGGATGTCCAGGTTGTTGTCGGCGTGGGCGCCGCCGTTGATGACGTTCATCATCGGCACCGGCATCTGCATGGCGCCGGAACCGCCGAAGTAGCGGTACAGCGGCAGGCCGGCTTCTTCGGCGGCGGCCTTGGCCACGGCCATGGACACGGCCAGCATGGCGTTGGCGCCCAGGCGGCCCTTGTTTTCGGTGCCGTCGAGGTCGATCAGCGTGCGGTCCAGGAAGGCTTGCTCATTGGCGTCCAAGCCCATGATGGCTTCCGAGATTTCGGTGTTGATGTTTTCGCAGGCTTGCAGCACGCCCTTGCCGAAGTAGCGCTTCGGGTCGCCGTCGCGCAGCTCGATGGCTTCGCGCGAACCGGTCGAGGCGCCCGACGGCACGGCCGCGCGGCCCATGACGCCGGACTCGAGCAGGACGTCGCATTCGACGGTGGGGTTGCCGCGCGAATCGAGGATTTCACGGCCGATGATGTCGACAATAGCACTCATAGTATTCTCCAAAGTTAGGCGTAAAGAATCGCACTGCGCGTCTGATGCGCGCTATGCGGATCAAGGGGAACTGGAACGGGCCGGCGACTGTCAAACTGTCGGGGCCCGTTCAGCTTTGCTGCAATGGTTGAAAATGGTGGAACGTATTGAAACTTAGTTGAAGCTCGCTTCGAGGAAGCCGGCTTTCTTGGTGATGCGGTCGAGCTCGATCAACGTCGACAGCAACTCTTTCATGCGACCGAGCGGCACGGCGTTGGGGCCGTCCGACAGCGCTTCGGCCGGGTTCGGATGGGTTTCCATGAAGACGCCGGCGACGCCGACGGCCACGGCCGCGCGCGCCAGCACCGGCACCATTTCGCGCATGCCGCCGGACGAGGTGCCGTTACCGCCTGGCAGCTGAACCGAGTGGGTGGCGTCGAACACGACCGGGCAGTTCGATTCGCGCATGATGGCCAGCGAGCGCATGTCGGACACCAGGTTGTTGTAGCCGAACGAGGCGCCGCGTTCGCACGCCATGAAGACGTCGTCCGGCAGGCCGGCGGCCTGGGCGGCGGCGCGCGCCTTGTCGATGACGTTCTTCATGTCGTGCGGGGCCAGGAACTGGCCCTTCTTGATGTTGACCGGCAGGCCGGACTGCGCGCAGGCGGTGATGAAGTCGGTCTGGCGGCACAGGAAGGCCGGCGTCTGCAAGACGTCGACGACGGCCGACACTTCGGCGATCTCTTCGATCGAGTGGACGTCGGTCAGCACCGGCACGCCCAGCTCGCGCTTGACGTCGCCGAGGATTTCCAGGCCCTTATCGCGGCCGGGGCCGCGGTAGGACGTGCCCGACGAGCGGTTGGCCTTGTCGAACGAGGACTTGTAGATGAAGGGGATGCCGAGGGCGGCCGTCATTTCCTTGAGCGCGCCGGCCGTGTCGAAGGCCATCTGGCGCGATTCGATCACACAGGTGCCGGCGATCAGGAAGAAAGGCTGATCGAGTCCGGCTTCAAAACCGCATAGTTTCATGCTGCGTCTCCTTGCAATGCTGCGTTGTCAACGGCGTGCAAGCCGGAGGCGGCCTTGTGCGCCAGCGCGGCCTTGATGTAGGACGTGAACAGCGGGTGGCCGTCGCGCGGGGTCGACTTGAACTCGGGATGGTATTGCACGCCCATATACCACGGGTGGGCGTTGTCGCCGGTGCGCGGCAACTCCATGATTTCGCACAGGTCCTCGGTCGGGGTGCGGGCCGCGACCACCAGGCCGGCCGCTTCCACGCGCGGCAGGTAGTGGTTGTTGGCTTCGTAACGGTGGCGGTGGCGCTCGGTGACCACGCTGCCGTAGATTTCCGAGGCCAGCGTGCCCGGCTTGACTTCGCAGGTCTGGGCGCCCAGGCGCATGGTGCCGCCCAGGTCGGAGTTCTCGTCGCGCTTTTCGACCTTGCCGTCCTGGCCCTGCCACTGGTCGATCAGGGCGACGACGGGCTGCGAGGTCTCCAGGTCGAACTCGGTGGAGTTGGCGGTGCTCAGGCCGGCCTTGTGGCGCGCGTATTCGATCAGCGCGACCTGCATGCCGAGGCAGATGCCGAGGTAGGGGATCTTGTTTTCGCGGGCGAACTGGGCCGCCATGATCTTGCCTTCGACGCCGCGCTTGCCGAAGCCGCCCGGCACGAGGATGGCGTCGAACTTGGCCAGCGCGGCGCAACCGATGGTCTCGATCTCTTCCGAGTCGATGTACTCGATGTTGACCTTGCTTTCGTTGTGGATGCCGGCGTGGCGCAGCGCTTCCGTCAACGATTTATAGGACTCGGTCAAGTCGACGTATTTGCCGACCATGCCGATCGACACTTCCGTCTTCGGATGCTCGAGCGTGTAGATCAGCTTGCTCCACACGGACAGGTCGGCCGGCGCCGGATTGATGTCCAGCGCCTCGCAGATGATGGCGTCCAGGCCCTGGTCGTGCAGCATCTGCGGCACTTTGTAGATGGTGTCGACATCCCACACGGAAATGACGGCGTGCTCTTCGATGTTCGAGAACAGCGAGATCTTGGCGCGCTCGTCGTCCGGGATGGGACGGTCGGCGCGGCACAGCAGCGCGTTCGGCATGATGCCGATTTCGCGCAGCTTTTGCACCGAATGCTGGGTCGGCTTGGTCTTCAGTTCGCCGGCCGAGGCGATGAAGGGCACCAGGGTCAGGTGGACGAAGGCGGTGTTCTTGCGGCCGGCGCGCAGGCTCAGCTGACGCGCCGCTTCCAGGAAGGGCAGCGATTCGATGTCGCCGACGGTGCCTCCGATTTCGCACAGGGCCACGTCGTAGCCTTCGGCGCCACGGCGGATGTAATCCTGGATTTCATTGGTGATGTGCGGGATCACCTGCACCGTCTTGCCCAGGTATTCGCCGCGGCGTTCCTTGCGGATCACCGATTCGTAGATCTGGCCGGTGGTGAAGTTGTTCACCTTGCGCATGCGGGTCGAGATGAAGCGCTCGTAGTGGCCGAGGTCGAGATCGGTCTCGGCGCCGTCGTCGGTGACGAACACTTCACCGTGCTGCATAGGGCTCATCGTGCCAGGGTCGACGTTGATGTACGGGTCGAGCTTGAGCATGGTGACTTTGAGGCCGCGCGATTCGAGGATCGCGGCGAGGGAGGCGGCGGCTATACCCTTACCCAGGGAAGACACGACGCCGCCAGTGACGAAGACAAATTTGGTCATTGCAGATGGTGCCGAACGGCACGTGCGGGAAATTGAAATTATACCTTAAACTGGTCAATTCTTCAGCATTGCGCTCGGAAAAAACCTGCAACGGCGGGCCGCCGCCGGCTTGACGGCGCGGAAAAATGGCCGGAATTTCAATCTACCTGTCCAGACAACTCCGTCATTCGGCAACTTTCCGCCGCCTGTGTGGTGTATCGAACAGAGTGCGCTATCGAAGGCGGCGACACTGCAATCTGTCAACCAACAGGAGATCACCATGAGCTACGAAGAACGCGACGCCTACGGCATGTATGTCGACAACGGCCACAAAGGTCCCGGCCCGGAACTGATGGGCGCGGACACGCTCATCGGCGACCACGTCCACAACCTGCAAAACGAGCACCTGGGCGAAATCAAGGAAATCATGCTCGACATGCGCACCGGCAAAATCGCCTACGCGGTGATGTCGCATGGCGGCATCTTCACCATGGGCGAAAAACTGTTCGCCGTGCCGTGGGAAGCGCTGACGCTGGACCTGGTCAACAAACGCTTCACGCTCAACATCGACAAGGAGCGCATCGAAAACGCACCCGGCTTCGACAGCGACCACTGGCCCAACATGGCCAACCAGACCTGGGCCACGCAAATCCACGACTATTACGGCAGCACGGCCAATCTGGGCGAGCTGCGTTAATTCGCTTCAGGCTACGGCCGCGCCGGGGCGCATCGGTATCCAGGCGACGCCCCCTTGCGCGACCCGAGGCCCGGCCGGAAGCCGAAATGTCTTTGAGCTTTTTACAGGGACAAAGCCCATCGCGGCATGCAATGGCGTGCCCGGCCTCAACTATCGCGTCGCTACCGATTGATGTCGACCGCAGACGCATCCATCAAGTGCCAGATGATGTCACTTTCCGGTAGCGCTAGCAGCCAGTCACGCTGCGGGTGCGGAAAACGCTTCCCGGCCGTCACCCATGCCTGGCGCCAGTATTGGTTGACGATGGCGCGCATGGGGTGGTCGTTGCGCACCCACGGCTGCCAGACGCCACTGACGGGACAGGCCGAGTCGGCGCGACTGCACAGCGGCGCGGCGTTCGATACGAACATCGCCGCCCCGTCGCGGGAGAGCGGAGCGACCGCGTCCGCATCCTTTGGCACCGTCAAAAAATGCTCCCACACTACGCCGCTCATGAAGCTGCCAAATTTTCCGCTCGCGTCGAGAAATTGATTGAATTGTTCGCCTTTCCCAAATAGGCCGGGAGGACTCGCCGCCAACGCGGCGGGAATGAATGGAGATTGGTTTAGCGCGGTGGGTCGCCAGTAACCCGCCCAAGGTGCGAAAAGTGCGTCCGTGGTGTGGCCGGTTCGCTGCAACGCATAGTCTGGGTGGATGAAATAGCGGTCGCGATTTGAAGCGGACGGGATGTCCTTGATTTTTTTAGGCGGAGTAATGCCCATCGCGGCATGTAATAGCGTGTCCCGGTCGCCGTTCCAAGGCGGGAGTGCCGCCGGCGGAAGTGGCACAACTTTGTCCAAATTGGGGAAGCGTGTACTCGGATCGAAACCGAGCGCGTCACCCAGCAATCCGTAGCGCTCACCCCGTGCTTTGTCGATGAAGGGCGCAAGCATAGTCGCCAAGTTAAAGGGATGATCGAACTCTATCTGCAGGGCATTGGCGCAGTCCTCACAACCGAAACGTACACCTTCATGTAACGTTCGAAGAGCGCGAGATTTTGTTTCTCGGTTGCGAGGGCCGATAATTGTACCGTCCGCCGACCTAGGGGATGCGTATAAGTAGTGTAGATTTAATGCCGCCGCACCATTTCCTTGACTAAGCGCACATTCGAGCATATTTGTCGCAATCGGTATATTAGCCCAATGACCCGGTCCACTATCCTCGCCGGCATTCATTTTATCTGCCAAATATGTCATCGCATCCGGGTTGCCCATCTCAGCGGCTTTTTGCCAGAATGCATACGCCCTCGTGGAATCGCGTTTGACGCCGGTACCGTTCATGTAATATGTTCCCATGCGGTCATAGGCGGCGGGAATGCCCAGCCGCATCGCCTGCTCAACCAACTGTACCGCATCTTCGGTGCCATGCGGCGGGTCGAAGCCTTGAAGGTAAAGGCTGGCTAAGTTAAGGTGAGCTCTAATAACTCGATTTTGACGGCGTAAAGCGGTGAGCAGGGCGCTTGCCCAATGTCGGCGGTTGTAACGGCCGATCCGGCGACGCGTGGGAAATGGCAAGGCAAGGAACAAACTGGGCGATCTGGGGGC
>NZ_JANXMI010000290.1 GCF_025354735.1 Rugamonas sp.
GTCCACGTCGTCAACCAGCAGATGCTGATCATGCTGGGCGCCGAGAAAAAGCTGCTGCCGAGCTCGGTGATCAACCAGGTCGCCAAGGCGCGCGCGCTCGAACTCGAGGAAGCGCAGGGCTTCGCACCGGGCAAGAAGGCCATGAAGGAACTCAAGGAGCGCGTGGCCGACGAATTGCTGCCGCGCGCGTTCAGCATCCGCAGCAATGTGTTTACCTGGATCGATCCGGTCAATGGCTGGCTGGTGGTCGACGCCGCCAGCCCGGCCAAGGCCGACGAAGTGATCAAGCTGCTGCTCAAGGCGGTCGACAAGCTGCCGCTGGAAAGCCTGCGCGTGCAGCGCTCGCCGGTCGGCGTGATGACGGAATGGTTGCAGGCCGACGATGCGCCGGCCGGCTTCACGGTCGACATGGACACCGAGCTGCGCGCCACCGGCGAGAGCAAGGCCGCCGTGCGCTACGTGCGCCACACGCTGGAAGCGGAAGAAGTGCGGCGCCACATCGCCGCCGGCAAGCAGTGCACGCGCCTGGCGATGACGTGGGACAGCAAGATTTCCTTCGTGCTCACCGAGTCGCTGGCGATCAAGGGCATCAAGCCGCTCGACGTCATCAACGAAAAGGAATCGAGCACCCGCAACGACGACGAGCGTTTCGACGGCGACATGATGCTGATGACCGGCGAACTGGCCAAGCTGATGGCCGACGTGGTCGAAGCGCTGGGCGGCGAAGCGAAGGCCTAGGCCGGCGGCGCCTCATCGGCGCTGTCCGTACGTAAAAAAACCCGCTGAGCGGGTTTTTTTACGTACGCCAGTCGGCGATCACGCGGCGCGCTGCTTGCGGCGGCGCGCCATGAAGCCGAGCAGGCCCAGGCCGGCGGCCAGCATGGCGTAGGTTTCCGGTTCCGGCACGGCGGCCGTGATCGGCGAGGCGCCCGTCACGCCGGTGGTGAAGGTCGTGTAGTTGCCGTACACGATGGACGCGTATTCCTGGCCGTTGACCGGGGTGTTGCCGCCGAAGTAGGAGGAAATGCCGGCCTGGCCGTCGCCGCTGGCGACGTTTTTCAGCGTGATGCTGAAGCTGGCGCTGTTGTTGCCGGCCGTGGTGCCGTAGACCGACGTCGGGTCCTGGCCCCACCAGGTGTAGACGTGGTAGCCGGCCGGCGCGTACAGGTTCTGGCTATAGTTGCCGGAACCGTTGCTGATATCGAGCGCGCTGCCGCTGCCTTCGGTCCAGTGGCCGGCCGAGTGCGGCGTGGCGGCGTCGGGATGGGTCGAACCGACGTAGATGGCGCTGTCGGGCACGTAAATGGTGAAACCGTCGAGGCCGGTGTTGGCGCCGTTGCTCTGGTCCAGATTGGTCACCGTGTAGTTGAAGGTGTATTCCTTCAGGCCGGCATCGACCAGCGTGTCCGACGCCGTCAGGGCATATTGCGTGCTCAGCGCGACCGTGGCGCTGGCGGCGCCGCTGATGGCGAGGGCGGCGGCGGCAACGGCGAATTTCAGGCTGGAGTCGATGGTCATGGCGGATCCCGTTAAATAATGAGTGTGTGAATGGCTCGAATATAGCACGGGAAACGTGAAAAAGCGTTGTAATTGAGAAAATTGTCTTGCTTTTTGTATTGTTATGTTTCCTCAAAGAATTCTTTTCAAATCAAGCGCTTAGCGAACGCCGTACAATGTTTCCCGACGGAAAATCCATGCCGGCGGCGCGCATTGTCACAAAGGCTGTCACAAGGGCTGGAACACGCCGGCGGCGCGGTTCTTTTGCACATTGTCCCACGCGAAAATCTGGCCGTTCATGGCCACGTAGACGCCGGGCGGCAGGATTTGCGCGGCGGCGCAGGCGAAGCCGAGGTTGAACAGCGCGTCCGAATTGGCGATCGCGTAGGGAATCATGGCGCCCGTCAGCACGATGGTCTGCGCCAGCTGCACGGGACCGAGCACGGCCGCCGTCTGCGGCATGGTGTCGGTGCCGTGGACGATGACGATGGCCTTTTCGGTGGCGGCCTGGCAGGCGGCTAGGATGCGGGCGCGGTCGGCGTCGACCATGTCGAGCGAATCCATCAGCGGCAACTGTTCCAGCGTCACGCCCACGGTCAGGCGGGCGCGGGCCAGCGCGGCCGCCAGGTGGCTGTCGGCGAAACCGAGGGTGCCGTTCAATTCGTTGTAATGTTTGTCGAAGGTGCCGCCGGTGGCGAGGATGCGCAGGGTCATGGTGTGGGCCGTGGTGTCAGGGGGATGGAGCGCATGATAGCCTGAAGCGCGGCCCTTGTGCAGGCCGGCCGGGCGGTCCGGCGCGCGACAAAATGTTCGCCGGCACCGCTGGAAAGTTGGGCCAACTGTGAGTACACTGGTTTCTTTATCCGCCGCCCGCCATGAAAACGCTCGCTCCCGGTACCGTCATCTTCCACCGCCATCGCGGCTACGGCGTCATCACGGCGGTCAATTTGCTGACCGGCTGGATCGCGGCCCGTTTCGGCAGCGAAGCGCGGACGCTGGACCTGAACCTGTCGACCGACGCGGTGCAGTTCGCCGACGGCGCCGCCATCCTGTTCCGCCGCGCCCCGCCCGACCGCATGCCGCACGCGCGCCTGATGGCGATGGTGCGCGCGCTGCACGGCGCCGGCTACCAGCGGCTGTATCTGTATGCGTGGCCGAAACCGTCCGGGCTGCACTGGCGCTGGCATCTGTTCACCGGCCAGCGCGACTGGATGCAGCGGCCGTGGCGCGAGGGCTGGTACGGTTCCGGCGCCGACTACAACGTCAATCCCGTGATGGGCTGGGGCGACACGCCGGGCGCCACCACCGAGGAGCTGATCGACGCGCTGGCCCGCTTCGACCCGCAGGGACTGGCGCAGGCGCTGGGGCGCGACGACGACCATACGGCCTGGTTCGGGCAGGTGTGCGACGCGCTGCTGCCCGGCTATATGTACAGCCTGGACATGCAGCGTGTGGACGGCGCGCCCTTGCAGGAGATGCCGCCGGTGCCGGTGATCCCGGTGCGCGCCACGCTGGCGCCGTATGCCGGCCCGGCCATTGCCTGGCCGCCGGGCTGGGCCGGCCTGTGGAGCAAGGTCCACGCGATGCCGACGCCGGCCATCACGCTGACGGGCGTGCAGGAGATCCGCTGACACGGAGCGCAAACGGGACCTAAATCGGGGGCAAGACCGTGGTGTCGCCGGTGTGCCGCCCCCGCCCAGCGCAGCGTCCCGCCAGCCTCCACCGCGCCCCGCCAGCCGTCACCGCGCCTGCGCCAGATACGCCGGATTGGCAATGTTGTCGCACTTGCCCGCCGCGAAATCGACCACGTTCTGGAACGCGTGGCGGAAATACAGCTCGTAACTATCCTTTTCCACATAGCCCAGATGCGGCGTCGCCAGCACGGTCGGCATGCGCAGCAGCGGCGCGTCCGGCGCCAGCGGCTCGGACGCGTACACATCGAGCGCCGCGTAGCCCGGCCGGCCCTGCGGCAGCGCCTGCTCCAGCGCCTGGTCGGCCACCAGCTCGGCGCGGCTGGTGTTGACGAACAGCGCCGTGCGCTTCATGCGCGCCAGGTCGGCGGCCGTGACCAGGCCGCGCGTGGCCTCGCTCAGCCGCAGGTGCAGGCTCAGCACATCGGCCTGCTCGAAGAAGGCGGCCCGCGACGTCGCCGCCAGGTTGTCGTCGGCCACGGCGGCCGCGCGGCTGGCCTCGCTGCCCCAGACCAGCACCGGCATGCCGAAGGCGCGGCCGTAGGCGGCGATCATGCGGCCGATCTTGCCGTAGCCCCAGATCGCCAGCGTGCGCCCGCGCAGCACCGTGCCCAGGCCGTTGAGCGCGGGATTGATGGACGCCGTCTGCCACAGCCCATCCTTCAAATTGTTCGCGTAGGGCACGATCTTGCGCGTCGCGGCCATGATGAGCGCCCACGTCAGTTCGGCCGGCGCCACCGGCGAACCGACGCCCTCGGCGATGGCGATGCCGAGCGCGCTGGCGGCGGCCACGTCGACGTGGCCGGACAGTTTGCCGGTCTGCGAAATAAGCTTCAGATTCGGCAGTTTCGCCAGCAGGGCCGCGCTCAGGGCCGTGCGTTCGCGGATCAGCACCAGCGCGTCGAAGGGCGCGAGCCGGATCGCCAGCTGGCCCAGGCCGCGCGCCGAATTGCTGAACACTTTGACCTCGTGGCCGTCCAGCAAGGCGTAGCAATCGAGTCCGGGTGTGGCATTTTGGTAATCGTCGAGAATAGCGATTTTCATGGAAGTTGGCCGATGTTGGTGTGTATCCCGTAGGGAAATAACAGCTTTCGAGAGATGGGGAATAGCTTACTACTTTAGTCAACAATTTCTACTACATTTTTAACGGGAACGCTGTTGGGCAGGTGTACAATCGCCCAAAAATCGAATGCAAAACGACACGACTAGCAGCAATAAGCAATGATTTAAAGCAAAGCAATACGTTCCCATCCAGCCGCCGCCAGCATGGGGTGGCGCGACAAGACCGCCGGGTTCTTCCCTGTTGTGCCGAGGCATGCAGCATGCCCTTCCGAGCGCAAGCGATGAGCTGATGACGATTTGCCGTGCCGGGACAGTCCAGAATTCTTATTGGCATTGGAGGTACTATGAATCAGCCCGTCATGGGTGGCGTTGCGGCACTGAACGTCCCAGCTTACATTAAACAGCAAAGCTTAATCAATTGGGTGGCCGACATCGCCGCCCTGGCCAAGCCCGACCGCATCCACTGGTGCGACGGCTCGCAGGCCGAGTACGACCGCCTGTGCGCCGAGATGGTCGCGGCCGGCACCATGAAGAAATTGAACGCCGACAAGCGCCCCAATTCCTACCTGGCCTGCTCCGACCCGAGCGACGTGGCCCGGGTCGAGGACCGCACCTTCATCTGCTCGGCGACCAGGGAAGAGGCCGGCCCGACCAACAACTGGACCGACCCGACCGAAATGCCCGGCACCCTGAACGGCCTGTTCGACGGCTCCATGGTGGGGCGCACGATGTATGTCGTGCCATTCTCGATGGGCCCGCTGGGCTCGCCGATCGCCCACATCGGCGTCGAGCTGTCCGACTCGCCCTACGTGGCCGTCAACATGCGCATCATGACCCGCATGGGCCGCGCCGTCTACGACGTGCTGGGCGCCGACGGCGATTTCGTGCCCTGCGTGCACAGCGTCGGCGCGCCGCTCAAGGCCGGCCAGAAGGACGTGGCCTGGCCCTGCAATCCGAACAAATACATCGTCCATTTCCCGGAAACGCGGGAAATCTGGTCCTACGGTTCCGGCTACGGCGGCAACGCGCTGCTGGGCAAGAAGTGCTTCGCGCTGCGCATCGCGTCGAACATGGGCCGGCAGGCCGCGCAGGCGGGCGGGGGAAATCAATCGGGCTGGCTGGCCGAGCACATGCTGATCCTCGGCGTCGAATCGCCGGAAGGACGCAAGCACTATATCGCGGCGGCCTTCCCCTCGGCCTGCGGCAAGACCAACTTCGCCATGCTGATCCCGCCGGCCACCTTCGAGGGCTGGAAAGTGACGACCATCGGCGACGACATCGCCTGGATCAAGCCGGGCGCCGACGGCCGCCTGTACGCGATCAATCCCGAGGCCGGCTACTTCGGCGTGGCGCCGGGCACCAACGAAAAGACCAACTACAACTGCATGGCGTCGATGCGCGAGAACACCATCTTCACCAACGTCGCGCTGACCGACGACGGCGACGTCTGGTGGGAAGGCTTGAGCAAGCAGGCGCCGGCCCACCTGATCGACTGGCAGGGCCGGGACTGGACGCCGGCCTCCGGCACCAAGGCGGCCCATCCGAACGCGCGCTTCACCGTCGCCGCCACGCAGAATCCGGTGATCGACGCGGCCTGGGACGATCCGGCCGGCGTGCCGATCTCGGCCTTCATCTTCGGCGGCCGCCGCTCGACCACCGTGCCGCTCGCCACCGAAGCGCGCAACTGGACCGAGGGCGTCTACATGGCCGCCACCATGGGCTCGGAAACGACGGCCGCCGCCGTCGGCCAGATGGGCGTCGTGCGCCGCGACCCGTTCGCCATGCTGCCCTTCGTCGGCTACAACATGAGCGACTATTTCCAGCACTGGCTGAACCTGGGCCGCAAGCTGGGCGCCAGCAATCCGGCCGCGCTGCCGAAAATATTCTGCGTCAACTGGTTCCGCACCGACGAGCACGGCCATTTCGCCTGGCCCGGCTTCGGCGACAATATGCGGGTGCTGAAGTGGATGATAGAACGCATCGAAGGCACGGCCGGCGGCATCGAAAACATCTTCGGCACGACGCCGCGCTACGGCGACCTGCAGTGGGACGGCCTGCCGTTCACGCCCGAGGAGTTCGAAGGCATCACGTCCATCGACAAGGACGCCTGGCGTGCGGAACTGACGCTGCATGACGAGCTGTTCGCCAAGCTGGCCCACCACCTGCCGGCCGAGTTGACGGCGGTGAAGGCCGCGCTGGAACAGCGCCTGGCGCGCTGACCGGCCACCAGGAAACGGCGCACCCGTGCGCCGTGACGCCGCCGGTCCGTGCCGCAGCGCAACGCCACCGTCTTCGGCGGCACGTCGGTGTCCGCCAGCACCTTGCGGGCGTAAGCAAGCCGCGCCGGGTCGACAAGGACGGATGGCGTGACCTTGGCATGCCCGATGTGTTTATTGACCGCGAGAATTTTCCACGGCGGAGACGATTCTTGTCCACAACAGACCCCGCCACGCCACGCCGTCAGGCATAATAGGCCGTCCCGGGCGGCCCCGCCGTCCCGGTCCGACGCCGGATGTCCATCAAGGCCATCGATATGCAATTCGAGGAATTTGACGCCTTTTCCCCGACCTCCGCCAGCGCGGCGGTCGACCGTGTGGACGCGGCCTCGCCCTTGGTGCGGCTGCGCTACCTGATCGACAACACGCCGGCCATCATCTATTGCACCGTGCCCAGCGGCGATTTCAAGATGACCTTCGTCAGCAACAACGCCTTCCACGTGCTGGGCTACCGGCCCGAGGACATGGTGGCCGACCCCAATTTCTGGTTCGACCACATCCACCCGGACGATGCGCCGCATATCTTTTCCAGCCTGGCGCTGGTGTTCACCGAGGGCCAGCGCGCCTACGAATACCGCTTCCGCGCCAGCGACGGCGCGTATTTGTGGATGCACGACACCTTGCGCCTGATCCGCGACGAGCACGGCGCGCCGCTGGAGGTGATGGGCTCGCTGACCGACATCACCGCGCGCAAGCACATGGAGGAGGCCCTGCAGGCCAAGGGCGAGGAGCAGCAGCGCCTGATCGTCAAGCTGCGCGACGCACACGAGCAGCTGCTGCAGGCCGAGAAGATGGCCTCGATCGGCCAGCTGGCGGCCGGCATCGCCCATGAAATCAACAACCCCGTGGGCTTCGTCAATGCCAATATGGGGGCGCTGCAAGCCTATGTGGCGACGCTGTTCGGCGTGATCGACGACTACGAGGGCGCCGGCGGCGCCGATCCGCTCCTCGCGGCCCGCTACGCGCAGGTGCGCGCGCGCGCCGACCTGGCCTTCCTGAGGCAGGACGTGGACGACCTGGTCAAGGAGTCGATGGACGGCCTCAAGCGCGTGCGCGACATCGTCCAGGCCTTGAAGGACTTTTCCCACGTCGGCGAGACGGAGTGGCAGATCGCCGACGTGCACCGGGGCTTGGACAGCACGCTGTCCATGGTCGGCAACGAGCTCAAATTCAAGGCCACGGTCGAAAAGCACTACGGCGCGCTGCCGCAGATCGCCTGCCTGGCGTCGCAGCTGAACCAAGTGTTCATGAACTTGCTGGTCAACGCCGGCCACGCCATCACGGAGTCGGTGCCGATCGGCGGCCTGATCACGATACGCACCGGCAGCGAAGGCGGCTGGGTCTGGATCGAGGTCGGCGACAACGGCCGCGGCATCGCCCCCGAGCACCTGGGCCGCATCTTCGAACCGTTCTTCACCACCAAGCCGGTCGGCGGCGGCACGGGACTGGGGCTGTCGCTGTCGTATGGCATCGTCAACAAGCACGGCGGCAGGATAGACGTCGTGTCGCCGCCGGGCCAGGGCGCGCGCTTCACCGTGTGGCTGCCGGTGCGCCACGACGCGCCGGCCTGAGCGTCACATCAGGATGGAGCCGTCCGGGGCGCGCCGCACCCGCAGGATGCCGGGCTCCTCCGCCTCGAGCCGGCGCGCCTCCAGTTCCTGCGGCGTCAACGCGGCGGGCGGCGCCGTCTCCGGCAGCAGCTGGCGGCGGTGCTCGCAGGCCAGCGCGATGGCCTGCTCCAGGTCGGCCGGCAGCCACGGCTTGGGGATGAAGCGGAAGATCTGCGCTTCGTTGACCGCCTGCATCACCGTGTCGAATTCCGTCGAGGCGCTCAGCATCATGCGCACGGTGCGCGGCGCCACGTCGCGCAGCGCCCGCAAAAAATCCACGCCGCTCATGCGCGGCATCCGGTAGTCCGAGATGGCCAGGTCGAAGTCGTGCACGCAGACGCGGTTGAGCGCCAGGAAGGGGTCGGTGAACACCTCGACGCGCAGGTCGGGCAGGGCGGTCTGCGCGCGCAGGGCCCGCTGCAAGGCGCTCAGCACCCTGCTTTCGTCGTCGAGCAGCAGGATGGTGGTCATGGATGCCCCGTGGCGTGGCGGATGCGGATCGACAGCCGACCCTCGCTTTTGCTTTCGAAGTCGCGCAGCTGCTGGATCATGCGCGCGTCCAGCACATGGTCGGCCGCCAGCAGCATCAGGCCGTCGCGCGTGTGCAGGTCGCGCGCCAGCGTCATGCCCGGCAGCAGTTCCTCGGACAGCCGGTCGACCCCGGCCGCCTCGCCCGGCGTGGTGTCGACGATCTGGCGGAAGGCGGCCACCACGTGCGGGTCGTAGCGCTTGCCGCTGGCGTTGACGATCAGCGTCGTCGCCTCGTCGGCGCGCAGATGGCGCTGCACCATGGCGCCCTGCTGCAGGTTGTAATAGTCGGCCGCCAGCGCCAGGATGCGCGCGCCGATCGGAATGGCCAGGCCGGTCAGGCCGTCCGGGAAGCCGCTGCCGTCGAAGCGCTCGAGCTGGGCGCGCAGCGTGGCGGCGCTGCCGCGTAGGTCGGGCAGCGGCATCAGCAGCTGCGCGGCGCGCACCGGGTGTTTGCGGTACAGGCCCAGCTGGTCGCCTTGCAGCAGCGTCAGCGGCGTGGCCAGCATGTCGTCGGAAAAGCCGATCTTGCCGATGTCGTGCAGCAGCGCGGCGATGAACAGGTCTTGCACCTCGCGGGCGTCGAGCGCCAGCTTGAGGGCGATCTGGCGCGCCAGGTTGGCCACCAGGCGCGCGTGGCCGGCCGCGTTGTTGCCGCGCATTTCCAGCATCGACGAGAAAATCTTGATGGTGGTGACGAAGTTGCTCTTGAGCTTGTCGTTCGCCGACAGCGCGGCCTGGTGCGCCACCTTCAGCTGGGCGGTGCGGGCCTCGACCTGGGCCTCGAGGTTTTCGTTGAGCGCCTTCAGTTGCGCGTTCTGGCGCAGCGCCAGCGCCTCGAGGCGCTGCTTGTCCTGCTCCAGCGCGCGCCGCTCCAGCGCGTGGCGCACCAGCAGCAGCATGTCGTTGTCGTCCCAGGGCTTGGTGATGTAGCGGTAGATCTCGCCGCAGTTGATGGCGTCCTGGATGGACTGGATGTCGGAATAGCCGGTCAGCAGCAGGCGCAGCGTGTCGGGCCAGCGCTGCCGCACCTGGGCCAGGAAGCGCGCCCCGTCCATCTCCGGCATGCGCATGTCGGAGATGACCAGGTCGACCGCCTCCTGTTCCAGGATGGCCAGGCCCTGGGCGCCGCTGTCGGCCAGCAGCACCCGGTAGCCGCGGGCGCGGAACAGGCGCCGCAGCGCCGACAGGATGTTGGGCTCGTCGTCCACGCACAGCAGCGTGGCCGGCGCGGCGGCGTCGGCCGGGATCGGCGCGATGGCGCTCATGGCAGCGTCTCCGGTTCGTGCTCGTCGGTATGGCGGATGGGCAGGTGGATGCGGAACAGGGTGCCCCGGCCCAGCTCGGTCTCGACGACGATGCGGCCGCGGTGCTTTTGCACGATGCCGTAGGCCAGCGACAGGCCCAGCCCGGTGCCCTTGCCGACCGCCTTGGTGGTGTAGAAGGGGTCGAAGATGCGCGACAGCGTGTCCGGCGCGATGCCGCTGCCGGTGTCGGCCACGGCGATCCACACCTCGTCGCCGTCGACCCCGGTGCTGACGGTGATCTTGCCGCGCTCGGCGACTATGGCGTGGGCGGCGTTGACGACCAGGTTCATGACGACCTGGTTGATCTGCAGCGGCAGGCATTCGATGACGGGGATCTGGCCGTAGTGCTTGACGACGTCGGCCTTGTACTTGACCTCGTTGCTGACGATGTTCAGGGTCGAGTCTATGCCCTGGTGCAGGTCGGCCCAGACCCATTCCTGGTTGGCGTCGACGCGCGAAAAGTCCTTCAGGTCCTGGACGATGTGGCGCACCCGGACGATGCCCTCCCTGGACTCGCTCATCAGCGTTGGGATGTCCTCGCGCAGGAAGTCGAGGTCGATGGTCTCGCGCAGGGCGCGCAGGCGCGCCGCCACGGCCGGCTCGGTGATGGCGGACTCGGCCTCCTGGTAGGCTCCCAGCATGTCGAACAACTGCACCAGATAGGTTTGCAGCGTGCCGAAGTTGGAAAAGATATAGCCGATCGGGTTGTTGATCTCGTGCGCCACGCCGGCCGCCAGCTGGCCGATCGAGGCCAGCTTCTCGGCCTGCAGCAGCTGCTGCTGGGCGGTCGACAGCTGGCGGTTCAACTCGGTGAGCTCGAGGTTGCGGCGGCGCAGCTCGGCGTCGGCCAGCTGGCGCTGGCGGATGTCCTCCTCGAGGCGCCCGTTGACCTCGGCCAGCTGGGCGGTGCGCTTCTCGACCAGGTGTTCGAGGTTGTCGTGGGCGCGGCGCAGCGCGTTCTCGGCCAGGCGCCGCTCGGTCACGTCGCGCAGCGTCTCGATGGCGCCCACCACGGCGCCGGCGCCGTTGCGCAGCGGCGCGGCCGTCAGGTGCAGCCACTGGCCGCTGGCGCCGATGTTGGGGAAGAAATCCTCGACCTCCCAGGCGTCGGGCATGGTGGTCGAGGGCAGGACCTTGCCGGGATAGTAGACGGCGATCTGGGCCGCGTCGCCGTCGAGGATCAGGTCGGCGAGCAGCGGCCGCGCCTTGCTGTACACGGCCTGCCAGTGGTTGCTGGTGCCGACCATGTCGTCGCGGCTCCAGCCGAGCAGCTGTTCGCAGGCCTGGTTCCAGTGGGTGATGACGTGGTTGGCGTCGATGGCGAAGGTCGGCACCGGGTGGCCGTCGAAAAACTCCGACAGCGCCACGGCGGCGCTTTGCATCAGCTCGGCGCCCGGGGTCGGCGCGGTGGGGGAGGGCGGCATGGGGGCCTGTGGTCGGAGTGGGGGGGCCATGGCCGCCTAGCGGACCAGGATCTTGCACAGTTCTTGAAACATCTGCTCGCTGTCGGCGAAGATGGCCAGCCAGGTCGGCTCGTCCAGCCCCGCCGCCCGCCAGGCGTGCGCCGACAGCGGCGGCACCTGGTCGTCGGGCTGCTCCGCCAGGTCCAGCGCGTGGGCCAGGATGTTGGCCAGGTGCACCGTCAGCGGCAGCGACAGCGGCGCCAGCGCGTCGCCGTCGTGGTGGCCGGCGACGGCCTGCTGTATGGTTTGCGGGAATTTCCAGTGGGCGCACAGGGCGCTGCCTATCAGCGCGTGGTCGTGGCCGCAGACCGCCCGCTCCGCCTCGATGGCGCCGCTGTCGTGCCCGGCGCGCCAGCTGGCCACGTCGGCGTACTCGGCGGGAAAGCGCGTGGCCAGCACCAGGATGCCGAGGTCGTGCAGCAGGCCGGCGATGAAGGCCGTCTCGGGGTTCTGGCGCAGGTGCGGCGCCAGCACCTTGGCGCACACGGCGGTGCCCACCGCGTGCCGCCAGAAGCCCTGGAAGTCGAAGCGGGCGCCGGCCGACGGCGGGAAGCTGTCGGTCACCGAGCAGGCCGTCACCAGCGTGCGGATGCTGTGGAAGCCCAGCACGGCGATGGCCTGCTGGATCGAGTGCACCGTCGACGGCATGCCGTAGAACGAGGAGTTGGCCAGGCGCAGCGTCTTGGCCGCCAGCGACTGGTCGAGCGCGATCTTGCCGGCCAGCGCGTGGGTGTCGATGTCCTCCTGCTCCATGCTCGAGAGCAGCTCCATCACCACCGCCGGCAGCGACGGCAGGTCGTGGATGCGCCTGATGACCTCGTCGAGCGGCGTCATGGCTGTTGTTCGCGGTAGGCGATGAGCAGGCGCAGCAGCGTGGCGCCGGCGTCGGCCGCGCCGCTGTGGCGGAACAGCCGGTCCAGCCGCGCG
>NZ_JANXMI010000010.1 GCF_025354735.1 Rugamonas sp.
TTCGAAACCGTGGTCTGACCCCGACGTGGCGCCGCGTGTCGCTTAGAACGCGTCGCCCGGCACGCGCACCCAGCCTTCCATCAGCACGCGCGCGCTGCGGCTCATGATCGCCTTCGCCACACGCCATGCGCCGTCAACCTCGCTCGCTTCGGCGCCGACCCGCAGCGTGCCCGATGGGTGGCCGAAGCGCACCGCGTTGCGGGCGCCGCCGCCCGCCGCCAGGTTCACCAGCGTGCCCGGTATCGCCGCCGCCGTGCCGATGGCGACGGCCGCCGTTCCCATCATCGCGTGGTGCAGCTTCCCCATCGACATCGCGCGCACCAGCAAATCGATGTCGTCGGCGGCGACCGGCTTGCCGCTCGATGCGATGTAGGCGGCCGGCCTGGCCACGAACGCCACCTTCGGCGTGTGCTGGCGCTGCGCCGCGTCGTCGATGTGCGAGATCAGTCCCATACGCAGCGCGCCGTGCGCGCGGATCGCTTCAAAGCGCGCCAGCGCCTTCGGATCGCCGTTGATCGCCTCTTGCAGCTCGGTGCCGGTGTAGCCGATATCTTCGGCGTTGACGAAAATGGTCGGGATGCCGGCGTTGATCATCGTCGCCTTGAACGTGCCGACGCCCGGCACTTCGAGTTCGTCGACCAGCTGCCCGGTCGGGAACATCGCAGCGCCGCCCCCCTCGCCGGTGCCCTCCTCCTCGGCCGCCGGGTCGATGAATTCGAGCCGCACTTCGGCCGCCGGAAAGGTCACGCCATCGAGTTCGAAGTCGCCGGTTTCCTGCACCGCGCCGCCTTTGACCGGAATGTGGGCGATGATGGTCTTGCCGATATTGGCCTGCCACACGCGCACCACGGCCACGCCGTCGTGCGGAATGCGGCTGGCGTCCACCAGGCCGCCGCTGATGGCGAACGCGCCGACGGCCGCCGACAGGTTGCCGCAGTTGCCGCTCCAGTCGACCAGCGCCTGGTCGATGCCGACCTGGCCGAACAGATAATCGATGTCGTGTTCCGGCTGGCCGCTGACCGAAACGATCACCGCCTTGCTGGTGCTGGAGGTGGCGCCGCCCATGCCGTCGATCTGCTTGCCGTAGGGGTCGGGGCTGCCGATCACGCGCAGCAGCAGCGCGTCGCGCGCCCGGCCCGGCACCTGGGCGGCGGCCGGCAAATCCTGCAAGCGGAAGAACACGCCCTTGCTGGTGCCGCCGCGCATATAGGTGGCGGCGATTTTGATTTGGGGTGGATGGCTCATGCTCATGCCGCCTTTGAAGAAGTCGATTGCAGGAAGTCTTGCGCGAAGCGTTGCAGCACGCCGCCCGCTTCGTAGATCGACACTTCTTCGGCGGTGTCGAGACGGCAGGTCACCGGCACTTCGAGCCGCTCGCCGTCGCGGCGGTTGATGACCAGCGTCAGCGTCGCGCGCGGCACGCGCTCGCCGGTCACGTCGAAGGTTTCGGTGCCATCGATATTGAGCGTCTTGCGATTGACGCCGGCCTTGAACTCCAGCGGCAGCACACCCATGCCGACCAGATTGGTGCGGTGGATGCGCTCAAAACCTTCGGCCACGATCGCCTCCGCGCCGGCCAGGCGCACGCCCTTGGCGGCCCAGTCGCGCGACGAACCCTGGCCATAATCGGCGCCGGCGATGACGATCAGCGGCTGCTTGCGTTCCATATAGGTCTCGATGGCTTCCCACATGCGCGTCACCGTGCCTTCCGGTTCGATGCGCGCCAGCGAGCCGGCTCGCACTTTTCCGTCGACCATCACCATCTCGTTCTTCAGCGTCGGATTGGCGAAGGTGGCGCGTTGCGCGGTCAGGTGGTCGCCGCGGTGGGTGGCGTAGGAATTGAAGTCTTCTTCCGGCAGCCCCATTTTCGCGAGGTATTCGCCGGCCGCGCTATCGAGCATGATGGCGTTCGACGGCGACAGGTGGTCGGTGGTGATGTTATCGCCGAGGACCGCCAACGGACGCATGCCGGTCAACGTGCGGGCGCCGGCCAGAGCGCCTTCCCAGTACGGCGGCCGGCGGATGTAGGTGGTCTGCGGACGCCAGTCGTACAGCGGGCTGACGCTGATGCCGTCGTCGGCCTGCTTGGCGAACATCGGAATGTACACCTTGCGGAACTGCTCCGGCTTGACGCTGGCGGCGACGATGGCGTCGATCTCCTCGTCGCTGGGCCAGATGTCCTTCAGCGTCACGGCGTGGCCGTCGGCGTCGATGCCGAGGATGTCCTTCTCGATGTCGAAGCGGATCGTGCCGGCGATCGCGTAGGCCACCACCCGCGGCGGCGAGGCGAGGAAAGCCTGCTTCGCATACGGGTGGATGCGGCCGTCGAAATTGCGGTTGCCCGACAAGACGGCGGTCGCGTACAGGTCGCGCTCGACGACTTCTTTCTGGATCGCCGGATCGAGCGCGCCGGACATGCCGTTGCACGAGGTGCAGGCGTAGCCGACGACGCCGAAGCCGAGCCGCTCCAGCTCCGTCATCAGCTGCGCTTCTTCCAGGTACAGCGTCACCGTCTTGGAGCCGGGCGCCAGCGAACTTTTCACCCACGGCTTGCGCGTCAGGCCGCGCCGGTTGGCGTTGCGCGCCAGCAGACCGGCGGCGATCATGTTGCGCGGGTTGTTGGTGTTGGTGCAGCTGGTGATGGCGGCGATGATGACGGCGCCATCGGGCATCAGGCCCGCTTCGTTTTCGACCACGCCGCTGATGCCGCGCGCGGCCAGCTCGGAGGTCGGCACGCGGTTGTGCGGATTGGACGGACCGGCGATGTTGCGCACCACCGACGACAGGTCGAAGGAGATGACGCGCTCATATTCGGCGGTCTGCAAACTGTCGGCCCACAGGCCGGTGTGCTTCGCGTACAGCTCCACCAGCTTGACCAGTTCATCGTCACGGCCGGTCAGCTTCAGGTACTTGATGGTCTGCTCGTCGATGAAGAACATGGCCGCCGTCGAGCCATATTCGGGCGCCATGTTGGAGATGGTGGCGCGGTCGCCCAGAGTGAGGTGAGAAGCGCCGGCGCCGAAAAATTCGAGATAGGAGGAGACCACTTTTTCCTTGCGCAGGAATTCGGTCAGCGCCAGCACGGTGTCGGTGGCGGTGATGCCGGCCTGCGGCTTGCCGGTCAGCTCGACGCCGATGATGTCGGGCAGCCGCATCCACGATGCGCGGCCCAGCATCACGCTCTCCGCTTCCAGGCCGCCGACGCCGATGGCGATCACGCCCAGCGCGTCGACCATCGGCGTGTGCGAGTCGGTGCCGACCAGCGTATCGGGATAGGCGACGCCGTCGGCCACCTGCACCACCGGCGACATGCGCTCCAGATTAATCTGGTGCAGGATGCCGTTCCCCGGCGGGATCACGTCGACGTTCTTGAACGCCTTCTTGGTCCAGTTGATGAAGTCGAAACGGTCTTCGTTGCGGCGGTCTTCGATGGCGCGGTTTTTCTCGAACGCGTTTTCATCGAAGCCGCCGCATTCCACGGCCAGCGAGTGGTCGACCACCAGCTGCGTCGGCACCACCGGGTTGACCAGCGCCGGATCGCCGCCCTGCAAGGCGATGGCGTCGCGCAGGCCGGCCAGGTCGACCAGCGCGGTTTGACCGAGGATGTCGTGGCAGACCACGCGCGCGGGGAACCACGGGAAGTCGAGGTCGCGGCGGCGTTCGATCAGCTGCGCCAGCGAGGCGTTGAGCGTATCGGGATCGCAGCGGCGCACCAGGTTTTCGGCCAGCACGCGCGAGGTGTAGGGGAGCTTGTCGTAGGCGCCGGGCGCAAGCGCGTCGACGGCGGCGCGCGCGTCGAAGTAATCGAGCGCGGTGCCCGGCAGGGATTTGCGGAAGTGAGTGTTCATTTGGAGTCAGCTTATTTGGGGACGGCTTATTGACGGTCTTTGATCGGGACGAAGTGCAGGTCTTCCGGGCCGACGTAGTTGGCACTCGGGCGGATGATCTTGTTGTCGATGCGCTGCTCGATGATGTGCGCGGCCCAGCCGGAGGTGCGCGAGATGACGAACAGCGGCGTGAACATCGCGGTCGGCACGCCCATCATGTGGTAGGACACGGCCGAGAACCAGTCCAGGTTGGGAAACATTTTTTTGATGTCCCACATGACGGTTTCCAGACGCTCGGCGATGTCGAACATCTTCATCGAGCCGGCTTCCTGCGACAGGCTGCGCGCCACTTCCTTGATGACGACGTTGCGCGGATCGGAAATCGTGTAGACCGGGTGGCCGAAGCCGATCACCACTTCCTTGTTGGCGACGCGGTTGCGGATGTCGGCTTCGGCTTCGTCCGCGTTTTCGTAGCGCTTCTGGATTTCGAACGCGAATTCGTTGGCGCCGCCGTGCTTGGGACCGCGCAGCGCGCCGATGGCGCCGGTGATGGCCGAGTGGATGTCCGAACCGGTGCCGGCGATGACGCGGCTGGTGAACGTCGACGCGTTGAACTCGTGTTCGGCGTACAGGATCAGCGAGGTGTGCATCGCTTGCACCCAGCTGTCCGATGGCTTCTCGCCATGCAGCAGGTGCAGGAAATGGCCGCCGATGGAGTCGTCGTCGGTCTCGACGTCGATGCGCTTGCCGTTATGGCTGTAGTGATACCAGTACAGCAGCATCGAACCGAAGGACGCCATCAGACGATCGGCGATGTCGCGCGCGCCCGGCGCGTTGTGGTCGTCCTTCTCCGGCACCATGCAGCCGAGCGCGGATACCGCCGTGCGCATCACGTCCATCGGATGTGTCGACGGCGGTAGTTGTTCAAGCACCGCTTTCACCGCGGCCGGAATCCCGCGCAACGCCTTCAGCTTTGCCTTGTAGCCTGCGAGTTCGGCGCGGTTCGGCAACTTGCCATGCACGAGCAGATAAGCGACTTCTTCGAACTCCGACGTCGTCGCGATATCGAGTATGTCGTA
>NZ_JANXMI010000047.1 GCF_025354735.1 Rugamonas sp.
TGTACTTGGTCATGAAAAAAACCCAAAAGTTGGTGTCCAACTTTTGGGGTTCAGTTCACGAATCGAGCTGCCTTTTTTATTGGCGTGCGGGTCGGCCCGGAATCTGACCCCCTGGGCCACGCGGCGGGCCGAAAGCCGCCGCAACGCCGGTGCTTAGGCGCGGCCGAGCAGGAAGTTGGTCAGCAGCGGAACCGGACGGCCGGTCGCGCCTTTTGCGCCGCCCGATTTCCAGGCCGTGCCGGCGATGTCCAGATGCGCCCAGGTATACTTGCGCGTGAAGTTTTCCAGGAAAGCCGCCGCCGTGCACGAGGCGCCGCCCGGCGAACCGATGTTGGCCAGGTCCGCGAAGTTGGACTTGAGCTGCTCGTTGTACTCTTCGCCGATCGGCAGGCGCCACGCGGTGTCGCCGGCGGCCTGGCCGGCGGCCATCAGCTCCGTCGCCAGCGCGTTGTGGGCGGCGTCGTCGCGCGTGAACAAGCCGCTCTTGTGGTGGCCCAGCGCCACGATGCAGGCGCCGGTCAGCGTCGCGATGTCGACCACGGCGGCCGGATTGAAACGCTCGGCGTAGGTCAGCGCGTCGCACAGCACCAGGCGGCCTTCGGCGTCGGTGTTGAGGATCTCGATGGTCAAGCCGTTCATCGACGTGACGATGTCGCCCGGCTTGGTGGCGCGGCCCGACGGCATGTTTTCGCAGGCGGCGATCACGCCGATCACGTTCAGTTTCAAATTCATTTCGCCGATGGCGCGGAAGGTGCCCAGCACCGAGGCGGCGCCGCCCATGTCGTACTTCATTTCGTCCATGCCGGGACCGGCCTTGAGCGAGATGCCGCCGGTGTCGAAGGTGATGCCCTTGCCGACCAATACCACCGGCGCGTCCTTGGCCTTGCCGCCCATGTGCTTCAACACGATGAACTTCGGCGGCTGGTCGCTGCCGTTGGTGACCGACAGGAAGCTGTTCATCTTCAGCGCTTCGAGCTGTTTGCGGTCCAGCACTTCAACGTCGAACTTGTAGTCCTTGCCCAGCTTCTTGGCGGCGTTGGCCAGATAGGTCGGGGTGCAGATGTTGGCCGACAGGTTGCCGAGGTCCTTGGTCAGGTCCATGCCGTTGGCGATGGCGATGGCCTGGGCCAGCGCCAGCTTGGTGGCCGGGCTGCTCGGCACGGCCAGCGCGATCTTCTTCACGCCCACCGGCGCCGGGTCCTTCTTGCTCTTTTGGCCGTCGCTGCGGTATTCGCTTTCGTGCGCGGCCTGCACCACGCAGCGGATCGCCCAATTCACATCGCGCTCTTTCACTTCCGTCATGGGAAGTGCGATAATGGCGTCGCTCGCACCCAGCGCACCGAATGCCTTGAGCGCCGCCGTCATACCGGATGCGAAGCTTTTCTCGCTGACCGTTTCGTCGCTGCCCAATCCGACCAGCAGCACGCGCTCGGCCACGGCGCCTTTCACGCCGCGCAGCAGCAACGTGGTGCCGGCCTTGCCGGTGATGTCGCCGGACTTGAGCGCCGCCGTGATTTCACCGGCGCTGTCGAGCGCCTTGGCGGCCTGCGAGAGCTTCTTGTTTTCGAATACAGCCACGGCGACGACGCCGGTCTTGGCCGACGTGATGGTGTTTTTTGTGTCGAATGCTTTTATGCTAAAGTCCATTTGATTCTCCGTGTCGTGCGCTTGCATCCAAGCGCTGTGCTTAACTGTTAACCTAAAACCGAATTATAAACATCGAATGATTTTTCAACGCGCCCTACGTCGTGAACTGGTCAGTGCCGCCGGGGCCACCTTTACGGTGTTGTTTACCATTATGGTCACGTGGACCCTGATCACCATTCTCGGCAAAGCCGCCGGTGGCAAGGTCGCATCGAACGACGTGGTCGCGCTGCTCGTCTTCGCAGCCTTGAATTATCTTCCAACTATCCTGATCCTCACCAGCTTTATTTCAGTACTGATGGTTGTCACGCGCAGTTATCGCGATTCGGAGATGGTGGTGTGGTTCGCATCGGGCCTCAGTCTGACGCGCTGGATCTGGCCCGTGCTCAGTTTCGGTTTGCCGATGGTGGTGCTGACGGCGCTGCTGACCTTTGTCGCCACGCCGTGGGCGCGCCATAAAAGTTCGGACTACATCGAGCGCTTCGAAAAACGCGAAGACCTGCAAAAAGTCTCGCCCGGCCAGTTCAAGGAATCGGCGTCGACCAACCGCATCTTCTTCGTCGAAGGCGCCGCCGGCAAAACGGCCGTGGTGCAAAACGTCTTCGTCAACACCGTCGATGAACGCGGCACCGCCATCATCGTCGCCAAGGAGGGTGTCGTCAACAACGCGCCCAACGGCGAACGTTTTCTGGAATTGAAGAACGGCCGCCGCTACCAGGGCACGCCGGGCCTGGCCGATTTCCAGACCATGGAATTCGAAAGCTACAGCATGCGCGTGGCCAGTCAGGCGCAGGAACTGGGCGCGGACCTGAACGTCGACGCGCTGCCCACCGCCGCGCTGCTGGCGGACCCGAATCGCTTCACCAGGGCCGAGCTGCTGTGGCGCCTGGCGTCGCCGCTGACCTGCCTGGTGCTGGTGCTGCTGGCGATACCGCTCGGTTTCGTCAACCCGCGCGCCGGCAGTTCGGCCAATCTGATTATCGCGCTGCTGATCTTCTTCACCTACATCAATCTGGTCAAGCTGCTGGAAGCGAGCGTCAAGCAGGGCCGCCTGCAGTTCGGCGTGTCGTGGTGGCCGCTGCACCTGCTGGCGACCCTGATCGTCATGGGCCTGTTCGCCTGGCGCCTGAACGTCAACCACCGCTATCACCCGCTGGTGCTGCTGGCCGCTTACAAGAAGCGCAAGTACGCCGGCCGCCAAGCGAGCAAGGACGCCGCACCGTTATGAAAATCCTGCAACGATATTTTGCGGTCTCGATCCTGCAGGCTGTGGCCTTTGTGCTGGCGGCCTTCCTGGCGCTGCAAGCGTTCATGGACTTGACCGGCGAACTGCCGTCGGTCGGCAAGAACGGCTACGGCATCCAGCACGCGTTTTTGTATGTGCTCATCATGCTGCCCAACCGCGTGTATGAAGTGATGCCGGTGGCGGCGCTGATCGGCACCATCTACACGATGGCGCAATTCGCGTCGACGTCCGAATTCACGATCATGCGCGCGTCGAGCATGTCGACCCGGATGGCGGCGGGCATGCTGGCCAAAATAGGCGTGGTGCTGGTGGTGATTACGTTTATTTTCGGAGAGCTGATCGCGCCGCGCACCACGCCGATCGCCGAAAAAATCCGCCTCAGCGCGCAGGGCGCGGCCGTCTCCGGCGAATTCCGCTCCGGCTTGTGGACCAAGGATATCGTCAAGAGCAACGGCATGACCGGCACGCCGGCCGGCTCGCGCTTCTTCAACGTGAAGGAAGTGCGGCCCGACGGCCAGCTGCTGGGCGTTAAATTGTACGAGTTCGACGCCAGCTTCCGCATGCGCTCCATCATCGTCGCCAAGAGCGCGTCCTACCAGGGCAACAACACCTGGCGTTTGTACGAGGTGACGGAAAACCGCTTCACCAATTCTTTCCTGCTCAAGCCGGGCAGCGTCGCCAATGTCGAAAATAATTTTGCGCAGGACGCCAGCGCGGTCTCGATCACGCAGACGCCGACCAAGGATCTGATCTCGGAGATCACGCCGAAAATTCTGTCGGTGTCGGCCTCCGATCCGGAAACCATGTCGGCCTCCGAGCTGTCGGTCTACTCGCGCCACCTGCAGGAGAACAAGCAGGAGAACGAGCGCTTCAAGATCGCGTTCTGGAAAAAGCTGTTCGATCCGCTGGCCATCTTCGTGCTGATGGCGATGGCGCTGCCGTTCGCATACCTGCATACGCGCAGCGGCGGCGTCAGTCTGAAAATTTTTGTCGGCATCATGCTGGGCGTGAGCTTCATGCTGGTCAACACGTTGTTCTCGCATCTGGGCCTGCTCAGCACCTGGCCGGCGGTGGTGACGGCCGCCGCGCCGAGCACACTGTATCTGCTGCTGGCGCTGGGCGCCTTGTGGTGGGTGGAGCGACACTGACGATGGACGCGACCACCGTACAGCAAGCGCCATCCAGCGCGCGCGCGCTGGTCCTGTTCGCGCACGGCGCGCGCGCCGCTTCGTGGGCCGCGCCCTTCGAGCGCCTGCGCGACATGACGCAGGCGCGCATGCCGGAGGTGGCGGTATCGCTGGCCTTCCTTGAGTTGATGACGCCGCGCCTGCCCGACTTGGTGGCGCAGCTGTGCGCCGCCGGCATCGCCGACATCACCGTGGTGCCGGTATTTTTAGGGCAGGGCGGTCACGTGCTGCGCGACCTGCCGCTGATGGTGGACCAGCTGCGCATCGACCTGCCGCAGCTGCGCATCAACGTCGCCGAAGCGGTCGGCGAAAACGCCGCCGTGCTGGCCGCGATCACCGATTACTGCGTGGCCTCGCTGCCGACCCGCTGACCCAATGATCCGCCGGCGCGCCGCGCCGCCTCCGGCTCACCTCACTCTGCCCGCCTGATTTCCGCCGCCACCATTTCATCGCGCATGGTGCCGGGCGACGCCAGCTCGCGCCGCACGTCGCGGCGCAAATCCTCCGAATCCGGCAGCGCCAGCGCGGCCGCCTTGATTTCGTCGCCCGATTCGCCGACGCCGCGCAAGGTCTCCAGCAGCAGATTGACGGCCATGCAGTAGTTGGAGATTTCAATCATGGCCCGCATCTCGACCCGGTGTACTTTCTCGGCGTCGCGCCGCGGCGCGTTGTTAAGACGGGCCGCCTGCGCGGCCAGATAGTCGGCCGGCACACCGTAGTAATGGCGCGCCAGCTGGCACTCGCCGTTTTTGACCAGCGTCGGCAAGGCGCGCCGGGCGCAGAGCGCCGCCAGTTCCGGGTAGAGCTGGTCGAGTTCCACAAAGAGTGTGCTGGTCAGGTGTTCTTCGTCGAGATGGCGGTTGATCGCCTCGTATTCGTCGAAGCGGCCCTGGTCGCCGCTGCCGGCCAGCAGCTGCGCGGCGGCCCGGCCGCGCACCTCGTCCAGCGCCGCGTGCGCGGCCGGATAGACCGCCGCGAGTCGGGTCCAGCCATCGAGCGCGTAGGACAGGCGCATACCGTTCGGACCTTCTTCGTGCAGCCACAGATGTTCACGCAGCGCGTCGTCGTAGCGCTCTTCTTCGAGCGCCTGCCAGGCGCGCTGCAATGCCTCGAATGCTTCCGCCGCTTCCGCTGCCCCCGATGCTTCCGATGCTTCCGATGTCTGATCCATGCCCGCTCCCTGTGCCGCCCGATTGTTCAAGCGCGTATTGTAGCGGAGCGCGCCGGTCGCTCAGGCGCTGATGACTTTCAGGTCGAACGCGCGCTCGACCAGCCAGACCACGGCGATCAGCGCGATCAGCGCCGAGCCGCCCGTCATCAGGCGTCGGTAGAACAGCGTCCCGCGCAGCACGAAGGCGAGCGGCAGGAACACGGCGACGATGGACAGCTGGCCGATTTCGACGCCGAGGTTGAAGCCGAATAAACTCATCATCAAAGCGCCTTGCGGCAGGCCGAGATCAATCAGGACGCTGGCGAAGCCGAAGCCGTGGATCAAGCCGAAGGCGAAAGCGGCCAGCGGCCGGCGGCCACGGAACAGCGGGAACAGATTGTTCAGCGCCGCCAGCACCACCGACGCCGCGATCGCCGATTCGACCCAGCGCGACGGCAGCGAAATCACCGACAGGCTGGCCAGCGTCAGCGTCAGCGAGTGCGCCAGCGTGAACGCCGTCACTACCTTGAGCACGTCGATGAACGATTCCTTCAGCGTCGATGTCGGCGCGCCGCGTGCGCCCAGCAGCACCGCCGGCAGCAGCAGCGACAGCAGGAACAGGATGTGGTCGTAGCCTATCCAGATATGCCAGATGCCGTTCTTGACGTAGGCGCCAAACTGCGCCAGCCGGTCCGGCGCCGTCATCGACAGCGCCTGGCTGGCGTGGTCGGGATCGAAGATGGCGGTCGACGTGACGCCCGCGTGTTCCATCCGCAGCAGCCCTTTGTGCTGCGGGTCGATGTCGGCGAACAGGTGGTAGCCTATGGTCAGCGTGGCGACGGGATCGGGGCAGGCCGCGTGGAAGCGCATGACGTTGTAGGCGCCGTCGGTGTGGTGGTCGATCAGCTGTTCGGTGACGGCGACCTTGCAGGCGCCGCGCGCCGTCGACAGCGCCAAATGTTCGAGCGCATAGGCGGCGATGGCCGCGTGCTGGCCGCGGATCTCGTCCCAGGTCAGCTGGCCGTCGCCGTTTTTATCGAGGCCGATGGCGAAGTCGAGGTCGCGCAGCGCGATGTCCCACTGGCCGTCGACCTGGTCGGCGTCGACGCGCAGCGTCAAATAGCTGTCGCTCGGTTTGTGCGCCTGCGCCGGCGGCGCGACGATGGCGCCCACCAGCAACGCGAGGGATAACAGGAGGCAGAATGGGGAACGCTTCATCATATGCCTTTCAGTTGACGCGCCAGACGCAGCGCCGTGACGTCGTCGACGTGGTTGGCGGCGATCCAGTCCAGCGCCGGCCCGGCGGCGGCGTCGTCCTGCGCCTGCAACGCGGAAGCGAGATAGATTTGCACGTCGGCCGCTTCGCGCTGCACCGCCCAGTTTTTCCTGGCCAGCGCCAGCGCCGCTTTCGGGTCGTGGCGCAGATACAGTTCAAACGCGGCCTGTTCGCGCTGATGCACAGTGTCGCCGCGCTGCATGGCGGCGTTGAAGCGGGCGCCCAGTTCGGCGGTGTCGCTGGCCAGCGCCGCCGCGCTGTCGGGCAGCTGTTGCAGCGCCAGCGCATGGCGCAGCAGCAGCGCGTCGATGCGGCTTTCGTCCTTGACCAGCGCGATCACTTCGGCCGGCCGTTTTTGCGCCAGCAGCAGGTCGGCATACGCGGCCTGCAAATAACTGTCGCGCGGGCTCAGTGCCAGCGCGCGGCGGTAGCGGCTTTCGGCCAGCACGGCGTCGCCGCGGCGGGTGGCCATTTCGGCCAGCAGCGTCAGCGCCCACACTTCCAGCTCCTGCGGCGCGCCGGTGCTGCGTTGCAGCGTCAGGTCCAGCAACTGGTCGCTTTTCAGCGAGCGCCCGGTGGCCGCGCCGACGTTGGCGATGCAGGTGATGGCGACCAGTTCATTCGACAGCGCCGACACGTGGGCGCAGCTGGTGGTGGCGCCGGCGTAGTCGCCACGCACGGTGAGCACGGTGGCGCGCGTCAGCCACGCCTGCGCGTTGTTCGGATCGGCCGCCAGCACGCCATCGAGATCGGCCAGCGCGGCCTCGAAGTGGTGGGTGCTTTGCAGCAGCGTGGCGCGCAGCAGGCGCACCGGCAGCGGCGGCGCGGCCAGCTTCCACCACGGCGCCAGCGCCGCCTGCGCGTAGCCGAGATAGCGCGGATCGGTTTCGCTGCGGCCCAGCGCGATGTAGCGCTGCGCCAGATTGGTCGCCAGCGACAGGTCGTCCGGATGCGCGGTCAAGCCGGCGCGCAGCCGTTGCAGGTCTTGCTGCACCGGGTCGCTGCGGCGCGGCAGCGTCTCGATCACCTGGGCGCCGCTGGCCGGAATATAGGGCGCCGCGCCGGCGCACTGTGCGCCCAGCGCGCACAGTGCCAGGGCGGAGACAAGGCGGAAAAGAGGATGTGGTTTCATGGCGTTTCCAGCGATGGATCATCGAAGTGCGGGGCGGACGCGGGGCGGGCCATATTGCGCCCGCCCCGTTGACGTCTGCGTTGCTTGCTTATTTCACGGCGACCGGCTCGGTGTTTTCCGGCGCCGTCGCCACCACCGCTTCGACGGCGATCGGCGAACTGGTTTCATCGGACACGCCGATCAATCCCATGACGTAGGTGACGAAGGCATCTATCGTCGGCGTGGCCGGCGTACCGCTATCGCCGCCGCCGTTATTGACGCCGCCGTTGCTGTCGCCGCCGCCGCTACATGCGCTCAAGGCCAGGGCCGTGAGCGCGATCAGGCTTAGTTTTTTCATGTCGCTCTCCTATCTCAGATGGATGCCGCGTTACTGCTGCGGCGAGCCTGGCAACGGCGTTTTCAGATACGGGAAGCTGGCGTTGAAGAAGCTGTCGTCCAGGTAGGCGCCGTCGGTGAAGTGCAGGCCGCCGGCCACTGCGTCGGTCGGCGCGCAGCCCAGGTTCAGCGTGCACAGTTTGCCCATCACCACGCGCAGCGCGATGTCGACCACGTCGTCGCCGGGGCGGCGGCCGTTCGGGAAGCCGGCATTGTCGCCGCCGATCACGCCGAGGCGGTTTTGCCCGCCCATCGCGACCGCCGCGATCGAGGTGTTCAAACGCAGCATCTCCGACGGCGTGACCGTGGCCGGTTGGTTCAAGCCCTTCACGCCGGTGAGGAAGGCGGCCACCAGATCGTTACGGGGGAAGTTGGTCGGCGCCTTGGCGCCGGCGCTGCCGTACAGGATTTCGATCAGCGCCGGCAGCGTTGGATTGGTGACGTAGGTCGCGAACTGCGCGTCGCCGGAAGGCTTGCTGCTGTTGAAGGTGTCCTTGTCCTTCAAGCCGATCACCACTTCGTTCACCAGCGGCGCGCCGAGGCGCGACACCTGGGTCCAGGCGCCGCCTTCCTTCGACGGCGTGCTGCTGTTCGGCGTGGGGTTGAGCAAACGACCCTGGCGCATGCTGGCCGTGGTCCAGCCGCCGATCACCGGATCGGTGCTGCTGGCCGCGACCAGGCAGGCGGTCGCCACTTCGAGTTCGATCGAGGTGATGTTCTTGCCCGCCAAGTCATCCTTGGCCGCGCTTTCCGCGTTGGCCGCGAATTCGGTGGCCGGCGCCTTGATGTTAATCAGGTCGAAGGTCTCGCCCAGGTTGACGACGAAAGGATCTTTGCGCTGGCCGACGAACATCCTGGCCGGCGTGGCGCAGCCGGGGATGGTGATGTTGTAGACGTGGGCGGCGGCGTAGGCGGCGTAGTTCGGGATCGACTTGTTGCCGATATTGTCGATCGGCTTGTCGAAGCTGGCCGCGCCGGTGTCGGCGTTGACGACGGTGGCGCGGGTGCCGGTGCGGCGGTCGCCGCGCACCACGGTGACGGCGTAGGTTTCACGCACATTGGTGCCGGGCGCGTTGACGCCGGCGATGGCGCCGCCGTTGATCACCAGCGGGATCGAGACCTGTTTGCCGCCGACGGTGAGCTGCGTGTCCTTGTTGGTATTGGAGAAGCGGAACTGGAACGTCAGGTCTTCCTTGGCGTCGCCGTTGTTATCGATGTGGATTTCATAGAGCGCGTTCGGGTCCATTTCAAAATAGTTCGGACCGGCGCCCGGGTCTTGCAGCGGGACGTAGTCGGCGATCATGGTGACGAAGCCGGAGCGGCCCGGCTCATAGCTGCGGAACATATAAAAGTCGGTGCCGTCGACTTTCGGGTTTTGTGTGATGAATGGCGCTTCGCGGTGGCTGGACGCCACGGCCGACGGCGCGTAGGCGCTTGCGAACGTGCTCAGTAGCGCCAGGCCCAGCGCTTTTTTGACGAGTGTTGACATCTTGATCCCCCAATATTAGTTTGCGTACAAGGTGCTGCACAGGCTTATACGGGGAGGCGCTGGAAGCGGATTCAGATTCGATAAGATTAATTTTTCGAAAACGGCGGTTGTGTGGTATTTTTCTCACGCACGAGTCAATACCAAGGTGGCACCGGCGGCGCCGGGCTGTCGATCCCTCCCATCCTCTCACCCTAAAGGTTCGCTGTGGCCTCCGACGTCCCATCCCTCGATCCCCAGCAGCTGCGCGACTGGCTGCAAGGCGCCGCCCGCCGCGACGCCGTCGCATTCCGTTCTTTATATGATGCAACTTCGTCGAAACTGTTTGGCTTCGCGCTGCGTATATTGCATAAGCGGGAGCTGGCCGAAGAAGTCCTGCAAGAGAGTTTCGTCGCGGTCTGGAACAACGCCGGCAGTTATCAAAGCCATTTGGCGGCGCCCATGACGTGGATGGCGACCATCGTGCGCAACAAGGCCTTCGACCTGCTGCGCCGCAGCGACGCGACGACCGAAATCGATGGCGAACAGTTTGACAGCGAGGTTCTCAATGCCTTACACGACCCCCAGGCGACACCGATCGAGGCGCTGGAAATGAGCGCCGACGCCAAGGCGCTGGCGTGGTGCATGTCGACGCTGGAAGGGCCGCAGCGGCAGGTGGTGGGACTGGCGTTCTTTCACGACCTGTCGCACAGCGAAGTGGCGCAGCAACTGGCGCTGCCGATAGGTACCGTCAAGAGCTGGATACGGCGCAGCCTTGAGCGCCTCAAGACCTGCCTGGCGAAACGGGAGCGCGCATGAACATCCGTGACAAGCCGACCCTGCGCGAAAAACTGGCGGCCGAATATGTGATCGGCACCTTGAAGGGCGGGGCCCGGCGCCGTTTCGAGGGCTGGATGCACAATGACGCGGCGCTCCGCCGCACCACCGCCGAGTGGCAGGACCGACTGACGCCGCTGGCCGAATTCGCCGGCGCGCAGCGACCGCGCAAGCAGGTTTGGCAGAGCATCGAGCGGCGTTTGAATTTGCGGCCCGCGGCCCGGGTCTGGGAATTCTGGCGCAATGAATCGGTGACGTTCTGGCGCTCGCTGGGCGTCGCGTCGACGGCGCTGGCAACCTTGCTGGTGGTGGTGCTGGGCAGCCGCGCCCTGGAAGCGCCGACCATTAATTATGTCGCCACGCTGACGGACGAAAAGTCGCAGAGCGCGATGGTGCTGACGGCCGATAACGCGCACCATCAACTCGAGGCGCGCGTGTTGAGCGGCGTCTCGGTGGCCGACGACAAGACGCTGCAGCTGTGGGCCATACCCGCCAAGGGCGCGCCACGCTCGCTGGGTATCGTGGCCGATAACCACAATGCCAGGCTGACCTTGCCGGCCAACGCCATCGGCGGCGATGTCACGCTGATCGCCGTCACGCTGGAACCGAAGGGCGGCTCGCGCGATCCGCATGGAGGACCGAGCGGACCGGTGGTCTATAAGGGTAACTGGATACGGTTGATGTGATGTTTCGTCGATCAGCCGGTCGCCGGTGACGGGGTCAGACCACGGTTTCGAATGAATCTCTCGAAACCGTGGTCTGCCCCCGATGTCGCGGACCCGATGTCGCGGCCGTTGTCCCAATGCCCTTGTTTTGCGGCCCGGCTTAACGGTCCTTTTTACGCGGCTATTGGCGCCGCATCGGCCGCAGTACCAGCTCGATCTCGAACACTTTCGGCCACAGCTTGCCGGTCACGAACAAGCGTTTGTTCTGGGCGTCGTAGGCGATGCCGTTGAGGACATCGTCGCCGTTGTCGCCCATGCCGGCCTGCTGATAAATTCCCGACAAATCGATCCAGCCGACGATCTTGCCGGTCGCCGGTGCGATGCGCGCGATGACGTTGGTGTGCCACAGATTGGCGTAGATTTCATCGCCCACCCATTCCAGTTCGTTGATCTGGTCGACCGCGATGCCGTCGGCCGTGACGGGTATGCGGCGCACTTCCGCGAACGTCTTGGGATCGAGCTCGCGCAGCGTCGCCGTGCCGTCGCTCATAATCAGCGCGTGATCGTTGTGCGTCAGTCCCCAGCCTTCGCCGCTGAACGCGAACTGGCGCTTGACGTCGAAGCTCGCCAGGTCGAACACGAAGCCGACATTGGTCTGCCACGTCAGTCCGACCAGCGTGTCGTTCCACTCGGTCAGTCCTTCGCCAAAATACTGCGGCGGCAGTTCCTTCGATTGCAGCACGCGGCCGGTTTTCAAGTCGACCTTGCGGATCGACGAGTGGCCTTTCAGCCCGGTGCTCTCGTATAAAAAGCCGTCGCGATATAACAGGCCTTCGGTGAACGCCCTGGTATCGTGCGGATAGGCGTGGACGATCTTGTAGCCGTAGACGGGCAGCGGCTCTGCCGCCGGCGCGACGCCAGGCAGGGACAGGGACAGGATCAGCAGGGGAAGGGCCAGCAGTTTTGCGCGGAGGTTTTTCACGATGCCGCCGCCCGGAATGCCGGTGCGCAGGCGGGTACTCGATAATTCATGTAATGTCCTTCGGCCGATAAGATCGCATATTCTATATCGGCCGGCCGCGCAAAGGGCGGATGGTCAGGCGGTGCGCTGCTGCGACTCGTCTTGAACGGGCTCGCTGTCGAAGCTTTGATGCGCGCGCGCCTGCATCGCCTCGCCCAGCATCACCAGCACCGGGCCGTGCTTGGAGCCCAGTCCCAGCGCCAGCGTGGCCAGCGTCAAACGCATGATGCGCTGGTCCGGACGGCTGCAATTTTCGATGACGACGACCGGCGTGTCGGCGTGGCGGCCTTGCGCCAGCAGGCGTTCCGCCGTGGCGATGGCTTCGCGCCCGCCCATGTACTGAACCAGCGTGTCGGTGTCTGGAACGGCATCCTGCCCGCTGTGTTCCGGCGCGGTGCTCGACGTGAAGAAGGCCACGCTGCGGGCCACGCCGCGTTTCGTCAGCGGCTGCCGGGTG
The DNA here is from genome assembly GCF_025354735.1 of Rugamonas sp. Classification (GTDB taxonomy): domain Bacteria; phylum Pseudomonadota; class Gammaproteobacteria; order Burkholderiales; family Burkholderiaceae_D; genus Rugamonas. Next base: position 12,456 of record NZ_JANXMI010000047.1, read on the forward strand.
GCCGCCGCCGCCGCCAGCGCGGTGGTGATGCCGGGGACGACTTCGACCTCGATGCCCGCTTCTTCGAGCGCGCGCAGTTCTTCGTCGGCGCGGCCGAACAGCATCGGGTCGCCACCCTTCAGCCGCACCACCAGCGCGAACTTGTGGGCGTTATCGACCAGTTGCTTGTTGATGAATTGCTGCGCCGTCGACAGCTGGCCGCAGCGTTTGCCGACCAATATCTTCTGCGCCTGCGGGCACAGTTCCAGCATCTCGTCCGTCACCAGCGCGTCGTGCAGCACGACGTCGGCTTGCGCCAGCAGCCGCGCGCCGCGCAGGGTGATGAGGTCCTGGGCGCCGGGACCGGCGCCGATCAGGTAGACTTTTCCGCGAACGGAGTGGGGCGATGCCGGCATCTGTGCTGCTCCTTGCTTACTTATCTTGCTTATCCAAGCGAATCATACCAGCGGCCACCGTCTGGTGCGTCACTTCATCGATCAGGATGAAGGCGCCGGTGGCGCGGATATCGGCATAGGCGTCGGCCGCCAGCGGCTGCTGCACGGTCAGCGCGACGCGCGCGATGTCGTTCAGTTTCAGGCCGTCGGCCTGGTGGCGCTGCTGGGTGTTGATGTCCAGCAGGGACTCGATGGCCGTGACCTTGGCCGACGTTTGCTTGGTGCCGTGCTTGATCCAGTATTTGCGGCGCAGGTCGAGCGGCTCGTCGGACATCCAGCAGACGTCGGCGTTCAAATTCTTCAGCAGCGTGGCCGGCTGCTCGCTGCCGGCCAGCAGGTCGCCGCGCGAGATGTCCAGGTATTCATTGAGCAGCAGCGTGACCGATTGTCCCACCACGGCCGACCGGTGCGAGCCTTCCAGCGTGAGGATGTCCTTGACGGTCGCGCTCTGGCCCGACGGCTGCACCACCAGCTTGTCGCCGACGCTGACCTTGCCCGCTTCGATCCGGCCCATGTAGCCGCGGAAGTCGTTCGCTTCGTGGCCGTTGTGGCGCGCCACCAGCTGCACCGGGAAGCGGAACGGCGCCGCGTGCGATTCGTCGTAGACCGACAGTGACTCAAGCAGTTCGATCAGCGTGGGGCCTTGATACCAGCCCAGTTTTTCGCTGGCCTCGACCACGTTGTCGCCGCTCAGCGCCGACAGCGGTATCGGCGTGATGTCCTTCAGGCCCAGCGTCGCGGCGAATTCCTGGTAGGCCTTGACGATGCGGTCGTAGACCGTCTGGTCGTAGTTCACCAGGTCCATCTTGTTGACGGCGACGACCACGTGCTCGATTTGCAGCAGGTGGGCGATGGTCGAATGGCGCTTGGTCTGGATCAGCAGATCGACGCCGCCGTCCTCGCGCAGCTTCACTTTCGACACGTCGATCAGGATGATGACCGCGTCGGCCGTCGACGCCCCGGTGACCATATTGCGCGTGTACTGCTCGTGGCCGGGCGTGTCGGCGATGATGAACTTGCGCTTGGGCGTGGCGAAGTAGCGGTAGGCCACGTCGATGGTGATGCCCTGTTCGCGCTCCGCTTCCAGGCCGTCGGTCAGCAGCGACAGGTCGACGGCGTCGCCGACGGTGCGTTTGTGCTTGGAGCGCGACATCGCGTCGAGCTGGTCGGCGAAGATGCCTTTGCTGTCGAACAGCAGGCGGCCGATCAGGGTGCTCTTGCCGTCGTCGACGGAACCGGCGGTGATGAAGCGCAGCATGCCGCGTTCTCTTTGGCCGTCGCTAGTTATTGTATTGAGTGCGTTCATCAGAAGTATCCTGCTTTTTTACGTTTTTCCATCGATGCCTCGGAGGTCTGGTCGTCCATCCGGGTGGCGCCGCGTTCGGTGATTTGCGTGACGGCGGTTTCGGCGATGATCGCGTCGACCGTCGCCGCGTCCGACGACACGGGGCAGGTGCACGAAATGTCGCCGACGGTGCGGAAGCGCACGACCTGCGTCTCCACCGTTTCGCCGTCGCGCGCCGGCGTGATGTCGGTCAGCGGCACCAGCAGGCCGTTGCGCGGGATGACCTGGCGCTCATGGGCGAAGTAGATCGACGGCAGTTCGAGTTTTTCGCGGGCGATGTACTGCCACACATCGAGTTCGGTCCAGTTCGAGATCGGGAACACGCGCATGTTTTCGCCGGGGTGGACGCGGGTGTTGTACAGGTCCCAGAGTTCGGGGCGCTGGGCCTTCGGGTCCCACTGGCCGAATTCGTCGCGGAAGGAGAAGATGCGTTCCTTGGCGCGGGCCTTTTCCTCGTCGCGGCGGGCGCCGCCAATGCAGGCGTCGAACTGGTGTTCGGCGATGGTTTCGAGCAGCGTCACCGCTTGCGCGGCGTTGCGCGAATCGGTCAACGGATTACGCAGGCGCACCGTGCCTTTTTTGATCGAGTCCTCGACCGAGCCGACGATCAGGCGTTCGCCCAGTTCGGCCGCGCGCTGGTCGCGGAAAGCGATGACTTCCGCAAAATTGTGGCCGGTGTCGATGTGCACCAGCGGGAAGGGGAATTTGCCGGGGCGGAAAGCCTTTTCCGCCAGGCGCAGCAAGACCACCGAGTCTTTACCGCCCGAGAACAGCAGCGCGGGATTGGCGCATTCGGCCGCCACTTCGCGCAGGATGTGGATGGCTTCCGATTCGAGTGCGTCGAGGTGGCGCGCGTTGACGTCGCCGAGACCGAAGGTCGGCGCGACGTGTTTGGTGTTGATTACTGCGTTCATTGGACTGTGCCTTTTCTTTGCTGCGGCTTATGCGGCCACGGATTTTATGCGTATCAGTTTGCCGTCGACCAGATGCAGGCCGCACTCCTTCGAGTCCGGGTTTTCCCACCACCAGCGGCCGGCGCGCACGTCCTCGCCCGGTTCGATGGCGCGGGTGCAGGGCGCGCAGCCTATCGAGGGATAGCCCTGGTCGTGCAGCGCGTTGTAGGGCACGTTGTTATCACGGATATAGTTCCACACGTCCTGCTCCGACCAGTCGGCCAGCGGATTGAACTTGGTCATGCCGTGGGCCGCGTCGTCCTCCTCCACATGCAGTTCGGTGCGCGTGGCCGATTGGGCGCGGCGCTGGCCGGTGACCCAGGCCCTGTTGCCGGCCAGGGCGCGGCCCAGCGGTTCGACCTTGCGGATACGGCAGCACTCGCGGCGCATGTCGACGCTGTCGTAGAAAGCGTTCAAGCCGTTCTGCGCGACGTAGGCGTCGACGGCTTCGGTCTGCGGGCGGTACAGCGCGATCTCGTAGCCGTAGGTATCCTTGACGCGGTCCAGCATCGCCAGCGTTTCCGGATGCAGGCGGCCGGTCTCCAGCGAAAAGATGCCGATGTCGAGTTGGGCTTTCAGGATCAGATCCGTCAGCACCATGTCTTCGGCCGCGAGGCTGGACGCGAACACCGCCGGCGTGAAGTCGGCGGCGATGCGCGCCAGCGTGGCGCGGGTGTCCGCGACGAGTTGGGTCAGGTCGTTCATGTGCTCTCCTCAGATGCCGGCGCCGAGATCGGTCGCTTCGACACTAATTTCGGCGCCGGTCCCGGCTCCGGTGCGCAGATGGCGGCGGAACAGCGGCAGCTTCTGGTCGACCGAGGCTTGATAGGTTTCCGAAAAATCGGACAGGCCCTTGAGCGCGTCGTGGATGTCGCGGTCGGGCCGCGTGGCGTAGGCGTCGAAGCCGACCCGCTGCATCGAGAACAGCTGGTCGCGCAGCACGTCGCCGATGGCGCGCAGTTCGCCGCTGTAGGCGAGGCGGGTGCGCAGGTTGTAGGCGATGGAATAGCCGCGGCCATCGGTGAATTTCGGGAAGTCGACGGCGACCACGGTCAATTGCGCCAGGTCGCCCTTGAGCGCCTCGGCCCGTTCGTCGCTGGCGATCCAGACGCCGATCTCGCCGGCGGCGGCGCGCGCGCCGAGGGCGTCGCGTTGCGCCAGCCACACCGTCAGCGGCACGATCACCTTGCCGGCGGGGACGGCCAAGCTGCCCGGGTCTTGCGGCGGCGAAGGCTCGGCACCGGCGTCGGCGGCGGTGTCGGGGAAGCGCAGCACGGTCCAGTCGTCTTCGACGATGCTGCGGTGTTTGATGATGAGGTTTTTCACGGCATTAGACATATTCATCCTCCCCCACCAGACGGTCGGCCACGATCGGCGTGGCGTACACGTGCTCCTTGAACGGGGCGACGCCGATGCGTTGCACCGTGGCGGCGAAGCCTTCGTCCTCGTAGCGTTCGCGCACGTAGACGGTGAGCAGGCGGTCTATCACTTCCGGCATTTGCAGCGCGGAGAACGACGGTCCGATGATCTTGCCGATGGCGGCGTGGTTGCCCTGGGCGCCGCCGATCGACACTTGATACCATTCGCTGCCGTCCTTGTCGACACCGAGCACGCCGATGCTGCCGACGTGGTGGTGGCCGCAGGCGTTGATGCAGCCGGAGATATTGAGTTCGATCTCGCCGATGTCGTGCTGGAAGTCGATATTGTCGAAGCGTTCCGCGATGGCGGCGGCGATCGGCAGCGACTTGGCGTTGGCCAGCGAGCAGAAGTCGCCGCCGGGGCAGCAGATCATGTCGGTCAGCAGGCCGATGTTGGGCGTGGCCAGACCGTGGGCCTTGGCTTCCTGCCACAGCGCGTACAACTTCGATTGTTCGACGTCGGCCAGCACGATGTTTTGTTCATGCGTGACGCGCAGTTCGCCGAAGCTGTAGCGCTCCGCCAAGTCGGCCATGAAGTCCATCTGTTCGGCGGTGGCGTCGCCCGGCGGCACGCCGGTTTTTTTCAGCGACAGCACCACGGCCGCGTAGCCGGGCTGCTTGTGCGGCTTGACGTTGCGCTTGATCCAGTTGGTGTAGGCCTTGTTGTCGGCGTGGCCGGCGTCCAGGTCGACATTGGGCAGCGCCTGGTAGGCGGGCGGCACGAACCAGGCGGCGATGCGGCTCATCTCGTCGGCGGTCAGGGTTTCCGGACCATCCTTCAAGTCGGCCCATTCGGCTTCGACCTGGCGCGTGAATTCCTCGACGCCGATGGCCTTGAGCAGGATCTTGATGCGGGCCTTGTACTTGTTGTCGCGCCGGCCGTGCTGGTTATACACGCGCATCACGGCTTCGGTGTAGGTCAGCAGGTGCTGCCACGGCAGGAAGTCGCGGATCACGCTGCCGAGGATGGGGGTGCGGCCCATGCCGCCGCCGGCCATGAATTTGAAGCCGATCTCGCCGGCCTCGTTGCGCACCACGGTCAGGCCGATGTCGTGCACGGCGATGGCGGCGCGGTCTTCGACGGCGCCGTTGATGGCGACCTTGAACTTGCGCGGCAGGGCGATGAACTCGGGGTGGAAGGTGCTCCACTGGCGCAGCAGCTCGGCGTAGGGGCGCGGATCGATGATTTCATCGGCGGCCACGCCGGCGTAGGGGTCGGACGTGGTGTTGCGGATGCAGTTGCCGGAGGTTTGGATGGCGTGCATCTCGACCGAGGCCAGCTCGGTGAGGATGTCGGGCGTCCGTTCCAGCTCGACCCAGTTGAACTGGATGTTCTGGCGCGTGGTGAAGTGGCCGTAGCCGCGGTCGTACTTGCGGGCGATGTGGGCGAACATGCGCATTTGCCGGGCGGCCAGCAGGCCATAGGGCACGGCGATGCGCAGCATGTAGGCGTGGCGTTGCAGGTACAGGCCGTTTTGCAGGCGCAGCGGCAGGAATTCGGCTTCGCTCAGCTCGCCGGACAGGCGGCGGCGCACCTGGTCGCGGTATTGGGCGATGCGTTCGCGGACGATGAGGTGGTCGTATTGATCGTAGTGGTACATAGTGTTCAGTGTTCCTAAATAGTCGCCGGTCGCTTGCGCTTGGCGGGAGTACCCGCATTTTAGTGTAGTCAGGAATACACGCCAGGCCATGAAATAAGCATAAAATCGCCCGCCTCGGCGCGGTCTCGCGCAAGAGTGTGTACAGGCATCCCCAAACTAGCTGCAATAGTAATAAACTTCGTCTTTATTCCAAACGACTTAGTATTTATTTGCTTATATATGGATTGGGTATAAGCTAGGGCGTTTTTCAGATGCGAAACCGGGGCATAGACCTGCAATGAATCTTCATCAACTGCGTTTCGTGCGCGAAGCCGTAAGGCAAAACTACAATCTGACCGATGCCGCCAAGGCGCTGTTTACGTCGCAGCCCGGGGTGTCGAAGGCGATCATCGAGCTCGAGGAGGAGCTCGGCGTCGATATTTTCACCCGCCACGGCAAGCGCATACGCGGCCTGACCGAGCCGGGGCGGCTGGTGCTCGGTTCAGTCGAACTGATTATGCAGGAAATCGACAGCCTCAAACGCATCGGCAAGGAATATGCGGCGCAGGACAGCGGCAGCTTCACCATCGCCACCACGCACACGCAGGCGCGCTACACGCTGCCCAAGGTGGTGCAGGCCTTCATGCTGAAGTTTCCGAAGGTAAGATTGTCTTTGCTGCAAGGAAATCCGCAGCAGATCGCGGAAATGGTGCAGCGCGACCAGGCCGACCTGGCCATCGCCACCGAATCGATCGCCGGGATCACCGGCCTCATCACGCTGCCGTGCTACCAGTGGGAGCACGTGGTGGTGGTGGCGCCCGAGCATCCCTTGCTGAAATCGAAGTCGGTGACGCTGGAAGAAATTGCCGCTTTCCCCATCATCACTTACGATAGCGCCTTCGCCGGACGCAGCAAGATCGACCACGCGTTTTCGCTGCGCGGCCTGAAGCTGGACGTGCTGCTCGAAGCCATCGACGCCGATGTCATCAAGACTTATGTGGAATTGGGCATGGGGATTGGTATCATAGCGGGGATGGCGTTCGATCCCGAACGCGACAAGAACCTGCGCGCGATCCCGGTGGGCCACCTGTTCGGCATGAATGTGTCGCGCGTGGCCGTCAAGCAGGGCGCGTATTTGCGCAGTTATATCTACACCTTTATCGAACTGCTGGCCCCCACGCTCAACCGCAAGTTGATCGAGCAGGCCATGAATGGCGCCAAAGATCACTACGAACTGTAATATTCAAGAAAGCAATACCATGATTACCAACCAGTTGGCTCAATATTACGCCGTCAACGCCGACAATTACGATCAAATCTATGGCGAGGAGCAGCGTTTCGACGACCTCGACGACCTCCAGGAAATGATCGCCGAACTGTTCGAAGGCCACAAGGTGCTGGAACTGGCCTGCGGCACCGCTTATTGGACCGAGCTGATCGCGGACGTCGCCGAGTCCGTGCACGCGACCGATATCGTGCCGGAAATGATCGCCCTGGCCAAAACGCGCGGCCTGGACGAGGACATCGTCAGTTTCGAGGTGATGGACGCGTTTAACTTGCCGGACGGCATGGAAGGCCGGTATACGGCTGTGTTCGCCGCTGGCTGGTGGACCCACGTGAAGCGCGAAGATCAGGACAAATACCTGAAGATGTTGCGCGCCAAGCTGGGCAAGGACGTTTTGCTGGTGCTGCTGGACAGCACTTATGTCGACGGCGTCAGCACCGTGTTCGCCCGTACTGACCTGGAAGGCAATACTTTCCAGTTCCTCACGGCCGACGACGGCCAGCGCTACGAAGTCATGAACAATTATCCGACCGACAGCACGCTGCGCAAGCGCTTGACGCCCCACGTGCGCCAGATCCGCGTCGAGCGGCTGGAATACTATTATTTGCTGAGCTGCCGCCTGAAATAAACGCGCAGCATTCATAAAAGATCAGCGAAAGCCGCCTTTGTGCGGCTTTTTGCATTTGTGACGCGAAAAAACAACAGCTTGCCCTATGTCATCAAGTTGAAGTATTTCACAGGCAAGATTCGCCCCGTAGATTAACGCCGTGTTTAATCCTTCATCAACCTTAAGTAGAGAACATCAAGTGAAAAAACTTACTCTGGCAGCAATGATCATCGCAGGTTTCGCAAGCTCGGCTTACGCACAATCGAACGTCACGATCTACGGCATCGTTGACGCCGGCATCGTTTCGGAGCGCGGCGGTGCTGCCGGCTCCGTCACCAAGGTGACCAGCGGCGTCGGTTCGGCTTCGCGCCTGGGCTTCAAAGGTACGGAAGATCTGGGCGGCGGTCTGTCGGCTGTCTTCCTGCTGGAAGAAGGCGTCCTGGTTGATACCGGCGCGCAAGATTCGACCGGCCAGGCCTTCAACCGTCAATCGTATGTCGGCCTGAAAAGCAAGGATGCCGGCAGCCTGACCCTGGGTCGTCAATACAATCTGATGTACAACGCCCTGGGCCAGGTCGGCGATCCGTTCGGCGTAGGCTACGCTGGTACCGCCAAGAACTTGTTCCCGGTCGCCGGCGCCGATACCCGCGCCAGCAACGCCATCGTCTACTCGACCCCGGTCGTCGGCGGTTTCCAGGGCGAAGCCCTGTACAGCCTGGGCGAACAAGCTGGCAACGCTACCGCCGGCCGTCAGTTCAACCTGGGCGCCAACTACTCGAACGGTCCTCTGAACGCTCGCCTGATCTACAACAACCGCAACAGCGACACCGCTGCCGCCGCTGGCGTCGCCGCCGTGTTGCATGACACCGGCCGCAACACCCTGTTCGCCGCCAACTACGACTTCACGGTCCTGAAGGCTTACTTCGCTTTCAGCGCCGACAAGGGCTTCAACAGCGCGCCGCTGAACAACGGCACGGCCAAGCCTTACGGCGTCGTCTTCACGCCTTCGCTGGACAGCAACGACCTGCTGCTGGGCGCCACCGTGCCAGTCGGCACCGCCGGCACCGTGATGGTTTCCTACATCCGTAAGAACGACAAGACCACGTTCAACCAGGATGCCGACCAGTACGCAGTGGGTTACTCCTACGCTTTGTCCAAGCGTACCAGCACCTACGTCGCCTACGGCAAGATCAAGAACAAAAACGGCGCAGGCTACACCGTCGGTGGCAACACCGATGCTGGTACCGGCGACAAAGCCTTCGATCTGGGCATCAAGCACTCGTTCTAAGCCTGGCTTTTAACGGGAACTGACAACGCCGCGGGGCGCAAGCCCGGCGGCGTTTTTCATTGGGGCGGCCCGGCGCGCGCCGGCAAGGGCATGCGGATGTCGATGCGGGTGCCACGGCTGCCGTCGCTGCCGATGACGATGTCGCCGTGGACGGCCCAGACCCGTTCGCGCATGCCGATCAAGCCGAAAGAGGCGGCCTTGTCCATATCCTCGTCGGCGATGCCGCGGCCGTCGTCCTCGATGGTGATGAGCAGAGCGCCGTCTTCGCGGCGCAGGCGCAGCCGCACATGGCCGGCTTGCGCGTGGCGTGCGATATTGGTCAGTGCCTCCTGGACGATGCGGAAGATGGCGGTGCTGTGGCTGTCGTCGAGCACCAGTTCCTCTTCGACGGCCAGCAGTTCGCAAACGATGGCGTGGCGCTGGACGAAGTCGTGGCGCAGGCCGTGCAGCGCGAAATACAGGCCGCCCTCGTCGAGTGCGCGCGGGCGCAGGTTGCCGGCGATACGACGCAGCGACGCGATCGCCGTCAGCAGCAGCTGGTCCATATTGTGCAGCAGCGCGTCGGCCGATAGACTGCCGGGCGCTTCTTGCCGCAGCAGCGACAAATCCATGCGCAGCGTGGCCAGCAGCTGGCCCAGGTCGTCGTGCAGCTCGCGCGAAATATGGCTGCGTTCTTCCTCGCGTATGGTTTGCAGCGCGGCCGACAATTCGCGCAGCTGCGAATGGGATTGCTGCTGGGCCTGTTGGCGCTCGGTGATGATGCGGCGACTGCGGCATTGCCCGGCCAGGGCCTGGCCGCGCGCGGTGGCGAGCACGCCGTGCAGCGCGCGCGCCGCCAGCAGCGCCGCCGCGATCAGCAGCGGCGTGCGCACGATGGTTGGCAATAGCGCCGGCTGGCTCATGGGATCCTCGCGCGGCCGCGGGGCGGGCCGGTCGAACCACACTAAACCACGGCGCCGGCGCGGCCTTGATCTGCCGCAGGCGGGCAGGAGAGCGCGCCCGATTGCTTACATCTGCTTGAACAAATGCAGGAAGCTGCGGCTCACTTCGAGTTTGTCGCTGCGGCCCTTAATCATCACCAGGTGGCGGCCGCGGATATCGCGCGTCACGCCTTCGATGGCGTTGACGTTGACCAGCGTGGCGCGGTGGATTTGCCAGAACAGCGCCGGATCGAGCTCCTCGGCCAGGTCGCGCACCGGCTTGCGGATCAGCGCCTCATAGCGCTCGGTCTGCACGCTGGTGTATTTTTCATCGGAGCGGAAGAACAGGATTTCCTCGACCGGTATCATGCGCAGGTCCTGGCCGATGCTGGCCTGTATCCACTGCAAATAGGCCGGTTTCGGCGCCGTGATTTTTTCGGCCAGTTGCGACAACATCGCCGTGACGCTGGCGTTGACGTCCGCCGCCGGCTTGACGAGGCGGGCCTTGAGGCGCTCGACCGTGATTTGCAGCCGTTCCTGCTCGGGCGGCTTGAGCACGTAATCGACGGCGCCGCGCTCGAAGGCCTCGACCGCGTGGACGTCGTAGGCGGTGACGAAGATGATGTGGCTTTTATCGCCGATCACGGCCGCCGCCTCCATGCCGGTCTTGCCGGGCATGCGGATGTCGAGGAAGGTGAAGTCGGGCTGGAGCTGGTCGACCAGTTCGATCGCCTCGTCGCCATTCTTGGCTTCGCCGATGATTTCCAGTTCGGGCCAGACCTGGCCCAGGCGCATGCGCAGCTGGTCGCGCATCAAACGTTCGTCGTCGGCAATGATAGCGGTAGGCATGGTTCTCAGTATGGGTGGCGAGTGTTAATGTAAGTGTTAATTATTCAATGAAACGATGTATTAATCAATCGGTAACGTGCAATCGCAGGCCGGTGCCGCTATTTAGAGAGGTGATAAGGCACTTCGATGGTGGCGATCACGCCGCTGGGGCTGTTGGCGGCGATCAGCAACTGGCCCTGCGTGCCGTGCAGCAGCTTCAAACGCTCGCGTATGGTCATCAGGCCGAGGCCGGTGCCGTCGCTGGGGATGGCGCCGAAGCCGAGGCCGTTGTCGCTGACGATCACGCGCAGCTTGCTGTGCGCCACTTCGGCCCGGACCTTGAGCGTGCCGCCTTCGGGCTTGGCTTCCAGGCCGTGCTTGATCGCGTTTTCCACCATCGATTGCAGCATCATCGGCGGGAAGGCGGCGCTGCGCAGGCCGTCCGGCACGTCGAAGTCGACCGTCAAACGTTCTTCCATGCGCATCTTGAGCAGATTTAAATAGGCGACCACCATATCGGCCTCGCGCCCGAGATCGGTGATGAGGGCGTTTTCCCGCATCTGCGGCAACACCGCGCGCAGGTATTTAATCAGGCTGCGCTGCATGGCCGAGGCGCGCGGCGGGTCCGTTTCGATCAGGTGCTCGACCGAGGCCAGCGTATTGAACAGGAAATGCGGCTCGACTTGCGCCTGCATCATCTGCATCTTCGCCTCGCTCAGTTGGCGCTGCATCGATTCGCGCTCGGCGGCCGCGTTGGCGGAGATGGTCTCGGCTTCCGCGCGTTTCTTGCCGCCCATCAAAGCCTTGGTGCCGAACAGCGCGAGCACCAGCAAGAACACGAAGCTGCGGAACCAGGTGGACGCCTGCTTGTGATAACGGCTCACCTTTTGTTCGGCGGCATCGTCGACCGCCTCCTCTATCGCGTTCGACAGCGCCTCGCCGATTTGCGGTGGCAGCGGGATGTGGACTTCGTCGCCCGGCAATTCGGGAGCGGCGGCTTTGCCGGGCTTGGCGGGTTTCGCCGGCTTGGCGGGCGGGGCGGGCTCCTCCGGCGACGCCGGCGGTTCGGGCGGCGCGGCGTGGTCGGCCTTGTCGTCTTCGCCGTCCTGATGTTCCGCCGAGGCCGAGGCGCTGGCCTCATCTTTATGCGGCTTGCCGCGCGGATTGAATTGTATTCCGCTGTCGTCGATCAGAATATTGGTGTTTCCATCATTCTTTTTATGCGGCTTGTTATATTTAAGGATCACGTCCTCGTCCGCGCTGGGCGAGAACAGCTCGTCCTGCAACACCGATCCGGCCAGCAGGGCGATCGAAGCGAACATCAGGAACTTCCACCACGATAGCTGGGTCACCCACAGTGCGGTCGCATCGAAGCCGCGATGCAACCAGATCGCGGTGGTCTTCAGCGTTTCTTGTATTTTCGGCAGAGGCAGCATGTAAGACTTTCAAAGCTACGGATCGGCGGGCATCGGCAAAACAGTGTAACTGAATGATAATGTTAATCAGCTGTTTTACTGGGTGCGCCGCAAATCCCATTGGAATGCTGCAACTTTAGACAAAGGGGCGCCGATGCGCCATCCGATTGCGACAGTCTGCAATAAACGGGGACTGGAACGAAGCAGAGCAGGGCGGGGCAGGGACTTGATAAGCTCAGGCAGAAAAGCCTTGCCAGTATCGCGAGCGCTTTGCTATAGTTCGCCTCCCCGATGAAACGCACGCAAAATAACGCAGTTGCAGAGACGTCAGGGACGCTTCGAAAGAAGCGGAGCGGTAAAAAAAGGTTTGACGAAATAAGCGAAGTGCTTCATACTCTTCTTTCTCTGCGGTTGATAAACAAAACGATTTGTCAGAAACGCAAAGAGTAGTACCGAATAAGTTCTTTAACAATTTACAGTCGATAAGTGTGGGCGTTTGATGAAAGTGCACACGAAGCCTTCGGGTTTTGTGAAACTTAAAAAATATCAAATGTTCACAAGAAGTAATGAAATAGGACGCTACGCAAGTAGTGGCCTGTCAGTATTTTGAGTGAGCGACCCCTTAGCAATAAGGGTGACACGAAAGTGTCAAAGTA
>NZ_JANXMI010000090.1 GCF_025354735.1 Rugamonas sp.
CCGTGGTCTGACCCCGATTAGCGCGACGTGGCCCCACCCGTTTTGACCGCCGCGTTCACGCCGGCACCAGCGGCGTGAACGCGGCGCCCGGCAGCACGATGGTGGCACGGAAGCCGCCCCCGGGATCGTTCGCCAGCACCAGCTCGCCGCCATGGGCCTGCACGATGCCGCGCGCGATGCCCAGCCCCAGCCCCATGCCGCTGCTGTTCTGCTTGCGTCCATGCTCCAAGCGCACATACGGCTCGAACAAATTGGCGAAGGCCGCTTCCGGCACGCCCGGCCCGTGGTCGCGGATCGCGATTTCTATATTCACGCCATTGCTGTGCACACTGAGCTCGACCCGCTCGCCGTAATGCAGCGCATTGTTGAGCAAATTGCCGATGGCCCGCTTCAAGGCCAGCGGCTTGGCCGCCACGCTCAAGCCCGAATCCTGGAACGACACCTGATGCCCGGCCAGCTGGGCGTCGCGCACCATGCGCCCGAGCAGCGTATCGAGCCGGATCTCGGTCGGATTTTCGTGGATATCGCTGTCCTTGACGGTTTGCAGCGCGCCCTTGACCATCATGTCGAGCTCGTCCAAATCCTCATGGAATTCATTGCGCAGCTGGTCGTCGTCGAGCAGCTCGGCGCGCAGCTTCAGCCGCATGATGGGCGTGCGCAAATCGTGCGAGATCGACACGAACAGCCGTTCCCGGTCTTCGATGTAACGCTGGATGCGTTCGCGCATGGCGCCGAAGGCGCGCGCCGTCTTGACGAATTCGCGGCTGCCCGTTTCCGGCAGCACCGGCGTGTGTTCGCCGTTGCCGAAGGCGGTCGCCGCCTCCGACAGCGCCGCCAGCGGCCGCGTGGTCCAGCGCACCACGAGGATGGACAGCAGCAGCACAGCCGCCAGCGACAGCGCCTGCACCAGCAGCCGGTCGCGCGTGAGCGGATTGCCGCTCTCGAGAAAATAGGGATTGGGCATCAGCGTGGCCAGGTACAGCCAGTTGCCCGGCTCCATCTCGGCCTGGATCAGCAAGATCGGCGCCGGCACCGGCTTGGTCAGCACGATGTGCTGGACCCAGCTGTCGGGCAGGTCGTTGATGGTGGCGCCGTCGTCGCTGACGACGAGCTGGTCCGGCCACGCGAACGCCAGCCGCAAATTCGACACATTCGGCAGGTTTTCCTTCAGCGTGGCGCGGATTTGCTTGAGCGCGATGTCCGACAGCAACTGCGGGTGGATTTCGGTGACGGCCACGGGTCCGTGGTTGATGTTGACGAGAAAGCGGGTGCCGGCCATCTCGCGGAATTGCTGGATGATGAGGGGGCGGTAATTGGGCGGCAGGCTGATGAAGAAGCGCATGGCGCTGGCGGCGCTGTGGGCCAGGTGCAGCGAGGCGGTGCCCACTTCCACTTCCGATTCGGCGTGGCGCTGGGCGGCCCAGATGACGTTGCCGACCAGCTGGGTCAGCAGCACGCCGGCCACCATCACGGCCGACAGCCGGCCCAGCAGCGACTGCGGCAGCAGCCGCACCCGCCACCAGACCCGCCGCGCGGCGCCGCTAGACATGGCTGACGGCGACGTCAGCGGAGAACACGTAGCCGGCGCCGCGCACGGTTTTAATCAGCAGCGGCTGCTTGCCGCCGTCGTTCAGGCGCAGCCGCAGGCGGCTGATCTGGACGTCGAGGAAGCGGTCCAGCGGGCCGGCGTCGCGGCCGCGGGTTTCTTCGCACAGCACGTTGCGGTCGAGGATGTCGCCGGCGTGCTCGACGAAATATTTCAGCAGCTGGAAGTCGAGCCCGGTCAGCGACACGATCTCGCCGTCCGGATCGGTGACGGTGCGGGCCACGGCGTCGAGCGTGTAGCCGACGAAGCGGTAGAAGCGCGGCGCGGCGGCGTTGTCCATGCCGGTGCGGCGGTGGATGGCCTTGATGCGGGCCAGCAGTTCGCGCGGGCTGTAGGGTTTGGAGATGTAGTCGTCGGCGCCCAGCTCCAGGCCGACCACGCGGTCGGTCTCGTCGGAGCTGGCCGTGAGCATGATGATGGGCACGTTGGAGCGGCGCCGCACGGTCTTGCACAGCGCGAAGCCGTCGGTGTCGGGCAGCATCACGTCGAGGATGACCAGCGACAGTTCGTCGACGTAGCGGTGAAATTCGGCCAGGAAGGTTTCGCCGTTGTGGGCCAGGCTGACGTCGTACTGATTCTTTTCCAGGTAAGTCTTGAGCAGCGTGCGGGTTTTTTGGTCGTCGTCGACGATGAGGATTTTGCGCATACGGTTTTCAGGGTGTCTTGGTAAAGGTGCGCGCGATCGCGCTCAGCCGGCGCTGGGTCTCGCCCACCGCCAGCCGGTCGTCCAGGAAAAAGCGGTGCAACTCGGCGACCATCGCATCGCGCACGATTTCATCGGTCGCCATGCGGTGCACCAGGCTCGGTATCTGCGCTTGCGGACCGCTGGAAAACAGTTTGAACGATGCCAGCGCGCAGCTGTCCATTTTCGACAATTGCGGCTGACGCAGCACCGGGATGGAACCCTTGATCCGGTTGTACTCGCTCTGGATGGCCGGCGACATGATCAAGGCGGCCAGTTTTTCCTGCGCCGGACGGTGGGTATCGCGCGTGGCCAGCATGCTCAGCGTGTCGACATTATACAGGTGATAGCTGGCCGTGCCCGGCACCGCGCCGCAGCCGAAGTCCACGCCGGTGACCATGGCGTGCTCGTTGAGCTCGCCCTTCGCCCAATCGCCCATCACTTGCATGGCGGCCTGGTCGGTCGACAGCTGGGCGGTGGTCTGGTCCCAGGTGCGTTCCAGGATGGGTTTGCTCATCCAGCGCTTCAGGCCGCGCAGCCGGTTCAGCGCGGCGGCCAGGCGCGGGTCGGCGTAGGCCGCCGCTTCCCGGCGCTGGAACAGGGCGCGGTAAAAGTCGGCGCCCTCGGACAGCACCAGCGTCTCGAACAGCGTGGCGACCTGCCACGGCTCGCTGCTCTGCGCCAGCGGCACGATGCCGGCCTGTTGCAGCACGGCGGCGGCGTGCTCGAACTGCGCCCAGGTGTCGGGCGGCGCCAGTTGAAAGCGCTTGAACAGGCGGCGGTTATAAAACAGGGTGTTGATGCGGTGGATGCCGACCGGTGCGGCGTAGACGTGGCCGTCGACCCGGATGATGGCGTTGACGGCCGGCTGCAATTTTTGCTGCCAGCGGCCGGCGGCGGCGACCTGGTCGAGGTCGAGCAGCAGGTTCAGGCGCGCCCAGTCGCGGATCACGATGCCGTTGACCTGGGCCACCTCCGGCGCGTCGTTGGCCAGGATGCGGCTGCGCAGCACGATGCCGGCGCCGACCCCGGAGCCGTTGGGGATGACGCTGTCGCGCCAGCGCACGTGGTCTTCGTTGAGGCCGGCGGCGATCAGGTCGACGGCGCGGCGTTCGCTGGCCGATTTCCACCAGTGCAGCACCTGCAGCCCTTCCCCCGGGGCGGCCGCGGTCGAGCCGGCCGAGGCGGAGGCAAACGAAGCGGCGGCGGACCGGGCGGCGGGCGTGGCGGGCGCGCCGGCGGCCATGTCCGCGCACGCGAGCGCCAGCCCGACGGCCGCCGCCGCGCGGACCAGCTGCCGGCTGCGTCGCGTGATTCCCATCTGTGAAACTCCCGCCGAATTCGGCCCATTGTGGTTTGTTGCAAACACTACCTTAACAGACTTGCTTCAACGTTGGTAATCAAGCAAATGTTTTTGCAATAAACTGTATGTATTTGTTGCAAAATGTTGCGGGCAATAGCCACTGTAACCAAGCAACAATTCCCGCCATTCACCGTATGAATGGCAGGTATAGCCATTCCGCTTTGTAAAGAAATGTAAGCTCATCTTGTAGGGCGAAAAATCTTTATTCCGAAAAATCAAACACTTATGCCCACTGTTGTTACAGGCATCGGCAAGCTGGCATCACATTTCGGCCAGTGCTACTGTCTCATCGCCGTAGAAAAACTACAAAATTGACCACCAGCAGCAAACGAGTGTGGCGCACACGCCGGCACGGATCTGAGACTAGACGGGATTTTTATCGTCGTGTCCTGGCCACACGCTTATAACCAGAAGGAGACAACTCAATGAATATCGTCCTCAAAACCCTGCCAGCCGCTCTGGCACTGGCATTGACCGCAGGCGTCGCGCACGCCGACCCCTACAACGATACCGACGGCTTCCACGGCTACCTGCGCGCAGGCGCCGGCACCAGCTCGACCCACGGCCCGCAAAGCTGCTACGGCCTGGGCGGCCCGACCTCCAAATACCGCCTCGGCAACGAGTGCGACAGCTACTTCGAGGGCGGTTACACCCACGAAATCGCCAAATCCGAAAACGGC